>JAACDG010000183.1 GCA_009937025.1 Methanobacteriota archaeon
CCATAATTTCTATCCTTCATTGATGGGGTTCCGAGGCGCGGGCGGCCGCACAGTCCGACAAGACATACAACGCCCGCGAATACAAGCCCGCCACTTGTCATATCGACGAGAGTATATAATCCAACAAATACGAGAACAAAAACAGAAATAAAGCCCGTGGGATGAAGGATCATTTTGCAAATCCCCCCTCCTATTGCTTGCAAGAAGGGAAATCCAAATGTCAGTAAAATCAAGTAGACTCCGATCATGAAATCAAGAGATGGGATGAAAATGTAACAAATTGCTGCTGGGATGGTGACAATCAGCAATAATGGTGAGAGAAACAAGCCGGCGCCAAGGGGGAGCAGAATGCAACCGCTAACAACCCACATCATGGCAGAAATTTCGCGCGCAATGGGCAACAACACTGCAAATAGCAGTCCCCCGAGCAATAAAGAATACAGAAGCATTACTCAGCCCCCTCCGTCTTGTTTTCTCGCCGGCGCAATGATCCAGGCACAGCCCTTAGCGAACGGTTGTCTGATTTTCGTACCCAATAATTCGAACGGCGTCTTGGAATAACTGTCATATGATCCACCTATAATATCGGCGGTCTAGGGCGGAAATTGGTTGGAACAATGAGCACCTTGATTCGAAAAATGAATCCGCTAAGGTTGAGCAGAAAGAACGTCTTCACTCTGTGATGTAAGCAACGATGTCTACTGGTGTCATGATATGAAGACCAGCCTCCAAAGTTGCTCGGCCCTCTTGCGAGCCAGTAGGATCTGGCTGGAGAGGTGGGCGATGTTCAAACAAAATAGCTTGGCACCCTTTAGCAAACAGGGCCTCAGCCAAAGCGATTGATGCGTTCTCATCGAGCATTGGTGGCCTTGGACCCAATAACCCTGATTGTTGTAAATCTTTCAGATTCAGCGTGCTTGGTAGGAATTCACTTTCATGGTGGATGAGACCAACCATTCGCTCTAAATTCAGGCTCCCCACGCAAGCCCCGGTGTTTGGATCGAGAATTGGTTGGGTTGTAAAGTGATACTTTGTCATCATTTGGACTGTTTCCTTGAAGTCTGAAACGGTGGTTACTCCAATCCTGCCTTTGGAAGTGAGTGACTGGCGGAAATGGGTGTCTTCTCCCTCGTAATTCATCGCAATGAGGTAATGGCTCCGTGCGATAACTTCTCCAATTGTCGGTTCTTCGCCGGGGTAGAAAAATGAGTAAATGAGGTCGACAAAATCGGGATCGGGGGCCACTCTTAAGCCGACCTCTTCGACCAATGTTGGCTCTATTTCGTTGCTGCTGTGCGATGTGCTCTCTGTCTTTTCGGCTTTGCTCAAGATTCGGTGTTTTCCATCTCTAACTGCGTGATTTTTTTGGATATAAATCGCTAACTGAGTCGTGCTCTCCTCGACCTGCTGCAAGTAATCTGCCTTGATTTCCTCAAGAGTTGAATATTTGCGAAAGCCGATTTTGGTTTTCTTGGAATTCGAGCTGTTCCGTCCAAGCATATCCACGTGTGACTGGATTAGTTGTCGTATGTGTTGATGTGAGTTTTCAATTACCATTTCTTCATCAGTAGCTGGCACTTGGCTCGCTTTTTTTCTCTTTCCGACGGCGACCTCGAACTCGATAACGCAAGCTTTGCAGATCACTTCCTTCCATTCAGGAGTGCAACTAGGGTAAAGTTCCTCGACCTTCTTATTCGCCTCATCTGGGTCTTTGAATGAATGAACCTCAGGCATGGGGTTCGATTCAAATGATTCTGTGTCAGCGAGTTCAATAACAATGAAACCCGATTTTTCTGATGTGCGAATGTTGCCATTATCGCGGTTGACGATAAACGGATTTTGTTTAAGAAAGGCCTTGGTTTGCTGTTCCTTTTCCTCAGTTGTTAGCGAATCCCACTTTTTGCTTATTTCTTCCAATTTTGTTTGTGTTTCCATTTTTTCACCTCAAGAGATCAGATATTCTGAAAGGAGTTGTTCGTTTGAGTCGACAGCTTCCACTTCCTTGATGGACATCGTCGGCTTTACAATATCTGTAAACAGGCCAGGGGCCATTTCGAAGAGAATTCCTTTCCCATTTTGATTGGTGTGGGTTCGTACAAATGAAGTGATTGCCGACGATCGAACAAAATGCATATGATTGGGGTGGGCTCCAAACGCATCGTGAA
>JAACDG010000184.1 GCA_009937025.1 Methanobacteriota archaeon
AAAAGCAGGGAGAGGAACTTGGTTATTGTCCAATGCAAAGGTGAATCTGGCTTCCATACCAGAATTCGCACCGAAGTAGGTACCCAATTCAGCAAGTGCAGCATCGCCATAGTTCGTCGCTGGGTTCGCTTCACTGAGGTGTGTTTCTCGAATATTGGTATGTCCAAATTGCATCACTTCGTTACCAGTTTGGAAGGTGTAGGTATAGGTCAAGTCACTGTTATCGGTATGATGTGGGTCTCCGATGGCAAAACTCCAGCGCGAGGATGAAGGACCAGGAATTGATTGATTGACACCTTGTACCCACCAAGTAAACACTTCACCTGTCGTAAGTGAGTCGGTAAATCGGAATGAAGTACCGATGATTTCACTCGCTTCCCAAGAATTGAATTTGTAGACACCGGTTTCATTTGCAATCGTAACGACGTATCCGGTTGCGCCACTGACTGCAGACCATGTGAGAATTGGTTTGTCATCAGGCTGCAAAGTTGGAGCAGAGATATTGTAGAGCACTTGTCCGTCTTGAGGTGAGTTCAAAACAGGCTGAGCCGGAGGTTGGATGCCATTGACGTTATCGACATACTGAACAACTAACCGAGGCCTGTATGTATCATTGATGCCTTCTGATGAATAGAAGGCATGATTGGTAGAAGGAGTACCTACAGACTTCAAGAGAATTGTCATCGTTAGATTGCCGTTTGCTACATTACTTTGAGCAAGACTGGTGAGATCCCATTCGACCCAACCAGAGGCTGGGGTGAGTGTGAGCGTTGAACGAGTGATTTCACTTGAGATACAAGGAACATTGGTATTCCAAGTCACTGAAGATTCGGTAAAAGATGAACACGCATGTGCAGAAATTGTCGTAGATGTTGTACCGGTTACACCAGTTCGATACATTCCAAGAAGCATGGCGGTTGGAGTCATGGCCGTAGGCCAAGGCATTGAACTCAAATCAAATTCAAGGTAAATCTGACTTTCACCCGTACCCGATGCAGAAGTTCCGAGATTGAGTTGAGTGGATGAACCAAGATTGCCTGTGGCAGAAGATGATATCTCGGCATCAGGCACATCTGGGAGAAGGCCTGTTTGCGAGAATATGGAACCACGACTCACTTGAACAGTGTAGTTTCCTAACCCATCTGTGAAACCTTGGTCATCAGGGACGCGGAATTTCTGAACATTCGACCAGTGTCCAATACGGCCATCTTGGTCTCCACGAACACGCCAGTATTTCCAGTCGTCGCCCTTGTCGATGCCCGAAGCGGTCAAGGTCAGGTTTTGGGCATCCCATGTCGCATTTGTAACATTTCCATCAGCAACTGAATTCGAATCGATACAATCCAGATCTTGAGTCATTCGGTCGTTTGATGAACCGCACAAGACCCATTGGGTATGGTTGCTATCACTGGATGACCAATTCGCATCTACAAATTCAGCACCACTTGGAGTCGATGCTGAAAGATTCCAAAGTGTGGAACCATCTGCTGGACCCATATTCGTAGGGTGAGAAGGGGACCAAGGCGATGTTAATTCATAATTCATGGTGAGTTTCGGTCGGTCAGAGATACTTGAGTATTCACTGCTGGCAATGTAATATGTGCCATCAACTGTGCCATCGATTTCTTCTGGTTGAATTAGAATATTAAGGCTCTCTTGACCCCGTTCAATCGCATGTTGAAGCATCGCAGTGACGTTGATTTCAAAGGTACTGCTGCCGTTAATCCAGAATCCATTTGTTTCAGGTATGTCGCTGTCAACAGAATGGTATGCGCCTGTACCCATCCATGAGGTCGTGTTGTTTCCAGGATGAGCCCAACTTGAACTTTCATCCCACCCGGTAATCATTTCAGAAACAGTAACGAATATTTCATCAGAACCGGCAACAACACTGATTTCTAAAGTAGCATTATTGATTTCATACGATGTTGGGAGTGGGAGTGTTGAAAAATCGATTTCCATCAAAGTTGTCGAATACAGTATGCTGTTTGTAGGACTTTGGCCAACAGAGAGATATGAAGACCCACCGTTATTTCCAAATGAATTACCTTCATCCAATGTTGTGTCTTGGGTGATTCTTGGGTATGATTCAGATTCAACAATTGCACCTTCTTGGAGGGAAACCCACGCATGCGTGGAATCGATTTCACCAGCATCCGTATCAGGAATGTGGAATATGGTAGAGTTACTTTGTGGACCAATCATTCCAGATTGAATCGGTTGAACAGTCCATCGAACCGTTTGTGAATAATCGATTGGCAAAGTAGGCTGGAATGTTTGATTTGTCAGATCAAACATGCTCGAATCAACTCGTGAATCGAAGGTGTATCGGCCCGCCATGTCATCTGTGGAATCAGCAAAAATGTGAATTCGCCATGCATCAGCGGTTAACGAAGAGGGAGAATTCCATGAGAAGAGGGGCGTCTCGTCGGCAAGAAGTGCGTGCGAGGTAGTATCCCATGAGAGGGTATCATTTGCTGGCCCACTGTTGACTCCCGTCGAAGTTGGAACTGGACTTGTACCGTGCGACCAGGTCAAATTGAGCCATGGGTGTTGACTGGAAAGGCCTTCAGTAGAAGTAAAGGTCACGACGTTCGGTCCGTTCGAATAAGCAGTGATATCATTGGATGCATACAGGGCCAATGAAAGGGTCGAAGAACCGGAAGCCAATGCAGCCTGTACTGCTGCACTAACATCCCAAGTCATCCAACCAGCACTGACTGAATCTTGCAAATCAACATATGGTCCAAGGTCAACGCCAAGGTCCCGTCCTCCAAGTTGCGACCAATTATTCGTTCCATCATAGGTTATATCATTCGCACTTGTTGTCCAATTTTGATACACTGGACGAACAGCAATTGGTTCACCTGCGGATGATGAATATTCAGAATAGAGGTTCATTTGAGCAGAGGTGATGCGTGCATTTGTCGGCTGTGGAATCGAATTTAGAGGTATTCGAATAAGCGAAATGGCTTGTCGGTCATACGCAACTGCACCGACTTTCATTTGCGATGAAGAATTGTATGTATTCGATGAACCACTTCCAGATTCAATCACATACGTATCCAAGAAGTTCGGGAGATTTAAACTCGGCATTGCCTCTCTATGATGCAATTCAACCGAAGCACACGAACCATCTGGACATGTTTGCCATGTGGTCAAATCGGGGATGGAGAAGGAAAAGGAATTCGACCAATTACCGATTTGGTTGGTCGAAGATATAGCTCGAACCCTCCAATACCATGTTGCACCATCATCCAAATCTGCAACTGGGTCGTATGACAAGTTCGTGGCATCAAATCCAGCATCGTTCCATGAAGTCATCGTCAGAAGAGAAGTGGAATCGAATGTTGGCGATGTATCCATTTGAACTGCCCAACCACCAACTGCTAAATTTCCACCAAATGACCATGTAAGCGTTGGTCGCTTATTTGGAGTGAGGTCAACACCGCTACCCATAGACCAGGTACCGTTCAACGGAGTGAGGGGTACAGGGTTATTTGGAACTGCATTGGAACCTGGAACATAAACAAAAGACAATTCAGGCCTTTGAGCATCTGCTGCTATACCAGGATACAATTGAACTTCACGGCTTTGACCTGTTCCAGTGCCGAGAATTCCAATCAAGAAATCAACACTACGGTTCTCACGCATTGCGTTTTGAACACCCAAGGTGACATTCCATTCGATACTATCACCTGTGACATAGGATGTGTCAAGTTGAACTGAGTCAAGTAATGAGGAACGTTCCCAGCCCTTTGCACCTGCCATACCCCAGTTATTTGTTCCATCGTAGCTTGACCAAGTCGCGCCATCATCGGTCCAATTGTGTTGGCGGCTTTCCCAGACTGCAACTTTCGGTGAATTTGATGGAGAACTTGCAATCATCACCGAAAGGTGAGCGGATTCAACAGCGTATCCAGCAGGGAGAAGATTTGAGCGCAGGTTGCAATTCAAGAGACCAAGTGCTTCGATTGGATAGGTGTTGTATGAGATGAGAAGTGTCGATTCATCGTTATAATTTTGTGAGGGTGTACCACTGTCGACATAGGTGTCAAGACATTCAGGATACAAACCATCAGTTGTTCCATTACCATGCTTCATTCGGAACTCATATCGGTCTCCGCCAAGCCAAGTACTTTCGAGTGAACTCACAAGGAAATTCGACGTGGACCAATCTCCAAAGCGCCCATCTGAATCTTGATAGGCCATTCTCCAAAAGTACATGTTTCCAGCAGTCAAGGCAAGGTTTCCAGTCATGTTGAGTATACCATCAGATGGTGTGAAATCAGTATCCACAGCAGTGTTGGAAACCCAAACTCGGTTTCTGAATTGTTCATCGGTTGCCAGTTGGAGAATCATGTCATGGTTTACAGAAGAAGGAGTCCAAGTTACAGATGGTGTCAAATTTGCAGTGAAGTTGTGTCCAGATTGATTCCAAACGGCTTCACCACCGAGTGGTCCAGTCAAACTCACAGAGGCCATAGGAGTAGTTGGGCCCCATGTATAGGTAATCGAAACTGCAGGCTTCTTCGCATCATCCAGAGCGTCAGAAGAATAAAACACGGTGCTCTTGGTTCCGGTTGATGAATACGCTTCGTTTTGGCCTCGTGCTGTAATCATGAAATCAGCACTGTCGGTTGAACCACTGTTCAACCAAGACTGCAAGACATCGGTGAATTCAAAGCCGAATTTAGAACTGGTTTGAGAACCGTTGATTCCGGTGTCAGAAGCGGTTGATGAAAAGGTACGTCCACCGTCTGCCCAACTGTTCGAGTTGGAACCACGGTTCCAAGTGACTTCACTTTCAATCCATTGGTTTGGAACCATTTCATGCATCGAGAGAAGAGCGTTGTTGGATGCTGTATCCCGGGTAAGGTTGAGATGTGCATCGACAATTGTTGCATTCGATGGAAGACCGAGTAACCCCAAGTGGAAACGGACATGAATAAGTGATTCTTTGTTCGAGGTAACACTGGTTTCCAAGAGGTCGGTCGAGCCATATTTGGAATTCTTACTCAACTGATTTGAATACGAGTCTTCAATGAAATTACCAACTGCACCAAGGTCGTTAATATCGACTTCGATACTTGCTGTACCATCACCATTATCTGTGACAGAATGGGATGGTAGAAGGAAATTTTTGGTTGCCGACCAGTCGCTTAAAGTATCCGTTGAATCAATGCTTCGCACACGATAATACACTTGTGTTCCGTTCGAAAATTGCTCACTGAGAGGGACTGAGAACATGCCACTGGTTGCTGTCGTTGTGAACGTGTTCCATAATGTTGAATAATGCCATTCGAGGTCGTTTGCAACCTTGAATTGATTATCGAGAGAGAGGTGGTATTCGA
This sequence comes from Methanobacteriota archaeon, assembly GCA_009937025.1. Taxonomy (GTDB): domain Archaea; phylum Thermoplasmatota; class Poseidoniia; order Poseidoniales; family Poseidoniaceae; genus MGIIa-L1. Next base: position 5,355 of record JAACDG010000184.1, read on the forward strand.
CATGACTCCCAACCAACGAGTTGTAGGAAAGGGTAGGGGTTGTGTCCGCAGTCAAGATCAAGTCTCCGCTCATTAATGGCGCATCATCAACAGCGAAATCCGAAGTTACAGAGCCTCCATTACCTGCTGCTGAAGTCGACGTCACCAGAATTAGTTCTGGACGTTCTAACAGATTGGATGTGTCGGAAAGGAAGCATTCATATTGTGAACTAAGTGCAGAAAGCAGAAGACTTACCGAGGATTCATTTGACAACGCAGCTTCTTGTGCAATTCCCGTGACATTGAGTGAAAAAGTGCCGTTGGTCGAGGCGCGGAACGGTGGTTCCCACGCACCACGGTCACTCGTACCATCTGCGCCAAAAGTATTCCATGGAGTACCGATATCTGCTTGAGCCCATGTTGTTGTAGATGTATTCCAAGTGGAAAGAGATGCTGGATAAATGATGATATCAGATGATGAAAGTGAATTTTCATCGCACACAATGTTCAGCGTTGCTGAATGTACAGTGCTGGACGAAGTGAAATTCATTGGGAATTCAAACAAAAGTCGACTTTCAAATCCAGCATCAGAAACACCGAGATATCCTGTTCCACTTTGATTGTAATTGGTGGTAGGATTGAATTCATCGATATATGTGTCAGCGGAAGCAGAGTACATTGAAGTGACAAGAGAAACGCTGTGCTGCTCTGCGAGTTCCACCTCATAGTCAATTGCCTGAGGCAACAGTAAATCTGCAAATAAAAACATCAAAACGAGGAAGATGGTCAAAGTGGTCCGACGGGGGGCTGTCTCGCGTGGCATGGGGCTCAATGCGTTCAAGCCCTGCGCCATATACTGTCTTTTCCCCTCTACGCCCACAAAAGCGAGAGTGAGAATATGAAAAAATACATGATAGAGAGACTCTCTCGACTTGGAATTTCTTCGATTGAAAAGGGAATGTTCAAGGAGGCTCGGCAATGACATCAGTGTATGAGCGAACTTTGGGTTGAAAGACACCGCCCCCAGTCCGTCAATCAAATTCGTGGGCAAGCAGCAGTTGTTCAGCGTTTGAT
>JAACDG010000185.1 GCA_009937025.1 Methanobacteriota archaeon
CCTATTTGTACGAACATTACGGCACCCGAAATAGAGACGGTGGGCCGAGCATCTGCCTCTTGATGGATTGGGACAGAACGGGTGGGCGGTTACAAAAAACATTGACACAACGCCTTGAAAGCCTCGATGTAAAGGTCTGTCATGTGTTGCGAAATGAATTGTTAAAAGCACTCAAACCAGAAACAAGAGTTGTCGAATCTTTGAAGAGTTTAGCTGTGGATTTGTCTCCCTTCATTGAACAGGAAGACCCTCTTGATTCGAACGATTAAATCAATCATCAGAGGGCGGTTTCGGCATACCATCTTCCTTCACCGTGTTGAGGACAACATGGGTAAAAGAGCGTGAAACGCCATCAAGCGTGAAGACTGTCTTGGTTAAATTATCAAGGTCTTCACGGTTTTTCACTCGTGCAAGAACCATCGAATCCCATTCTCCAGTTACGTCATAAACGGCAAAGACACGCGGGTCTGCAGCTATTTTTTTCTGGACGTCAATCATTCGGCCTTTGACAATCCGAAGACCTGCCATGATGGTCATTGTCCACCCCATTGATGCTGGATCTAAGATGACGCTGTATCCAGTAATGATTCCAGCATCTTCCATTCTCCGAAGTCGATTAAGAACGGTACCTTGAGCGATACCGACTTTTCGTGCCAAAGCACGTTGACTGATGCGTGCATCTTCAAGCATGGCTGCCAAGAGTGCGCGGTCGGTCTCATCAAGATTCATTGCTTTCACCATTCGATGCTTCTTGGTCATAGGTTTCAACACTTTGCCCTTCTGTTGTTGGATGACGTACGGGTGAAGAAAGACGTAGGTATTGTGTCCAGCTTCCAAGTTCTTCGACTTCAAGACCCAAGGAGATTTGACAATCTGCATCGTGTTGTTCTTTGAATCGTAAAGAAAAACTCAACTCTGAATTTGGAGCCATTCGTTTGGTCTTGAATCCTCCTTTGATGTGCCAGGGTTGTTCTGCATTGCATGATTTCACCGTAACTTTTCGATTGCCTGAAGAGAACATGAAATGGGCGATTGGGTGTTCTCCAGCAACCCATTCAGCATTTAATTTCGGCATACCTCTTTCTCTCTTCATCGCACTGGACACCGCCCCTGATGCAAGAACACTGGCAAAAAGAAGGAGGAACAGGGGGAGGGCAAAATGTCCGGTTGTACTGTTTTCCCAGCGCGTAGGCAAGGATGTGTGATACAGTGCAAGTAAACGATTGGTATCATCATCTTCCGATTCTCCAAAAAAGGCCAGCGTAATATGCCAACCATAGGGGTTCGATTCCAAATCGACACCTGCGGCCAACAAATGTTCAGGCGGTATTTCCCAGATGGTTTTGGTGGTGTTTCCTTGTTGATTGGAAAAGCCGATTTCTGGTTTCATGTCTCGAACTAAATGCGATGCTTGACGTCCATGGTTATCTGTTGCAATATCCTCGGTAATGAAAAAATACAACACTGTATTATCGCTTAAATTCACAAGTGGCGTCATTTCAACTGGAAAGCGTAGAAACCATTGATTGTCATCATTGCTCACCACATCAAGAGAACCGTTCAAGGTGAGAGTTTGTTGCTGACGTGTGTGTTGTCGGCCAAGATTCAGACCTTCTTCAAGGGTTAAACCGTCTCCCTGCTGTTCATTGTACAGCGAAACAGTATCGTCTTCAAGACCGAGTTCACCAAGTCGGGATTGTGCATCGTCATCTGGCCAGTCTGAATGTGTTTCTTCACTCCATTTCCACCATGAAAGAAGTATCATTTCAGGTGAAGTTTCAACCTCATATGGTCCATTCTTAGGGAGGAAGTTTTCATGGATTACTGTTTGTGAACTGCTTTGTTCCGGGAGGGTTTTTGAAGCGACGAGGTTCAAGGGGTCTTCAACTTCGGGTGAAGCAAGAGGGATTGCTAAAAGACTCAAAAGAACGAGAAGAAGGCAGAATTGAATTCGCATACTTTTCACTCCTCCTCATCATCGGCTTGGAATGGCATGCCGAGTTTCAGTCGTAAAACATCCCTTGCTTTTTCATCAAGCATCAATGTCAAACGCGCCCCAGCCCATGCTGCAATCAAGGATTCACCACTGGGTACTGAACAGGAAAGCAAGAGTGGGCCATCGACTTCGATGGGTTCGAATTCACTGTTGTACTCTTCGATAAGAGGCGCCCAGCCTTTCAATAATCGAATTAATGTCTCTGGAGAAATGATGTGCTTTGATTCCGTGATGAGCGATTGTAAAGCAGGTACGGCTTCTTGGCGAGAACGCCAAGCATCTCGTTTCTTGGTAAAGGCTGGCAATCCTACATGGATTAACTTGAGTGGATGGAAGGTTCCTTCGGGCCAAAGATTGCCTCGTTTATTTGGACATTTTTGGCTAAATATTCGTTC
>JAACDG010000186.1 GCA_009937025.1 Methanobacteriota archaeon
CGTCAAATTGCTGAAGTTGTCAATGAAACTGGAACCCCTGAGCGAACAATTCGATTCTGTACTTGGGGTGGCGAAGAGGAAGGATTGTGGGGCAGTCGAGCATATGTCGAACAGATGCAAAGCAGCTTGAGCGAAAACCTTCGACTCTACATCAACCTCGACATGAACCACGTCGATGCTGATTTCTCCGAAAGAGGAAACTCATTGCGACTGTTCACCAATCACGAAGATGACTATGGGCATATTGTTCGAATAACAGACCTCTACAAGCAAGAACGAAGTGAAATCGCCGATAAGTACGATATTCAGTTCAGTCTACTCGATGGAGCCCAAGGCGATTCGAATGAAATGCCATGCAATTCGGACCACTGTCCGTTTGTTCATGACCTCAACGGCAAGAATGGACGAGCCGTTGTCTGCTACGGTAGTGGCAGTTGGGAATACCACACTTATCTGGACACTATAGACCGATTCAATGAAGAATCGTTAGCCATCTCTACAACGATTTATGGCACCTATGTGCGATTGCTTGCCTACGACCTCAGCGTTTGATGGCGAGAGTTTCAATAACAGTAGTCGGTGGGTTGTATCATGGTCGCTCCAAGTGCATGGGCATCTCACATCCTCGTGACTTCAAAGTCAGAAGCAATTCAAATCAAAGACAAGGTCGGTAAATTGAAGGATTTTCAGAAACTTGCTCGTAAAAAGAGCACCTGTCCTTCAAGTCAAAAAGGTGGGGACCTCGGATGGTTTCGTAAAGGACAAATGGTTCGAGAATTCGAAGAAGCGGTTTGGACAATGCCGGTTGCATCTGTATCAGAGCCAATTAAAACTCAATTTGGCTATCATTTGATTTGGGTCCATGAACGAGACGAATAGGTGATTGTATGACCATCCGTGTTGCTTTAGAAGCCTATACTGTCATGGCCAAGCATGGCTATTACTCACATGAGCATGAAAATACACAACCGTTTGTATTCAGTGTATGGGCGACACTTCCAAATCATCAGATCAGCGAAGAACTCCATCAAACTTTGAATTATGCCGATATACAAATCGCTATCGATGCCGTTATGCTGGAATCAGAACAACCTATTCTTTTGATGGAGACTATGGCCCAGAAAGTGGTCGAGATTCTCTCGGTGAAATCCCAGATTCAAACGCTTCATGTTCGAATTGAAAAACCGGATGCGCCTTTACCCCACCCTGGCGGTTTAGCCGTAGTTGAACTGGAATGGGCTCGAAACTGAGCGAGGCTTCAAACCCAACAACAGCCACGAAGCGCCATGGCGGATGAAGTCCAACGGGTCTATGTCGCTTCTGTGGATGAAGAAGATGGCGATTCGTTAGCACTTGGATGCTTTTCGTCAGGAGAAACCGCTTGGCAAGTTTTGCGAACCTTTCTCAAAAAGAGCGACCAAATGTTGCTCAAGTCATCAAGTGTCGTCGTCTGGGACATCGATGTCATCGGAGAAGATGGTGTAACAATACTCTCGACAATGGAATGCAAGGATTGCCCGGTCTGTGGACGGCGGACCTTCTGGATGGATTTGGAAAACTTCTCGGCACTGTGCCATGGAGCTGCGTGTGCTGCATGGGTAGAGGAGAGTACTATTGAGCCGGGAGTCATCGATTGTGGATGGCCACCGATTCAATTCCTCAAGCAGGCAAAGGATATCGAAGAAGCATTCAAAGAATTGTTCAAGATTGGCGACCAAATGAAAGCAATTTCGCAAGTTGACTCGTTAGCTGAAAATGAGCCTCAAGAAATGCTTGAAGATTTTGAAAACCAAACTTCCTCTGAATCATCAGAGTGAACGAAGAATAATTGGGCCAACAAAACTGAATGCGAACAGGCCAAGGAAAACAAACATCCAGATTCTCATCTGCTTTTGATTCCGCTCATCACGAATATTCTTGTCAATACACGCTTGGTCTTTACAGACACGAGGGTCGGAAGACATCTTGATTGGTGTAAAGCATATGCGGCAATGCTTGTGCGGCTGGACTTTACCAGAACTGAGTGAACCTCGGGCTCTGCTGGTCATTTTTGCAATATTTTCCTTTACTTTCGATGCATCTACCATGTTTTCACCTCATTGAATTAATGTCCCTTCAAATGGTTCTCCGTCCAATGCTTGTTCCAACAACAGCATATTTCGGCCATCGAGAACTGCAAGCGTAATCGCGGCATTCTTTGCCCATCCAACGGCAATTGGGTCGATGACCGCTGATTCACCAGGAGATAGCGGTTTGTCAATCCCGGTGATTTCAGCTAACTGGTCAAACGTCATCGAACTGAAGGATTGAGCGTCTTCGTGTTCACGAGGGTCTTTGTCAAAGACATGGCTCACGTTGGTTGCGATAATGCAATGTCCGGCTCCTGCATCACGAGCGAAAGCAACCGCTACCGCATCGGTTGTATGACCGGGAGTGGTTCCACCCATGATGACAAGATGGTGCTCATCCAGCAGTTGCGCTGCTTGTTCTGTGGTCGTTGGGATGACGGGTGCGACATCGATTCCAATATCGAGAAGTATTTGTTGAATGATAGTCGCATTCAATCGTGTTGCTGCAATACCGACTTCATCAAGCCGGTGGGAATCCGTCAACATCGTTTTTGCTAATTCGATACCTTCTCGGGCCGGTAAGCCTCCGCCAACGACGATACCAAGATGTCGTCCATTGCCTTCGATGTGTACAGCAAGTTGACGGATTTGACCAAACCATGCTGTGCGTTGCTCAGCCTCTTCTGGGCGAAGGAGACTTCCTCCCAAAGCAACGACTTGACGACGGGTCATCAAACCCTCCTTACGCGTCCATACTTTGAGACTATCCCCGCTGATGGTGAATGAAAGGCCATCAAGCGACTCGAAACTTGAAATGAAACGATTGAACTGTATGAGAGAGTTGAAGACCCCTCAACCATGCCATCGAAATGAGGCCAACACTCATGTCCGATGATGCACTTCTCGCAACGCGAAGGCTTCGTCTCAAGATTGCGCTGGAAGATTTGCGAGAAATGAAGGGTTTTGGAACTGAATTGGTTACCATCATTATTCCTCCTGACCGCCAAGTCTCTGATGCACGCTCATTGCTTCAAAATGAACACGGTCAGGCAGCCAACATCAAATCCAAAGGTACACGCAAAAACGTTCAAGGTGCTATTGAATCTGCTCTTTCTACCCTTTCGAAATACAAGAATGCTGGAGAACATGGCATTGCACTTTTTGTTGGCTCAATCATTATTGGCAACAAC
>JAACDG010000039.1 GCA_009937025.1 Methanobacteriota archaeon
GTACGAAAGGATTCTTAAAATTCTTAAAAATAGTTTTCTCCGATAATCGCATCGGTGTCCCTTGTGCTTGATTTGAACGCATCCGTACCCATTACTCAGGTCTTCATTGACTCTTATACATCGAAATCTTTTGATTAGAAGGTGAGAACTTTCTCGCTGTCTTGGACCCATGCTGAACATTCAGCCATGGTTGAGAATTGTGCTCCTTCGTAATACGGCTGACCCTTCAGTACGCCACAACGGTTCTGACAGGTCCCACAGACTTTGACTGGAACACCGTTGGCAATCAAATCCTTGGTCATCGCCACCATGTCGTCAATACCTTCGGGCGGTTGAATTCCATCACGTGCTAAGTCCACACTGTCGTTCATCAAGAACAGTCGAACTTCGGCTCCATCGTTGTTCAATTGACGAGCCAATCGCAGAGCATTCCATGTGACATCGGTGCCGTCATACGGTTGGTGATTCAAGATGATGAGTATAGCCATAACCGTCCCATAACGAGGCGGTGTTTGAAAGCAACGATGGAGAACTTGGTGGAGTTTGAAAACATGAGTTCAAAAGGAGAAGTGTTGACCAGCGGATATGAGTGGTTCATTTGCTTCGTTTGCCAAATGGCTCATTCCTCATCGAAAAAGAGTGCACATCTCCGTATTTCTTCTCACCCTTCTCATGATTCCAGGAGTGTTAACTGCACTTCAACCAATCGATATGGAATCCTATGAGATGGATTCACCGGAACTTGAGGCTCAAGCGATTATTGATGATGAGTTTGCGAACTCTGAAATTATTCTTGGGTTTTTAGTCTCAACACGAGATCCTAGCTACGTACCTGCGCTAGAAGATTGGACGCCTGTGGCTCGAATGGGCGATGGTGCGCCGGATTATGCCTCCCTTCCCAGTGCAACTGAAATGCTTGAATCAGGCGAAGCATGGGGCGGAATTAACTCACCAACAGCTGGTATCATGAACCTAACCTTGCTTCAAGAAATTGATTCAAAGGTGAATCTTGTTCAAGAACATCCGTTGAGTAAAGCGATGAAACCATTGGTCAATGACGTCACTGGAAATCAAGCGCCTGGAGCAATTTCGCTCTCTGACCATTTCCGTGGTTTCATGAACGGTTCTTCCATTCTTACTCAACCCGGATTGACAACACTTGGAGTCGTCACCGAACCGCCTACAAACTGGGAAGATTGTGGCGTCTTAGAATGCCTAGAATTTGATGATGAAAATGTAACGCAACAGCACATCGATATGGCTGCAGCCCGTATGGCCGAGGCTTCAGATAACAACTTTCTTCGCTGGCTTTCAATGGACAGAGGGTTTGTCGCCGACATGAATGCGTTGCAGACTGGGCCCGTTGGTGGCTCACTCAATGGTGATGGAACATGGGAAGATGCTTTTGTTGCGAACGGTCGCTGGTCTGCGTCCTCAACCTGGCTGCTGGTTCAATTGGACCGGGGCATTCTTCAAGAGATGGGTTGGGAAGTCATTTGGAAAGATGCTGTGCAAGAAAAAAGCATTGATTTCTCAGACGATGGCATTAAAATCGGGGGCTATCGGATTGCCGATGGTTCACTTGTCCTTCACCCTCCACAATACACCGAAGAATATTGTCTAGAGGTCATGGAAGAAGAAGGAACAGGATGTTCTACAGAATGGTCTTACATGGATTTGGAAGGTCATCTGCGCTCTCATGACAGAACCAGCATCACGTTGCTCCTTGGACAAGGCGTGAATGTCGAAGTGAATCGTGAATTACAATCAAGTGCTGGACTTGTCATTCTCATGGGACTGGCCATTATCGGTCTACTCTACGTCAGTTTACGTAGAGTCTCTGATGTTGTCATCGTCATGTTTGCACTTGGAACTGCTTTGGTGTGGATGCAAGGAATGATTGGACACTTCTCCAGTATCACCTCATGGTTTGGATTTTCCATCATAGCCCGTTCTCAATTCTCGAATCTTTTGCCGATTTTGGTTCTTGCACTGGGAATTGACGATTCTCTGCACGCGCTGCATCGCTACAAAGAGGAGCGTTTGAAAGGAAAAACTTCTCATGTTTCAGCAGAAATCACACTGCAACGCGTCGGACGAGCGATTTGCCTTACCTCAGTGACAACTATGGCAGCTTTTGCTGCAAACCTCTTCAGTGATATTGCAGTACTTCGTTCATTTGGAGTCGAGGCTGCCCTCGGAATATTCTCTGCGTTCCTGCTCACCGGGCTATGGGTGCCAATGATTCGGCTCTCAGTAGATGAATGGCTCGTGAAGCGCAACAAAAGTATCGAAGAGAAAGCAGGCGTCACGCATTTAGTCCCAGAAGAATGGTTGCAAAGCATCGTATTAAACTCGGGAACATTTCGCAAATCTGCACTGATTGCCACCATTGCATTCCTGCTCACCGTCCCAGCCGCATGGGGCATGGCTCAATTAGAAGGTGATTTTGCTGTCGAAGATTTCTTGGATGAGCGTTCAGATTTTGCTATTGGTGTCTATGAAATTTCTCAACGATTTGCCGATGAAGGGGAGCCTGCAAACTTGCTTATTGAAGGAGATGTGCTTGACCCTGATGTCTTTGCTGCCATCGATACATTTAGGCAGAATATGGACGATTTGCCTGAAGGAGTACCTGATAAAATCACTCGCCAACCAGATGGTACAATCGATATCTTAGCGCTTGATGAAATGGTAATTGCCGCTCAAGGCTCTCTGGTTTTGGACCCAACACCGTTTGAAGCCGCTGGTTGGCAGGTCAATGAAACGGGACACGGTATGAATTGTTCAACAGCAGGAAACGGCCCTTTGATGGATTTAACCGACCGGGACTGCCTCGCTTTCTTCTTCGGTTTTCTCTCTCTTAACGGCGTGCCTGGCATCGGACCTATCCCTGATATTCCTCCGAGTATCGTTGCCCTGTATATCGACCCCGAAGTTGAATTGGACCCAAGCCAACCGTGGCTGGACATCAACGGTGAAGCCGCTGCTTACGACCGAATGCTGATTCGATTTGGGATGACTGCTCCTGAAGATTTCCCTGGTATGGCAGGTGGCATGGAAGAAGTTTGGAGAGACCTCTCCCCGTTCACAAATCTCTCTACTGGCGACCAACTTGAAGCCGGTGAAGAAAGTGAAGAGAAACCGCTGACGTGGGTCATGCCAACGGGGCGCCCAGTGACTCGTTTTGTTGCCTCGACTACCATGCAAAGTGAGATGCAATCCTCATTAGGACTCGGCTCTTTGTTTGTGTTCATCACACTCTCTATTGGCTTCCGTTCTTTCAAACAAGCCACTGTGACCTTGGTCCCCATTCTCTTGGTTGTGGTTTGGTTGTATGGGCTGATGTATATTGCTGGCTCATCGCTCAACATCGTCACCGTCACCATTGCAACCATCTCTTTGGGTGTAGGCATAGACTACTGTATCCACGTGACTGAGAGGTATAGGGAAGGCCGGGAATCCGGCGAAAGCCATGAAGAAGCCTTGATTGGAATCGGAGGGGCTTGTGGCCTTGCACTGATTGGAAGTGCTGCCTCTGATATTGCTGGATTCAGTGTTATTGCACTCTCACCAATGGGCCTGTTCACCAACTTTGGAATCTTCTCTGCTGCGATGATTGCTTTCTCCTTGGTTGCCAGTTTAGTGCTCACTACCGCCGCACTTGGATTGATTGCTCGTAAACCTTCTCCGGAGGTTGCGTAATGGCAATACGGCAGCTCGAACACAACGATGTGGCCGCTGCCTGGCAAATCAATGAAGAAGGGTTACCTGGAACTGGACAAGTTTCACATGAAGAAATGGCAGACTTACTGTCGCTTTCAGAACTAGCGGTCGGCGTCTTTGAAGACAATCAATTGAGAGGATTTGTTCTCTGCCTTCTTCCAAAGACCCGTTATGGGAGTCTCAATTATGCTTGGTTCAATCAACGCTATGAGGAATTCCTCTATGTCGACCGTGTTGCTGTAGCAGAACGTCATCGAGACAGAGAAATCGGAACACTACTCTATCGACATGTCATCGAATATGCTGAACAACTGGCTTGCCCTGTTGCTGCTGAGGTCAGCCTCAAACCTCCAAACCTCGGTTCAATTCGTTTTCATCATCGACACGATTTTACTGAAATTGGTACCTTTGAACAAAGCGAAAAAGCAGTAACAATGATGATGCGTTCTCAGCAATAATTTAGGACGAATCTTGATTTTATAGACCGGTGCGTTCATCAATGAGCGGGCAGACGGCCCAATTGCAGTCTTAGGGGTTGGCCCCGAGATAGTGGTGATTTTATGTCGACTGAAGAACACGACGAAAATGAAGATGATGAAGAATGGATGAAATACGCCAATGCCGGATTTGGGCAAACTGATTATTCATTATGGGATGAAAAAGACACTTCGAAACAACCTTTAGAAGAGGAAGAAGATGAGTTTTCACTTGATTCTCCCGACCAACTCAGCACCCACATGGAAGAGATTTCACGGGCACCATCGCCTGCAGGTCACAAGCATCTGGTCCGAATTGGAACATGCGACCATTGCATTGGACGTCTTGGTGGCAAGAAGCGCTTCGAGCAGAGTATCGAACAATCAGGGCTCGAAATTCGAACGACTGTCGTTGAGCGAGACTCCCATTTGGCCAATGCACGAGTAGAAGAACCTCTTTGCCCATTCTGTGAGAACTTATACGAAGAATCTGAATTACTTGCCGAGATTATTTTTGATTCGTTGTCTCCTTACGAAGTGTCTCGTCTCCAACTTGGTGCGCGTATTCCGAAAGACCAAATGGAAGAGGAAGAAGAAATGAGAAAGCGATTCGGAGCAGGTGGTTCTGATGCGCTCAAAAGTGGACTTGTGCAATGCATTGCTCAACATCTTAACAAGCGATTAGAAGGAGTCAATTTGGTTAATGATAAACCACAAATTTTGGCGCTCATCGATGTTTTGACTTTGACGGTCGAACTCGATATTCGTGCACATTACCTCTACGGCCGCTACCTCAAACTTGAACGTGGAATTCCACAAACTCGTTGGCCATGTCGGGCTTGTAAAGGCCGGGGATGTGAGCGCTGTGACCAAACTGGACTTCAATACAAAAAGAGCGTTCAAGACCTCATAGGAAATCCATTACTCGAAATATTCCAATCAAATGAACATGCTTTCCATGGCATGGGCCGTGAAGATATCGATGTTCGTTGTATGGGGAGAGGTCGACCTTTTGTTATTGAAATGAAAGAGCCGGAAATTCGTTCTGTCGATGTTGTTGAAGCGATGCAAACGATTAATGAAGCGGCCGGTGGAAGCATCGAAATAACAGGCTTGAGAGATTCAAATCGAAGTGAAGTGGTTCGGGTAAAGGATACACCTGCAGAGAAATCTTACACCATTCGTTTCCGCCTCTTGCCGTTGAGTGAGGCTGAATTCGCTGTGCTTACTGCTCCTGTTGACTTGACACACATCGATGTGCAAGAACGCGGTGGAAAAGGGAAGAAACAATCTTCAAAACGAAAGCGCCGTGGAGACCGAAAGAACGACCATACCAAGCCGCTACCAACCGTTATTGATGTCCCTGAAAGGCCGGATGAAGCCACATTGAAAGCGATGAAGAAACCTGAATTAGTGGCAATGGCTAAGGAATTGAAACTCACTCAAACAGGAACTAAGGCTGATTTGGTTGAACGGATATTAGCTGCTGGTCCGCCTGCACCAATCTATCTCGATTTACCAGAAAACGATGCGATATTGCAAACAATCGCTCAACTTTCTGGTGTCAAATTGGCTCAACGCACCCCCGAGAGGGTCGCCCATCGACGAGCCGATTTGATCCGTCGAAGAACGGTTTTTGAAACTTCAAAGCCGGTCATAGAAACTATGGAAGATGGTGTCCGAGAAATAGAATTTACACTACGCTGTGAATCCGGTACATACGTTAAAGAAACCGTTCACGGAGACGGTGGACGTACTCAACCAAGCCTCTCTTCACTCATTAAAGCAAAATGTGATGTTTTGTGGCTTGATGTCGGCGATATTCATGCGGATTGAAAGCAAATGAAGGCTTTACATTCTGCTTTTTTCATGGTTTACTCGGTCTTACATCCGTCGCGGTGCTTATATGGGAAGGGTAGGTCGCCAAAATGCTCGGAAGATGCATATCTGCACACTCGGGCAAAAAGGAGGCGGACAATTTGAAACGATCCAAGGGACTGCGAGTCGGAACACGAAGCATTTTACGACGCCGAAAGAGTGAACGTAGCCGAATCAACATCAGCCGCATCATGCATGATTATCAAGAAGGCGACCGCGTTGCTATCGTATTGGACGGTGGACAACAGATGGGTATGCCTCACCGCCGTTTCAACGGCCGAACCGGTTTCATCGAAAAGCGACAAGGTGTCGCTTGGGTTGTTGCTGTTAAAGACGGTAACATGGCAAAAACGGTCATTGCTCGACCAGAGCACCTTCGACCACTTGAATGAGGAATTACTATGACTGAAGAAGAACGATTTGTCGACTTTGCAACTGTTCGAACCCTGTTACTGGATGCTGAAAAGCGCCGTAAGAATCTCACCTATGAGCAAAAGGCTGCCCTCCAGCACGCTGAATGGGCTGCCAGCGACGCTCGAAACGGATTCAAAACCGACCCGAAAGTATTCCAAGACTTGAAAACCGCTCTCGGTGAAGTTGAAACTCTCTCAACTCTCCCTCATTTGGCTGCAAAGTTGGCTGAATTAATGCCATTGTATTCAAGCGACGTCAAAGCAGTGCTTGCTTCGGAAAGAAAGACAATCAGTGATGATGAGATTTCAACCGTTCTCGAAATCGTCCGCCAACACATTGGCTTTGAATGAAACTCCCCCCCCTTGAGGTGATTTGTTATGCCCGGTACACGGCGTGACGGTAACATTAAGATTGGTTCTGGAAAGAAAAAGAGCACGCCTTCAACAGACTCTACCGGCTGGTCAAGACCTGCTGAAGGGCGCAGGGAAGTTGCTCCACCAAAGAAGTCTACTCCGCCTCAGAACCCTTCGCCTCGACGAAATGATTCACGACAGAATGAATCACGTCGAAATAATACCACCCGTAGAAACAACACAAACCGGCAAGGTAACCGTACCAATCGCAACCAGCAACAATCACCCTTGATGGATGAACAATGGGCAAGAATCATTGACCATGACCTCGCAACAAATGTAGCTGTTGCAGTAACTGAATCCAAGTTGCTGTTATGCCGATTACAACCAAAGACAGGCCTTGAACAACTGTTGACAACCGCTCGAGTCTATATTGGAACTGATAATTCGCAGCGCGAACATATTGAAAATGTCCTTGGCATGACCAATCTTGGCCGTTTGGCAAATCATATTAAAGCGGATCTTCCTTTGGTCATTCAAATTTTCATTGAAGAAAATGAAAAGCATTTCATATCTGCTTTCTTTAATGTTGCAGGCAACATGTCTCTCAAGCAGCATGCATTTGAACTCCTTTCAGGAGTGGGGAATAAGAAAGCCATGCAAATGGTAGAAGCACGCGGTTCAAGCGGATTTGAATCCTTTAAAGCCCTCAATGACGCATGCAACATCGATGCTGGAGAATTACTCGCAAAACGATTCCTATCCGAGTTGGATGAGCGAAATATCCAACCACGATTGCTCGACCAGCTCTTGCCGGTGAAGGCATGAGGGGCGCCCGTTGGTTGATTGACAGTCTACGCGACAAGTTGCCTTTCGACAAATCATTGGGCCAACATTTCTTGGTCAATGATGACTTGATTGCTCAAGCGATTGAACTCGGTAATGTTTCACAAGAAGACCATGTTCTGGAAATCGGTCCCGGGCCTGGTGTACTCACTGAAGCACTTTTGGCTACCGGCTGTCAAGTGACTGCTGTAGAAATCGACTCTGTTGCTGTCACTCACCTCAACGAAGCCTTTGCGCCTGAACAACAGGCTGAACAATTCACTTTGCTCGAAGGTGATGCGTTGGAAATACGGTGGCCAGATACAATCACCAAGGTGGTTGCAAATATCCCTTACCAGATATCATCTCCACTTGTCGATGAACTCACTCGATATTTGCGAAATCCCAGAACCACGCGCTTGGAAAGAGTGGTGTTGTTGGTTCAAGAAGAATTTGCTGAACGCTTGGTCATGGAATATGAAAGCGACGTGGGCTCTCTTGGCATGACGGTGTCTCTCGATTGGGAATGTGATATTGAAGGTAAAGTTGCACCGCATAACTTCAGCCCAATGCCAAAAGTCAATTCTTGCTATATTTCCATGGAACCCCATGATGAAGAATGGCCTTGCGATGTACGTTTGGTTCGTCAAATGATTCATCTTGCTTTTGACCAGCGTAGAAAGAAGTTGCGCTCGACATTGAAAAATGTACCTCGCCGCTTAGGACGTGTGAAAGGATGGCATGCAGGTCGGTGGAAACAGGCCTTTGCCGCTCATCTTGAAGATGAACGCATGGACCTCCGGCCTGATGAATTGGAACTTGAAGACTGGATTGAACTCTGTTGCTCATTCAGCGAGTTTGTGTTCGAATCATAAGTTCATAAGGAGTCAAATACAGATATTATCCTACACCGAGTAAGGAGAGCCTTTTCTTAGGAGGGTCTCCTCGCCTAGACTCGTCGGAGGGGATGCTATGGCCAAGAAGGACACATATCTTGCTTTACTACGTCGGGGTATCGACGAAACAACTGCCCAGCAGTTGGCCGATTCCGGCCTAAAAATTGGCGATTTGAAGAAAATCGACAAAGATATGCTGATTGAAAACTACGGTTTGAAAGCAGATATTGCTGATGGTGTTATCTCGATTATTACGGCTGGCCCCCAAAGTCACGGAAAAGAACGCTACCTCTCAAAGGTTCTCGCACCTGAAAAGAAACAGGAATCAAAGATTGAGGAAATCAAATTTCAACGCAAGCAAAAGGATGTACTCACCGAACTTGCTGAACAAAAAGAACGGCTCAAGGTTGCAAAGGTCGAATCGTTCCGTGCCAAGAAACTCATTATGAATCGACTTGGAAAAACTGTTGAATTGATTGTCAAACTCGAAAACAATCTGCATGATGAAGGCAAAGACGACCAAAAAGTGAAGATTCGGGACCAACTTGAAACCCGTGGACTTGAAGCAGCACGAGACCATGAAATGTTGGAACTTGAAGGCACCCCTCAAGACATCGTTGATTTCCGCCGTAATCACGTTCCTGCCCTTATTTTCCACGCATGTCCTGAATGTGGCGATGAATTGGATCCTCGTCAATCTCGTGATAAAGACCGACCTGAAGATTGGGCTTTTATCTGCTGGGAATGTGAAACCAGTTTTACCCCTGGACTCTCCAACCTCGTTGAAGAGCGATTGTCCAATGGTACTCGAATCAACATCGACCCCGACAAGCGGCCTCGAAACCCCGTCCCTCCAAAACCTGCCTCAATGGATTTGTCAAGTGTCAACGAACTTATCCGTAAGGATTTGGAAGTTACAGGCGCAACTGCTGATGAAATGGTGAAGGCTGTCGAAGAAGGCGGACTCACTGGTGGCTTGATGGACATTAACGATTGGATTGACCAAACACTAGCGGCAAAGGATTACATCCAAGCTCAGGAAGACCGAGAAGACTTCATTCTCCGAACCGGTGCAGGTGCTACGAAATTCAACAAGTGGATGAAGAAGGCGGGATTGTATTTCAACAAACAAACCGGTCGTTGGACTCGCCACAAGGACATGCGCTGAGGTGGTGTGATGTCAGCTCATTCGGTGACAGCCGAAGAAACACCAAAGACAGAAACTACTCGTCCTGTTGTACGATTCCTACAAGGGGCGAATCTTCTCGGACAAACAGCCCATATTGCTGGAAATACTTTGGTCGAACACGCAGAAGATGCTGGTGTCAAGATTCCAACAAATTGTACTTCAGGCACCTGTGGAACTTGCATGGTGACACTTCTCTATGGTGAGGTGCCGTTGCCTGAGATTTTACCGCCCGGACTAGATGATTACCTCGTTGAAGAATGTGCACGACTTGCATGCATTGGCGTACCAACCGGCGAGGTTGATGTCGACATTCGACCGCCGTTGTAGGATGGGAAATCATGATTGGAAAGTGGGATGCCGGCGATTGGTTTATTCTGATTGTCGATATAATCGCTTTGTTCATCATCATACGCTTTCTTTCTTGGAAGGTTCGGCATAAATTGAACGAAGTCGAACAACGGCAGAAATTTGAGAGACGGCAGAGGAAAATCAACCAATCAAACAGGTCTTTTACCCCTGAAGAGGAATGAAAACATCAACAAAGATGAACGTCACCGCAAGGCATGGCCGAATTGCGTTTACAAACTGCTGCATCCGGCTTAATCGCTCGTGAAACGTATGAATTAAACAGCGTTCAAGAGGCTATAGAAGAACAAGGTTTAGCATGGCTGGATATTCTTCGTCCCGATGAAGAAGTACGCAGTTTTTTACTTGAACAAATGGACTTTGCTAAATTGGCGGTCGAAGACGTATTTGGTCCAACAGATACCACGGCTCAAAAATTCAATAATCATCGCTTTATTGTTGTCAATGCTCGTGATGCTGACAATCAGTTGGATACCGAACCAGTAGCGATTTTTATCAAAGAAAATTTGATTATTACGGTTCGGCATTACAGTATTCCAGCATTGAAGAAGTTTCGTTATCGTTTCAAAAAAGCTGATGAAGAAGATTTGGCCTTAGGGATTGATTTCTTACTCTATGAGATGCTTGATGCCATTGCTGACGATTGGACGCCGATTTTAAAATCGTATTCACATCAACTCGACCAACTCGAATTTCAAGTCTTTGACCCAAGTAAAAAATATGATAATGTCCTGGAAGGATTGCATGATTTGAAGCGATATCTTCGTGAGGCAAGCAAATCAATTGAATCCTTAAACACGGTTACAATGCGCTTACTCAAACCCAATGAACGACTCATCGGCTCAGGGACAGAGCGTTATTTCTCAGATTTACACCAACTTTCACTTTCATTGGTGAAACGCGCAAATAACTATTCATCAGGAGCGACATCTGCTCGAGATTCTTATCTCAGTAACATCAGTATGCAATTAGCTGAATCCAATGCACAACTTACTGAAGTCATGACAACCTTGACCATCATTGGTGCCATCATGCTTCCATTAACGCTCATCGCAGGTATTTTTGGAATGAATAACGATGACTTGCCACTCGAACTGGTGGGCGGTTTCTGGGGAATTATTTTCATAATGTTCGTTTTTGTCGCCATCATGCTTGTGTTCTTTTGGCGCCGTGGCTGGCTAAAGACCTTTGAAGATTAATCGCACAGTGTTCAAGAACCGTGGACTCTCCTTTTGATGCATGACCGGTCGAGGGGAAGTCACAACTGGGCCTCTTCCAATTGGTCAGTTTGTGCAATTGGTCAAACAATCTGTTACTCGCGACCCCTTGTTCAAAAATCAAGCCCTAAGAGGCGAGGTTACACAATGGAAACAATATCCAAGTGGACATACTTATTTTTCTCTACGGGACCAAGATGGACAAATGAGAGCGGTGATCTGGAAAGGTCGATGTGTCATTGACCCAAGTATCAAAGAAGGCAGTGAAGTCGTTATTTTAGCAAGTCTTGACCTCTACATTCGACGTGGAGAAATTCAACTCAATGTTGAACGTATTGAGCCGGTCAGTGTCCTTGGAGAACTTGAAAAAGCCAAACGATTGTTGGTTGAGCAATTGAAAAAGGAAGGGGAATTCGACCGACCTCGACAAGTAATACCGACGATTCCTAAACACATCGCAATCATTACAGGTGCGGGTTCTGCAGCGCTCTCCGATATGCAGCGATTGATTGAAAATCGCTGGCCTGGCTTGCGTCGTACCGTGATAGGAGTCCTGGTTCAAGGGCCTCGGGCGACGGAAGAAATTGTTCGAGGTTTGGCTGTTGCTCGACGGCTCTCACAACCAAGTGTGGCCGAAAAAAGGGGTGAACCTCCAGTTGATGTCGTGATTGTTGGAAGAGGTGGGGGGTCTCCTGAAGACCTATGGGCTTTCAATCTCGAACCTGTAGCCCGCTCAATTATTGCCAGTCCCGTTCCTGTGGTTTCTGCTGTAGGGCATGAATCCGATGTATTGGTCTCCGACCTCGTCGCTGACCTGCGGGCCTCTACACCTTCGGATGCAATCGAACGGGTTGTTCCTGTCCTTCCTGAATTACATTATTTCCTCGATGAATTTGAAGAGCGATTATCCGTTGCTGCCCGAAGACAATTTCGAGAGAACATGCAGCGTCTGCGCACCCTTCACGCCCGCTTACGGGTAGCGCCAATGGCAGGTTTGAATCGTGCGAAAACAAAACTGCTGTCCCTTTCATCTCGAATGAAAGTCTCGGCAAATCAGAGTGTTGGGATTCAAAAAACTCGTTTAGCACAATTTGAGGCTTCACTGGCTGCTATACATCCGCAACGGGTACTGGAACGGGGTGATTCCATGACCCAAACCGCCGATGGAAGCGTCCTGAGTAGCGTTGAAGGATTAGAATCAGGACAAGAAATCATTCTCCAGTTTGCAGACGGTTCTGCAGATGCTGAAATAAAAGAAACACATTCCAAAGAGGGAGAAAAATGACCGAAAAACAACCAACCTACACTGAAGCAATGCAACGATTGGAAGCCATTGTATCGACGCTTGAACGCGGCGGTATGGGTCTTGATGAAACACTGAAATTATACGAAGAAGGTGCAGAATTGCTTCGGCTTTGCAAAACAGAATTAACCACTGCAGAAGGTCGACTCAATGAGTTACAACTCGATGAAATTGAATCTGAACTTCAAGCAGAAGAACAGTAAAGCAAGCCAACTATAGCCAAACGAGGTGCGGGAATGAATGCGAAGAAAATTCAAGCAGTCCAGCGCCGGCTTTTGCGTGTTCTGCATTCTTGGAAAGACCCGCATAACGAAGTAACCTTATCAGATTCGAAACAAATTCTCGGTGTTGATATTTCACCAGAAGGACTGGTGCAACTCGCCATTACTCCGCAACGTCCACATTGCCCCTGTTGCTTATTTGACTTGAGAGATTTACGTCAAAAAATATCTTCGATTAAAGGAGTATCATCGGTTGAACTTCTCGTCAGTGGCGTTCCGGCTTCAGAAACGTGGACCCGTGTTCTCAATCAGGCATAATGCGTCTGCGCAAGAGAAGGAAGGTCGGCAATGACCAGCCAAATACAGCGATGCACCAGGCTGCAATCGAACCAACCACAGCACCCCATGCTGGCAATGAATACATAGCGACCAGAGCATAGATGGCGACACTGGCTCCACCCATAGTCATCGGCCCTGCTGCACCACGAGGAACTGTTGGCCCTTGAGCAAGCCATAAAGCGACCATGCTGGTTAAGAAAATAGCAGGGAAGACCGCTGCAAGACCTGCAATCAACGGTTGTCCTTGTGATGACAACCATACTGCTGCACCAATTGCACATGCTGCTGCACTGCCCCTAAGGAATAACACGCTACGAGCGACGGGTTGTTTCCCCTTTGGCGTAGGTTGAACTTTCCAATTCATCACTACAGCAAGCCCGACCAGAAGAGTAAATCCAAGGATACCAATTTGCCAAGCACTCATGCCTTTCTGAATGGCAAATTCAACGCCGATTAACATGCTCATTCCAAACAAAAACCACACAGATAAGGCTCCAACGGTCGTGAGCAGAAGTGGCGAATTTTTGTCTTCCAGTTTTGGTGGGAGATAAACCCATACAGCGAGAAACAGACCATTGATCAACATCCCCAAAGGAACAATGGCTAAACTTTGATTCAACAATGCTTGGCCTCCCGCAAGATAGATGCCTGCAGCTGCCGGGACAATAGTAGAGGGCATGGTGCCGAGTAAACCTCCTGTCAATCCACCCCAACGTTCGATGGCAAGTGTCACCAAGATGGCGATAAGGCCTGCTAATAATGCAGAGATAAGTACAGAAGTTACAAGCATAATTCCATCTCGAAAGAACTGTTCTTAGCCAAATGTAGGCTCATTCAAAAGGGTCCAGGTGAACGATTTGTTCAACATCAATTCTCTTGTAGCCCCGCTCCCGAGCATTTTCTGCGGCTTTCGTGAGCATTGACCTCATCCATCCCAATGACATTAGGGTCTTCATTTTGCCAATCGATTCGATGAAATGAACGGGGTTGCCGCCAAACTGAGCGTTGCTTCGAATATCGGATTCTAATTGCTCGATTACCATGTAATAGGTTTCGAGTAATTCTTCAATAGCGTCTTTTGTTACCGGCATTTTTGCATGGGTTTTGGCCAGAGAAAGAAGGGATGATTCGGTCAAAATGCCGCCGCCTTGACTGACGACAAATTCTTCGGTTTGAGCAACTTCTTCATGTTCTTCATCTTCACTTGTCGCGCCGATGTTCAAACCTGTGATGGCGATTTCTAAGTGGCGTGGTTTGATGGTCGCCACCCTGTCTTTTTCCGCAGCGACTTCTGCGTGTTTAATGACCGTCGAAAGGTGTTTTTCAATGTGAGAAATTCCTGCTTGAACAGCTGCAGAACCAACAGATTCTACAGCGTCGATTTCGGCAATCATCAATTCACGTGTTCGATTATAATTCAAACGAGTACGGAAAGGGTCATCCAAAGTCTTGCGCTCAGGGTCTTGTTGGAGCGTCGCTGCTTCCATCTCAGGAACATAGCGGGCGAGTTCTTCACAGACTAATTTTACCAACTGCTCTTTTACTGCACCGGCAAGTCTCATTTCAGTGTAATTTGATGCGACTGCACCAATGTGTCCGGTCGAGTAGGGCTTTGCCATACAAACAACACATCGCGGACATAACTTGAACACTATGGTGGAATATGTTGCTCATTCTACCATGCCGTCATCTCGACCCATGGCTTGAGAAATCTCCCATGCGTGTAAACATTCATGGCCGCCCAAAAATCCGCCTGCTTCTCGACTTGGTCCAACAAATTCAGAACCGCAAAATTGGCAAAAAACACTGACAATGGGTTCGTTGTAATAGGTTCCATTCGGAGTTTTGCGTTCCAGTATACGCTTCCCTACATCCTCGTGGGTCCAGCCTTCCAATTTTTCACAAATCTCGTCTTCTGATTGTTCTTGTTCCATCTTTACCACTCCGTTAACCAAGGCCAAGCGCCACCAGCAGTTACCGGGCGCATTCCCTCATCATCTCGAATCCAAGTATCTTCACTGCCGATGCTACCTTCTTGATAGACCGCTTTTGGCTCAATCGCCATCGTACCTCCAATCGGCAATGGGCGGTCAAAGCCTGCTGCAACAACCGGAGATTCATCCAACTGAAGACCAACGGAATGTCCGAGGAATCGGCTTTGGTCTGGTTTCATCCCCATGAGGTTATCTTCGTATCCAAGTTCTACTGCAAGAGCAAATGCTTGCTCCCATGCGGCTTCGCATGTATCGCCTTGGTCCAACACATCAACGACAGTGTCCTTGACGGCCACCATATCTTCAAGGCGTTGGTGCCATTGTTGAGAGAGGGTTCCTGCAACAAACATTCGAGTCATGTCGACTATGTAGCCGCGATGTGCATGAACGAGGTCGACCAAAACCGGCTCATTGGTTTTGATTCGATTGAATCCAGAACCCATTCCGGAAAGTGGATGGGCCCCTGTGCCGCCAACTGCGGAATCGAAAAACGAAGGAATACCTCCTGCTCTGCCAGACACGATGACACCTCGGTCGCATTGAAGTGGAAATCGGCGCATGTGGACCTCTCCTCCAAATCCTTCTGAACGGCTAATGGCTTCCGCAGCTGCAACTAATTCCAGTTCACTGACACCTTCGCCACCTACCGTTTCGACCGCCTCAAACATACGGATTTGAACTTCAGCCGCAGCCTCCATTTGCTTCATTTCCCACATCGATTTTGTTTCTCGCTGACGATGAATGATGGACGTGATATCTGGGCAAGTACCAAATTCACTGAAAGCCTTGACAAAACGCTCAGAATACGTGGCGGGTATCTCTCCAAATTGAAGACCTGGTGCAGAAATCACGCCACGTTGACGAAGGGTTTGGGCCAATTGCGCCATCCGAGGGAAAGAAAGAATTTCATGAGGCGCATCGTCTCCACCGCCTTCAAAGTGAGCGCGTTGAAGTGAACGGCGAACGAATAACACCGATTGACTGTTTTCAGAACCGTGTGCAGGAATGTACATCGAAGCATTCTGCCGGCCACCTGCAAAATAGTAGAGGTCGACTGGATGTTGAATGAAAGCCCCCGAATATCCTGCCTCGGCTAAGCCTTCTCCCAAACCTTGTTGTCGGGCTGCTAATTCTGAAACTGGGACTCTCCAGTCCTCCCCTTCGGGTCCAGTTAGGTCAGCCTCATTCCAACCGGTCATGGTTGTAGGGTGATGGCGACCGTTCAAAACGGCTCCGCTTAAACTTCGACAACTGGGGCTGTCCAAGCCTCAGTTTCATCAAGACGTTTTTGAGCGATGTTGCAGTATTCTTGGGAGAGGTCAACACCGATGTAGGTACGGCCGGTCATCTTCGCTGCTACACATGTTGAACCTGAACCATTGAACGGGTCGAGAACAATGTCTCCTGCAAATGAATACATCTCAATGCAGCGTTTTGGCAATTCAACTGGAAACGGTGCAGGGTGATTGACACGAGATGCGCGTTCGGTTGGAAACGACCAAATCGACTTGGTATGGTGTATGAAATCATCTCGCGGAATCGTATCGATTCGGCCTTCTGCACGTTCTGATTTATCGCGTAAAAGTTTGTAATTCCCTTTGGAGAATACAAGAAGATATTCGTGGACATCTCGAAGGCAAGGATTGCTTGCACTGTGGAAAGAACCCCAAGCACATGAAGAGCCCGCACTTGCTGACTTATCCCAAATGATTTCTCCTCTCATCAAAAAGCCGAGTTGATTCATCATGATGTTGATATGACTTGAAAGGGGAATGTACGGCTTACGTCCTAGATTGGCAACGTTGACGACCATCCGGCCACCTGGTGCGAGAACCCGATAACATTCAGCAAATACATCATACAATAATTCAAGATATTCACTCAATGAAAGGTCTTCATCGTAGGCTTTACTGGCGTTATACGGCGGGGAAGTGACAACCAATTGAACGCAGTTATCGGGCACATCCAGATTTCTGGAATCTCCGGTGATCAATGTGTTTGCAAGCGTCGGTGGCAATTCCTGTTGTTCACCAACATCTCGGCTTGAAACGATTCCATCATAGAGGCGGCTGCCATAGTAAACTGAGGAGTCGTGACCTTCTCGCCTTGAGACGCCGAATGAGGATGTGCTGGTACCAGCGCGCCGACGTGGACCCTTGAGGGTTTCATCCTCTGCCGGTTCTTCTTGCGCCATCCTTTGACAGCGAACTTTACGGCTTTATCACCTTTCGCGCCAAGTCGAGGGTGGAGACGCGCGGTTGTCGGGTTCGGAAAAAGAACCGTAGGGGGTTTTCATCCGTTGCAATCAAAAGCCGAAAGCATCTGGAATGTTTAATGGCGAGTGTCTTGACCCTCGACAATGTCAATGTTGACAACATGACTGTATTGGTACGTGTGGACATCAATTGTCCGCTTTTACCCGGCACCCAATCCTTCCTAGATACGACTCGTATTCAAGCCATTGTCCCCACATTAAACCGTTTGACAAATGCCAAAGTTGTACTCCTTGCCCATCAATCTCGACCTGGGAAACAAGACTTTACTTCGACGCTTGGCCATTCTCGGGAACTCGGGCGTCTTCTTGGCCGACCAGTGAAATGGGTGGATGACCTCTATGGCGACAAAGCAATGAGAGGAATTGAAGCATTACAATGTGGCGAAATTCTCATGTTGAATAATGTTCGAATGTATGATGAAGAAATCAAAACACAAGGTGATTTCAATACACATTCAGAAACAACCATGGTGCAAAATTTAGCCAGTGTTGCCGACGTATTCGTCTATGATGCTTTTGCTTGTGCTCACCGTAGCACTCCTTCAGGGGTTGGATTTACCCATTTGATTCCTTGCGTTGCTGGAGAGTTAATGAAAAATGAAATCAACAAACTCGACCTGGCATTGGATAACCCAGCACGACCCTGTATTGCCGTATTGGGGGGTATCAAAGTCGATGATTCGATACGCGTAGCAGACAACATGCTTCGCAACAATATTTGTGATGAATTTTGGCCAACTGGAGGTGTTGCGAACCTGCTCTTAGAACTCTCGGGTATTGAAATTGGCGTTTCAAATCATGATTTCTTGGTCAATGAATTGGGCAATGCGTGGCATCAAACTGTTGAAACTGCCAAATCACTGCTACGTGATTTCAGCCAAAAGATTCGCCTCCCAGTAGATGTTGCTGCCAACGTCGAAGATAATCGAGTTGACCTAGAGGTTTCCAAACTTCCAATTGATGCTCCAATTTTTGACCTTGGAATTCAATCTATTCGAAACCTCTCTGCGGCAATAAAATCTGCTGGAACTGTCCATCTCAATGGGCCTGCGGGCGTGTTTGAATTGCCGGACTTCGCTTTTGGTACCATTGAAATGTTGAACGCATGTGCTGAAACCAAAGGATATGTCGTCGTGGGTGGCGGGCATACTGCTATACTTATCGCCAAGTATGGCCTTGCAAAGAAGATGGGCCATCTTTCGACTGGTGGTGGTGCTTGTTTGGACTATATTGCTGGGAAAACACTCCCTGCTATCGCAGGTCTTGAAGCGAGTGCTGAAGCATTTACGCTCAACATTGCACGAAGTGTCGACCAATGAAGAGCCACTGGGGAGATTCGAACTCCCGGCCTCCTGATTACGAATCAGGTGCTCTACCAGCTAAGCCACAGTGGCGCAAATCATCCGCGGTATCGAATGAACATAAGGCAAACGGTTGAAAGCGTTCATGAGGGTTGAGCCTAACCCAAGTTCATGGCCGATGATGCGAGTGTACGCTATCGCAACGCGGTCCTCTATGATGAAAGCGGCAACAAACACGTTGGTGATGTTCTCTTACATCATGATGGTCGATGGTCAAAATCGAACGGTGATGAAGATGTTCAAAATGAACTGGATGGTTCAGGAAGACTCATCACGCGAAGTTTACAAAATTGGCATACACATCTTGCAATGCAATTGAATGCCCGTGATTTTAGCGATGGTTTTCCTCTCCACAGATGGTTAAACGAGGCGGTTTTTCCTACTGAATCACGATTGAATCCTGAATATGTTCGTGTTGGTGCTCGAGCCGCTGCTGCAGAAATGATTCGAACAGGTTCTTCATTTGCTGCGGATATGTATTTCTATCCTGCAGTAACAGGAAAAGTGCTTGGAGATGCTGGATTACGTGGCTTGGTCGGAGGGCCAGTCAGCGATGCTGCGTTGCCCTCCCATCCAGATGCGGCTTCTGCTATTGATGAACTTGATTCGATCCTCAAAAATCAGACGAGAGATGATAAAATTCAGTATGCCATCGCAACTCATTCGGTCTATCTTTGCAGTGAAGAGACACTACGCAGAGCATCTGAATTAGCAGAAAAAAGAGCGGCTCGCCTTCATATTCATGTGAGTGAAACCCGTAAAGAAATTGCTGACTGTCATGAGAAAACAGGATTTTATCCGGTTGAATATCTCAACGATATTGATTTTTTCAAACCTGGTACAGTTTGTGCTCACGCCTCATGGGTGAAGAAGAATGAAATTCGCATGTTAGCAGAACATGAAGTGACAGCGGTTCATTGTCCGTCCTCAAACATGAAAATCGCCTGTGGCGGTACTATGTCGCTCCCAGCCTACAACGACGCTGGCGTCGATGTGCGAATAGGTACAGATGGTGCTGCTTCGTCAGGAAGTGGCCTGGATATGTTAGCCGAGGCTCGTCTTGCATCATTGGTTCAACGGCATGACCATTGGGATGCAACATTGCTCCCAGCAGCAGACGTCTTTGGAATGGCTACCAAGGGCAGTTCGGATTGGGCAGTATGGAATCTTGATGACGTTCGAATGCGACCTCTGGGTCGTTCTGGAAACCGCCATCTTGCAAACCTCATCTTCAATGGAGCAGATTGCATGGACCTATGGGTTGATGGGCAAGCACTCCGAATGAATGGTGTTACACAAACCATTGATGAAGCATTGGCTTGGAATGAGTTGGACCTTGCGGTCGAGACTTATTACGAAGGTATCGAATAATTACTCCATTCGAGAAAGGCCAATACCGCCGATACCTACGAGGAAACAGAAAAGGTACGTTGGGAACGATGCTGAGAGTTTGACTTCATACTGAATGTCCAATTCAGTACCTGCTGGAAGTATGCCTGACTGCGTGCCAATTCCAGCATAGTATTCTCCCGAAGTGACGTGCCATTCAACACCAGTATTCCCATCGGACGCTGTAGCCTCATATCCTGTGTCACCGTATTGGCATGTTTTACTGCCTGATTCAGATTGAATCCAACCGCCTCCATTTGACCTGATTCCATCACATTGGTTTTTCTTCGATTCATCTGCAATCACTACGAAAATATCATCTCGGTCCCAAGTAATTGTGGTATCAGCACTCACAAAAAGCCCGACTGGATTACTAGGGAGTGGGTCTTCAGAAAAGAAAACGTATCCATCGATATTTAGCGTTGGAATATCTTCCACTTCTCCTTCAACAGTATAGCCAATAGTGCCAATCAACATTATGAAAACAGCAAGACCTGCCATCGAATAGCCAATCGTTTTACTTCCAGCCAAGATCTCACCTCACATTTGGTAGAAAGCAAGAGCAAGAATCAGATAACTTGCAAGCAACATCGTACCTTCAAGCCAATTTGATTTACCATCATTCAGGATAGAGTTGGCAACCAAGACAGAAATGAACGTCGCAGCGGTTTCAAGAAGTCCAAATTCCAAAGTCAAAGGAACACCAAGGGCCCAAGCAAACAAGACCATTACTGGGGCTACAAAGAGAGCGATTTGTACACTGCTACCGATAGCAATGGCAATAGAAAGGTCCATCTTGTCCTTGCCTGCTACGATGACTGCAGTAAAGTGTTCAGCAGCATTGCCGAAGAAAGGCAGTAAAATGACACCGATGAAAAGTTCTGGCACATGCCACTTTTCAACAGCAGTCTCAAGACTGTGGACTAATATGTGAGCCATCCATCCAACAA
>JAACDG010000040.1 GCA_009937025.1 Methanobacteriota archaeon
AACGCAACTCTTCAGCGTCTTCGTGACGCTTGCGATTGCCGAATCATTGTCGGAGAAAACGGCAAAGTTTGGGTTGATGGCAACTCAGAAGGAACTGCTTGGGCTCGCCAAGCGTTCGACTTGATTCTCAAGTCAGGACACAAAGACACATTCGAAGCAGATTTAACTGCTCTTGAAAAAAATGCTCCAAAAAATGGTGATGCTTAATGGGCGGATACGGTGATGTAAAATTATTACGCGACGATGGTCTACGACTTGACGGACGCAAGCTTGACGAAATGCGACCAGTTTCTATTGAAGCAGGAATTTTACCTGCTGCAGATGGTTCAGCTATGGTTACGCAAGGATTGAATGTTGCAGTTGCAGCAGTGTATGGCCCTATGGAAGCCCACCCTCGAAAGATTCAACGCCAAGACCGAGCTGTTATCGATGTCCGATACAACATGGCTCCCTTCTCAACCAGCGACCGGATTCGACCTGGTTTTAATCGTCGTTCTCGTGAGATTTCGAAGGTTACTGCTGAGGCACTTGAATCGGTCGTTCTCTGTGAACGTTATCCACGCTCGAAAATTCGAGTCGAAATTGAAATTCTCGCTGCGGAAGCAGGAACCCGTTGTGCTGGTCTAACCGCTGCAGCAGTTGCTCTTGCTGATGCAGGCATCCCTATGCGGGACCTCATTGTTGGTGTCGCATCTGGTAAAGTCGAAGATATTGTTGTCCTTGACCTCGATAAGGCTGAAGACAACTACGGTCAAGCAGATTTACCTGTTGGAATTCTTCCAAATACAGGTGAAATCGCTTTCTTGCAAATGGATGGCGACCTTTCACCTGATGAATACAATCTTGCAATGGAATACAATTTCAAAGCAGCAGCAGAAATTCATGAGATTATGGTTGATGCTCTCAAGCGCCGATACGAAGGAGGTGAGAACTGATGGTCGAACTCGTTCCTTCACTTCTTCGCCAAGAACTCGCTCGCCTCGCTGAAGATGACCTCCGACTTGATGGTCGAGGTCAATGGGATGGCCGTGAAGTCGATTTGGAAATCAATTGTCTCTACAATGCAGAAGGTTCTGCAAAAGTGGTCATGGGCAAAACAATCGTCTATGCAGGTGTCAAATTTGAATTGCGAACACCTTGGCCTGACCGCCCAGCACAAGGCTCACTCATGTGCGGTGCTGAATTGCGACCAGTGGCTCACCGAAAATACGAACCTGGACCACCATCTCCACAATCCATTGAACTTGGCCGAGTTGTCGACCGAGGAATCCGTGAATCTGGCTGTATTGACATGGAGAGTTTGTGCATTGTCCCAGGCGAGAAAGTTTGGGGAGTTATGATCGATATCCACGTCCTTTCAGATGGCGGCAATGTTTTCGATGCTTGTGGTCTTGCTGCTATTGCTGCATTGCGCACTGCAATCGTTCCTGCTGAACGTTTTGATGTTGGAGAAGATTACACTTTGAAGGTGAAGGGTACCCCGATTATGGCATCATTCACTCGAGTTGGTGGACGCTATGTATTCGACCCCTCTGAAGAGGAAGAACTCGGTGGCGATGAACGTATTCACATCACTCTTGGAGATGAAGGCCACCTTCATTCTCTACAAAAGGGGTTAAGAGGTGTGTTCACGCCGGCGGAATTTGCAGAGATATTCGATGTGGCACATCTCCGATGCGCCGAACTTCGAAAACTCGTGGCAACCCAGGAGGGGAACTGATTGGCAAAGCGAACACAAAAAGCAGGTGCAACAGCACGATTTGGAGCCCGATATGGTGTTTCAGTTCGTCGAAACGCAGGTGCTGCATTAGCAAAGAAAACTGCAAAATATACATGCCCGGTTTGCCAATACCGCAAAGTCGCCCGTGTCTCAGTCGGAATCTGGGCATGCGGAAAGTGCAACCACACCTTTGCTGGTGGCGCTTGGGAACCATTCACACGAGCATCTGACACGAACAGCCGTATTCTACGACGTTCAGTCGAAGGTGCAACAACTGCCGATATGGCATTCATCGCACAACAAGCCGCACTCGATTACGAGCGTGCTCTTGCTGCTGGCGAAATCTCTGAAGAAGAGTGAATGCACTCCGAGGAGTGTTTGACATGTCAACACCTTGGACTCTTACCTTATCAGTTCAATCTCATAGTTCAGCCGATACAAAGGCTCTTGGTGATGCACTATCGACCGATGAACAGGTTGTTTGGTCTACAAATAACGAGTGCTTTACATTTCAATTGAATGAGAATAAAGCCAAGGATTTACGTGCGATGTGGAATACCCGTATGCGAGGAATAATGGCTGTTGATTCACTTCTTTCTTCGCTTGTTGACAAGTACGAGGGTTCATCAACCAAAACCGAATGAGAACAACAGGTGAGAACATGGACAACATCGAGCAACTCCAAGTCGTCGTAAATGAAGTTCAATCTGCACGACAACAACTGGCGAATCTTCGTGCACAAGTTCTTGAATTGGAAACAACCATTGAAGCTGTCAAAACCCAACCGAAAGAACTCGCTTTACATCAACAGATGGGTGGCGTTATGGTGGAAGTATCAGACCGGCCAACTCTTCTCAAAGAATTAGAAGAAACACTGGGTGCTTTGAAACAGCATCTTGAACGATTCACAGAACGTGAAGAAGAACTGCTTGCAACATATAACCAATTGAAACAAATGCTTGCGGAGACTGAAGACGCATGAGTTCAAAAAATCATTCGAATGACCTCACCTTACTTCACGATTGGTTGACTGAGGCATGTTCAAATGGTGCAGTTCCTATCATTACCGGTAAAAACGGCGACATGGATACTATTGGTTCCGCTGTAGCACTCTCATCCGCTCACCCAAATTTGATGGCTTGTGGATTACATTTGGGCCGTACAGCAAAAAGATTGGTCGAAACACTTCAAGCACCATTTAGAAAATTGTCCGACCACCAAACGGTTTGGCCTCAAACACTTGGTGGAATTATCATTGTCGATGCAGCATCACCAGGTCAAGTCGGTATTCCTCTTCCTGATGATGTCCCAGTCTGTGTTCTTGATCACCATTCAACCTGTGATTGGGATTTGGGTGAAAAGGACCTCCTTCTCCAATGGGATGTCCGTGCGACAACACAAATTGTCGATTCCTATTTGTCAAAACATTCTCCACAATCCCGCTCTCTTGATGTCCGAAAGATGCTCTTAGCCGGTCTCTTGACCGATACAGGAAGGTTTCGACATGCAGACAAGGGTGCATTTCAAACCGCAGTAGATTTGCTCACCGGCGAGGATATTGATTACGCATCTTTCGTTGAATTTGTGGAAACACAGACGACAACTCCCAGTGAACGAGGGAGTCTATTGCGTGGTTTGGAACGTTCTACTTCGATAGAATCGGGGGCATGGAACATCGTTCACACGCATTCAGGTACGTTGGAGGGACGTTTGGCAAGTCTTCTCATCGGAACTGGAGCAGAGATTGCTTTGGTGAGTCGATTCCGTGATGGGGAAACACGCATGACTGCACGTGCTTCAAGACATACAACCCTCAAAGGAATTCATCTTGGGGAACTTATGGCCAGTGTCGCCGAACAAATTGGTGGTGAAGGTGGCGGACATGACGGTGCTGCTGGATGGAGTGGGAAAACCGACCGAATTGCCGCTGAATCCTCATTTATCACACAAGTAGCACTCATCAAAAGGAGTGATGACTAATGTCAAACATCGATGTACCACATGCCCCAGGATATTTCATTTCTCGATGGCGTGAACAAGGTCCAGTCGACCTTGAAACGTTAACGGCTTGGAGAGACGAGATGAATTGGGAGACTTGGCTCCCTCTTGCAGAAGCCGCTTTGTACTTGGATGCTGCAGAATTACTCGGCTTACTTGAAACCGTTCTCACCCCTGCAGAACAAGCAACACTCTCATTAGTTCGTCGCCGAATGTTAGGCGATACTCGGCTCCAGCAGGTCATAGAAGAAGCACTCGAAGTTGCTCGTCATCCTGACACTCGAGATTTAGCACTTGAAGGGCGACTCCGTATGGAACTCGGACTTGCCAAGTACGAATTAGGTGAAGTCGAGGGTGCAAAGGAAGATTTGACATGGGCTGAGACGAGATTGAAATCCGTAGCTCTTGCCAGTAGGGACCATGACCTTTCGCTCATCAATAAAGCGGCATTGCATACGGCTTGCGGAGAACCCATCATGGCGCTCACCGTCTATTCAGAAATTCCTCGACATGGCAATCACGCTGACGAAACCGTTGCTCTTTCACGTCTGGGTGCAAGCAGAATCTCTGCTGCCCTCGGTCATAGTTTTGATTCTGTGAGGCATGCTTGGAATGCTCATGCTTTTGCACTCAAGGCCAATCAAATCGGTATGGCCATTGAAGGCGGTGCACTCTTTTTGGATTTTGCAAGTGAAACTATTGATGATTCTGCTGAAAAAATGCACATTCAGGTTGAACATGTGAAACCAAGAGATGCAGGAGAAGAATTACGAGAACTCAAAGTCCATCCCCAAGACATCAATGATGTCTTTGAATGGTGTTATTCACATCTCCCTGACGACCAATCTGGAAGCGACCGCCCTGATTTGAGAGCAATGGTGAGTCTGGCCCATCGCCTTGGTAAAATGGAATCATTTGAGGCGCTTCTTCAGGACCCTGATGGTGTTGAAGATTCAATGCTTGTGGCGGTCATCATCAACTGTATTGAGCAAGAAGAATTGAAGTCTATTTGGAATATGCGTCTTGCCACACTCACAATGATTTAATCTATAGATTCGAACACCATTCTGTCAAATCTGTAAATTCTTCATGAGTCCATTGCTTTAGGGGTGGAACAGTATCCCACCATCTGACCATTTGGACCTTCTCGTCAGTTACACTCCAGTGTTGTCTGTTTGATGATTCAACAATCACATGTGCGACCCATCCTTCAGGATAGTATTCCATGTTCCATTTTTCAATCACTCCTTCAAGACCAGTTTCTTCTTTCAACTCTCGGAGCAGGGCTTGTTCGGGCGATTCACCACTTTCGAGGTGTCCCCCTGGTATTTCCCATCCCCGAACCGGATGTTCAACAAAAAGGACTTCACCTCCTTTGCCTAATACGTGTTCACTTCCTTCCTTCGTGGTGACCCAAGCTAAAACAAATACGGGATTCTTAGTGGACATTTCGAATCACCTCAAAAAGCATTTTTTGCCTTTGAAACCCATTCTTCGGCCCATTCTTCTCCTTGAGAAACAAGCCTTCGTGCCAAGAAAAATGCTTCTGATGCATCACCAGCATCCATGAGCGATTGCAAGCGTACCAAATCCGGATGAATCAATTCCACATCTTCTTCGACAGGTGCAGCGACATCCGGAGTGGTGTCGAGCGTAGAAATTCGTTGTGATAATTGCAACATTTGCTCCAAAAATTGAGAACGCTTTTCGATACTTGGGGTACTCCAAGGTTGTGCTTCCTCTCCCATCATGCGTCCAGTAATCCGTTGCAAGAAAGAATCCCGAGGTGTTTGGTGAGGCTGCAATTGTTGCACATGGTCATAACACGACCACGCCTCATCCATTTCTTCTCGGCGCTCATACAATCGGCCCAATTCCATACACAATTCATGGTTATTTGGTCGATGCGCCAAGAGGTGCCGTGCGAGTTCGATGAACAGTTCTTCATGCCCTCCGACCCGAATTCGTTCGAGTCGTCGCCCATAGACAATATTGGCTCTCTGGTCGCTAAAATCTAATCGACGACATCTTTGGGCGAAATCTTCGAGTTCAGATTCAAGTGATTCAGCATCCATGAATGTAGCCCACCACGTATCGGGGTCGAGAGGGTCTCGAGTGAAAGCAGCCTCGAGCAATTCGAGACCGACTAACAGAAAGTCGATATCTTTCAATTGCTCTACTTGTTCTGCATCACGTCCCAAGACAATGAATACATCTTCGAGAACAGCACACAATCCCAATCCATCTTGGACGACCACTTTGATATCGGCTAAACATCGCCAATTTCTCTCATCGGTGAAGTCGTGCAACAACGCTTGTCGAGCATTTTGCTCAGCCCATGCCATGTTTTCATCAAAACGTTCAGGGTCTTTGGAAGCCAATCGAACAAATTTTTGGGCTTGTGCCCGATATCGATTCCCCAAGTTTCGTCGTGGATGTTGCAAAAGGTCTGCACTTTCCCCAACCATGATTCACACACCATCTCTCTGCATTCAATACCTTCGCTGTCATGTTCATTGAACCGACATAAACCCGTCATGGTTAACGCCCCAAGGCAAAGTTGCATCGAATCCAACTTTTGAGGTAAGACCATCAGAATCCCTTGATGGGTCCAAGGAACTTCCTTTTTGATTTGAAAGAATGATGGTATCTGTGTCAGGCTGCCAACGAGTCACCATAGCCCATTCAACACGAACAGGGTCTCCAATGTCAATATCTTCATCGACGATGGTAACCATCTTCATACTTCGATGTCCTGCCAAAGCGGCTTCGATGGCATTGAATGGGTCTTCAGGTTTTGATTTCCGAATTTTAATCACTGCTGCCAACCAACCACAGCCGCCCTCCGTCATGTGGACGTCAAGACACTCACACACTTCATTGACTGCAGATTTAATCGTTGGAGCACGAGGAAGTCCCATCAATGTCTTGTGCTCCGCTTCACCTGGGATGAGTGCATGGAATATGGGTTCATCTCGATGAATAACACCATCGATTTCAATCACGGGTTCTTGACGAACATCATCGACAGTACCGGTAATGTCGACGTATGGTCCTTCATCGTCGTCTTCATTGGTAATGCGCCCCCAGAGTACATATTCTGCATCTGCTGGAGCAAGAACACCGTTCGGCATTCGAGTTAATCGAAGGGGTTTATCATACAATTTTTCATGGAGTGCTGCTGCGATTGTTAATTCATCGATATTTTCGTCAAACGACATCGCTGCGGCAAGAAGAACGACAGGGTCTGGTGCATTGACGATGGCGATATCGACTTCTCGCCCCTCTTTTCGTGCCTCCATAGTCATTGTTCGTAAGTGTCTTGGCACCAATCGAACGACCAAGTGATTTGGGTCTCGAACAAATTGCCGATGAAAAGACATGTTACGAATTCCATTATCTTCGGCAATAATGACGCTTGCTGATGAGTATCGCCCTCGGTCTTCTGGCCAATGATGCGGGATTGGAAGTTGAGTAATGTCAACAGTATCTTGCATGTTTTCAAAGCATTCAGCTTCAGATGCATCGACAATGACTGGTTCACTTGGATTTTGCATTGCCCAACCAAGGGTGTCAATATACTCCTCTGGAGAGATTCCTATTGCTTCACAGAGTCGATCACGAGTGAGGATATTAATGGCGGCGCGATGTCCAGGACTTTCTGGAATATCGGTGAATATTGTGAGTTCGTGATGACTGGCACGTGAGTGCTCCCACATACCATGAATGAGACTTGTTGGGTTCGATTCTTCGGTGGCTGCACCGAGGTGGTCACGAAAGGCCATACCATTGCGACATGGACTCATCGCTTGAACCTTGTTTAAGACACACTCAGCAATTCTTTGAAATTTGCTCCTATTGAGGGTTCTGGAACTCGAATTCCAACTTCAAAGAAACAGATTTGTTCAACTCTTCTACACTGGCTTTGAGGGTCGTTTTAAATAGGGGATTCAAGTCGGCAGAGTGCTTCAATGCGGTGATTATGATGGGTAGAGGACTCTTCGCAGGTGCTAAGATGGCTAAGGACCGCCAAAAGTTTCGATGGTCAGACCGCCGATACAAGAAGCGTATGCTCAAATCTCGAGCAAAGCACGACCCTCTTGCAGGGTCCACACAAGCCAAGGGTATCGTCATTGAAAAAGTCGGTATCGAGGCAAAACAACCAAACTCTGGAATTCGTAAGGCTGTGAAAATCTCCCTTATCAAAAACGGAAACAAACTCACCGCTTTCGCTCCTGGCGATGGTGCAATCAACTTTATCGATGAACACGATGAAGTGATGGTCGAAGGTATCGGTGGACGCATGGGTCGTTCATACGGAGATATTCCTGGTGTCCGATACAAGGTCATCCAAGTGAACGGTGTTTCATTGAATGAAATGGTCCGTGGCCGAAAAGAAAAACCAATCCGCTGAGGTGTGTAGAATATGTCTGAAACTGAAGTGGTTGTCGAAGAAGCCGAAGAAGAAGTCGTCGAGGACGTTCGCCCTATCGCAGGAATCGGTACCCTTGTGTTTGGAAAGTGGGATGCATCTGCAATCACTTGCAAAGACCCAGGTCTTGCACCATACATCAATCTCACAACAGTCGGTGTCCCACATACTGGTGGCCGACACGCCAATGCTTGGTTTGGAAAAGCCAAGTTGTCTGTCGTTGAGCGCTACATCAACAAACTCATGCGTACTGGACCTTACACTGGTAAGAAGCAAGGCGCAATGAAGGCCTTCGAGTCTGCACTTGACACAATTGCTGAAAAGACTGGTGAAAACCCGCTTCAAATCTTCGTTAACGCTATTTGTAACGCTGCGCCTATGGAAGAAATCACTCGAATCAAATTCGGTGCAGTGTCTCAACCAAAGGCTGTCGATTCTTCACCTTCTCGACGTCTTGATGTTGCCCTTCGCAATCTTGCTAAAGGCGCTCAACAAGGGACTCACAAGTCAAAGCGAACTTTGACTAACTGTGTCATCAATGAGATTTCTAAGGCCGCATCTGATGATGCTACTT
Source organism: Methanobacteriota archaeon (assembly GCA_009937025.1). Lineage (GTDB taxonomy): Archaea > Thermoplasmatota > Poseidoniia > Poseidoniales > Poseidoniaceae > MGIIa-L1. The sequence continues at coordinate 8,725 of JAACDG010000040.1, forward strand.
CATTCGCAGTTGCGAAGAAGGAAGAATTAGAGAGAATCGCTTCCTCTGCCCGTTGAAGTAAAATACGCTTCATTTGAATGTATTTTCATCCTGTTTGCGAATGCCTTCATCCGTTCACTGTTGTGGTGAATCGTATCTTCGTTGCGAGTCACTTAAGAACCCCTTTCCGGTGGCCGAGATTGACGAGAAGTCATAGGTGATTCCATGGGCCGAAAGGAAGACAACATTAACAAAGCAACAGAAGTAATGCATATTTTACCTCAAATTCGTAATTTATGTATTGCAGCACACATTGACCACGGAAAAACGACACTTTCTGACAACCTCATTGCAGGTGCAGGAATGATGTCCAGCGAACTCGCTGGATCTGCCCGTGTTCTCGATTTCGATGAACAAGAATCCGCCCGTGGAATTACCATTAATGCAGCATCTGCTTCAATGGTTCACGCTATTGAAGGAACGGACTACCTCATCAACCTCATTGACACACCCGGTCACGTTGACTTCGGTGGAGACGTTACTCGTGCTATGCGTGCAGTCGATGGATGTTTTATTCTCGCTTGTGCAGTTGAAGGGCCAATGCCCCAAACAGAGACGGTTGTTCGCCAAGCGCTCAAAGAAAAGGTGAAGCCTGTTCTTTTCATTAACAAGGTCGACCGTTTGATTAACGAATTGCAAGTTACTCCTGAAGACATGATGGCCCGTTTTACTGAAACCATCAAGAAAGTGAACCGACTCATCGCTCAATTTGCTCCTGAAGAATTCAAGAAGAGCTGGCAAGTCAGCGTTATGGATGGAACTGTTGCATTCGGTAGTGCTTACCACAACTGGGGAATTACTATCCCTTACATGCAAAAGTCTGGTGTTTCGATGACTGAAATTTTCGAATACTGTAACAATGAAGACCAGAAAACATTGGCGACCAAGGCTCCTGTTCACGAAGTTCTCTTGGACATGGCTGTTACGAAACTCCCTGGGCCTGTTGAGGCTCAACCTTACCGTATCCCGAACATTTGGACTGGAGACCTTGATTCAGAAATTGGAAAGGCAATGGTCAATTGCGACCCAGAAGCAGAATTGGCAATGATGATTACCAAGATTTGGATGGACCCTCACGCTGGTGAAGTTGCTGTTGGCCGAATTTATTCTGGTGCTATTTCACAGGGTGAATCTGTGTTTGCCATCGGTGCTGCAAAAGCAGAACGTGTTCAGCAAGTCAGCATGATGGTCGGGGGCGACCGAATTACAGTTCCAAAGGTCGTTGCAGGAAATATTGCAGCATTGACCGGTATTCGTTCAGCAGCCGCTGGTGTTACTTTGTCTCGAGACAAGGATTTCACGCCGTTCGAAGCAATTCGACACTATTCAGACCCTGTTGTTACCGTCGCTGTTGAACCAAAGAGTATGAAGGACCTTCCAAAGTTCATCGATGCTCTTCGCTCTCTTGCAAAGGCTGACGCGTCTCTACAAGTTACAACCAACCAAGAAACCGGTGAAGCATTGCTTGCTGGTATGGGAGAACTTCACTTGGAGATTACAGTTTATCGAATTGAAGAAGAACAGAATATCAAAGTCAGTGTAAGTCCACCAATTGTTGTTTACCGTGAAGGTATTCAAGGCAGCAACCGTGGAAATTCGTTTGAAGGTAAATCTCCAAACCGACACAACCGTTTCTTCTTTGAAATCGAAGCACTCACGCCTGAAGTTGTCGCAGCTTTGCGTTCTGGCGACCTTGGTTCGGGAACTGTTCGCCCGAATGATGCAAAGGAAACTGGACGTAAATTCGGTGAACTCGGCATGGATAAAGATTTGATGCGCAAGATTTACGCAATCAATGGTTCAAATGTCTTGGTCAATGATACAAAGGGTATCCAAGGCCTTCACGAAACACGTGAATTGATTATTGAAGCATTCAATGGTGTTTGCTCAAAGGGTCCAATCGCAGATGAACCTGTTCAAGGAATGTTTGTTCGACTCGTCGATGCAAAACTACACGAAGACGCAATTCACCGAGGCCCTGCTCAAACTATTCCAGCAGTCCGTAATGGAATCAAGGGTGCCATGATGCGTGCGAAGACCGTATTACTCGAACCAATGCAGAAAGCATTTGTTTCAGTTCCAAATGATTGGCTCGGTCAAGTTACTCGTGAAGTTACCAACCGTCGAGGAATCATTGAAGACATGCCTTCTGAGGGTGAAGTTACCACAGTAGTCGGTGTTCTACCAATTGCTGAGACCTTTGGTTTCTCCAACGATATCCGTGCTGCTTCTCAAGGCCGTGCGGTTTGGAACACAGAACACCTTGGTTTAGAACTGTTGCCGCCTCAGTTGTTTGACAAAGTAGTCGCTCAAATCCGTACACGTAAGGGTCTCAGGCCAGAACCTTACCCAGAATCATACTACTCTGAGTGAGATACATGCAAGGCTCAGTCATGGGCCTTTTTGCCGCAAAGCAAGGTGGTGTTCCAAAGCCACCGGTTTCATCATTACAGGTTCTTGAAGATGGTTGTGGCGGTGATAAACAGAATGACACCAAGCATCACGGTGGACCAAATCGTGCAGTTTGTATCTTTAGTATTGAAACTCTTGAGCAACTCAACAGTGAAGGCCATCCAATCTTCCCAGGTTCGGTTGGAGAAAACGTACTGGTTCAAGATATTCCCTGGGACAAAGTCGGCATAGGAACTCAATTTCATTTTGAACATGTAATTCTCGAAGTTACCGGAGATGCTCCACCTTGTAAGACCATCAAGGCGTCGTTTTTGAATGAAGAATTTAAGCGAATCTCAGTAAAAATACATCCAGATTCAACTCGTTGGTATGCCAAAGTACTCCAATCTGGAGAATTGGTTGTTGGTGAACAAGTAACCCTTAGTTGATACGCTTTAATTGGAAGTCAGTAAGTTCTCGTAAGGCTCGCATTGCAGGACCTTGAGGTATACGATCAAGGCAAGCGTGTGCTTTGGCATGGTACTCAACAGCTCTTTGTTTTGCATATTCTATGCTACCTAAATTTCCGAGCGCTTGTAATGCAGCCTCTATTGATTGGGCATCAGCCTCTTCACCTTTGCCAAGTGCTGCAAGCAACGTTGTTTTATCATCTGAATCTGGTTGTGCAAGGGCGTGAATCACCATGAGTGTTCGTTTCCCTTGTGCTACATCTGAGCCAGCAGGTTTTCCAAGAACATTCGAATCTGAGAGCACATCGATGAGGTCATCCATCAACTGGAAGCACAGACCGACTGCCAATCCCCAGTCCGCCATACAATCAATCGTATCTTGGTCTGCACCGGCCATTCGCGCTCCAATTTCAGCACATGTGAGGAACATAACTGCAGTCTTTCCCTCAATCATCTCAATATAATCCTCTTCGGAGACAGCCAATTCATCTTCAAATTCAATATCCATTTGCTGTCCTTCACTAACACGGCGTACCATCCAAGCAATACGATTGACCAACGCAGCTACATCTTCTGCCTCCAAACCTTCTGCCTGAACCAAGCGCTCGAAAGCAATGGCTAACATTGCATCACCTGCATTGATTGCTGTGGGAAGGTCGAATTCGATGTGAACTGCATTTCTTCCTCTTCGAATATCATCATCATCCATGATATCATCATGTACGAGTGTGAAGTTGTGAACTGTTTCAATTGCAGCGCCAACATCGAGCATTCCAGAATGAGAATCACCCACTGCTTTACCAACCAACCATGGTAATGTTGCTCGAAGCCGTTTACCGCCACCATGAATCAGATGCGTCATTGCTGAAGCCAAACGCTCATGGCGAGAAGACATCAAACTGCTCATGATTCGCTGTTCAACAAGTGGTTTCACTTCAAGAACTGAAATATTCAATCCTGCACCGATTGCTTCAGGAGGCATATGGGTCGCATCACCCATGTCATGGATTTTCTCATCAGCAATTTCCGCTAAGGCTGCAGCATCTCCAGCCGCATTCCACCACTCTTCAGTCATTATCCGTGCCGCAATGCATCGGAACCACGGTGCAATGGAACCATTCGAGGGTTCTTCTTCAAGTAACATTTCTTCAAGTTCTTCATAGGACACCCAAGCCACTTCTGAAACTTCATTGGAATTTGGCTTGAGTTCTACATCAATTTGAGCAACAAGAATATGGTCGAGTTCACGTTCAATCCACGTCTCGTTCATTCGAGCAGAATAGCGCATTTTGGTCATAAAATGAAAATCATTTGTTGAAAGAGTTGTTGGAGATATTCCGAGTTCTTGTTCTAATTTGCGAATTGCTGCATTTTTTACACCAAGGGCATTCTCTTCGATGAGTTCACTTTCTGAATGCAGTGGGTGTGAACAACATGAATTTGCCCAAACCCCGGGAAAGGTGACTTTGTCATCTGCTCTTCGTTGTAAAAGAAGTCGATTCTTTGAATCGAAAAGAAGAACACTGAATGCTCGGTGATAGGAACCGGCGTCTCGGTGTGCTGAAATTTTTGATATTGGTCCAAGGACTTCGTCTCTTTCATCAACGGAAATAATTGCTTCTGCCATCAATTCTGATTGAATGGAATCAGCACCGATTGAATCGAGCAGTTCCTGTTCTGAATCAGAGAGTTCAACGCTTGGAACATCTGTTATCTCATAGCCAGCCATGTGAACCCCAACTCCAATGGATTCGCGCTCGCTACATGAAGAGTTCTCTGTTTGAAGTTGATGGCGTTCAGACACAGATATGAAGAAAAACCTATGCAGTTCACTGTTTATCGGAGATTAGAGTACCGCGAACGGGATTTCCGAGCATTGCGTTCAACACGCGCTCCATTTTGCCACCGTTGACCATCATGACTTCTATTCCATGTGATGCTACCAGTGAGCCACGAGATGCTTTGAGTCCGATACCTCCAGTTACATCAATACTTGATTCATGGACTCCCTTAAACTCAATTTCCGGTGTCCAGATTTCAATTAAATCATCCTCACTGGCTTGCTCTGGAGGGACACGCAAAAGTCCATCAACCCCTTTTATTGCAAATACCAATCGTTTTACTGCCGGTAATTCAATTGCTAAACGAACGACAAGGTCGTCCCCTGAAAGTATTCCAAATTGTGGTTCACCTTCAACATCGACAACATCGCCAAAGGTCACATGTACCTGACCTTCACTCTGTTCATGGAATCGATGAAGGTTACCTGAAAATACAGGACCTGTATTTTGTGCCCAAAGATGTGGCGGGTGAATGACTGGCGTGAGGTTTTTCTGTTCAAGGGCACGGCATACATGTGCATTTAATTCGAGCATTTCTTGGCGCACTGTATTGACAGCTTCTCGCTGATTCATACACTTTTCATCTTTGTCAAATCGTGCATGAGGTAGGAATCCTTCATTGAGTCGCCAATATTTCGACCTCAAGTGGCCAAATGAACCAGCACCATGCACCAAGACCACATCCAAATCATGCTGTATACAATCTGAAACAGTTTGTGCAAGTTGTTCTAAAATTTCTAAATCGGGTGTGCAGAGTGATGATTTATCGGTAATGAGGCCGCCACCCCATTTGATGACCACCCGCTCACGCATATGACTGCGAAGAGGAAATGGCTCAAGAGGATGCCCCTTGATATTCCCTCAAAAGACTGAATTCTCACCAAGCATTGATGACCCACGGAGTGAACCAAGCAATATGTCCGAGGGTCCATCACTAAGTGACTTTATGCGCCATCTCCAAGCCATTCTTGAAGAATCTGAAGAAATTGGAGACAGCCTTGAACGAGAAACACGTCAACTTCAAATTGAGTCTGCTATACAAGAAGCAATAATTTTTGGAAACCGTTACCGTGAGTTAGTCGACCAAGGAATTGATCCACTCCATTTTGTCAACCCAGCAACACGTGAAGAATTACCTCAACATGTTTCAAAACTTGAGACTCTAAGCATTGGCAATGCTCTTTGCAGTGGATGTGGTGCTCGTCTCGAAAACGACCTTGACTTCTGCGCCTCATGCGGCGAAAAGCGGTAATCACTCTTCTTCTTGTTCTTGCAATTCCCATTGAGCAATGATTTCCATTATCATTGGGTCATCTGCCTCAATGCGGTAGAGATATTCACCAGGCATTTCATCGACAAGGAAGACTGTCTTTCCGGCACGGTAAATGATGTGTCCATCGGCGATTGCTCGAACTGTGTCCACTTCAAGAATAGCTGGTCGTTGAATACGAACGTGTCCTGCTTCCATTGCATTGGTGATGCTCCGGGACAAGTGGATGTGATTTCTATCTCCTGCAGTGATTCCTAATTCCTTGGTAGTTTCAACTTGTTCTTCTTCACAAGGCCAGTAAAGTGCTTCAGGGATTTGGTCTGTTGGTAAGTCAAGTTCAAGTTCAATCGAGTGACCATATGTGGCACGCAGCATATCTCCTTCAACTTGGTAACGACCTTTATCATCTGCATTTGCAATTGCAGCAAAATGCCATCCACGAAGCCAGTGGTAGTGGCGTCGTTGCTTCGATATTGATTCTGAAAGTTCTCGGCCATTGACCCATCCATTAATGTCCATTTCGACATTAAATTTTTCAGGCGCGTGTCGCAAAACAAGGGCCAACATCCGTCCGAGAGAATTGGCTTCTCGGTCACTCATGATGAATTTTCCTTCTTCGTTACAGGTTGGGCAATTGGCACCTTTGAAGTGTCCATGGGCTCTGCATTGTCGCAGCATATTTTAGGGGGAGTAGAGGGTGTTCTTAGACTCTACGGGTAGTTCACACGAATTTAATGCCCTGAATTCGACCGACTTGCTCAAGTGCTTGTTCCCCTTGGGAGTGTCATGGTCGATGTTGCCGTCATCGGTGCTGGTCAAACAAAGTATGGTAATCACCAACTTGGTTTGAAGGGAATGTGGGCTGAGGCTGCAGAAAACGCATTTTCTTCCGTCGACAAAAATTTCGACCCTCGCCAAATTGATGAGGCATTCATAGGAAGTGTAGCATTTGGTGGCGCACAACTGGGCAATACTGCAGCCTTAATGACCGAACATTCAGGAATGGACGGTATTCCAGTCCGGCGTGTGGAAAATGCTTGCGCATCTTCCGGCTTCGCTCTGCGTGATGCTTGGATGGCGATAAAAAGCGGCCAAGCAGATATTGTAGTGGCTGGTGGTATCGAGAAGATGAATGACCTTTCTGCCGAGCGTAAACGTTTCTGGCTTGGTGTTTCTGGCGATACCGAATGGGAACGTCTTGCAGGACTTACATTTCCAGGCACCTATGCCTTGATGGCTCGCCGACATTTCCATGAACATGCCTCCTCACATGATGATTTAGTACACATTAGCGTCAAAAATCATCTCCATGGATTTGACAATGAACATGCTCATCTTCGAAAAGAGGTCTCTTTTGAGAAAGCCAACAGTGGTTTCATGGTAGCCGACCCTCTCACCTTGTATGATTGCTGTCCGACATCTGATGGTGCGTCATGTGTGATTTTAGCAGCAGACCATGTTGTGAGAAAATTCACAGATGACCCTGTGTGGATTCGTTCATCTGGTGCAGCATCTGACCGTTTGGCCCTTCATGACCGACCATCTATCACGCAATTGGTTGCAACTCAAAAAGCATCTCAATCTGCATATTCAGCAGCTGGTTTGACAGCCAAAGATATGGATTTAGCCGAAGTCCATGATTGTTTCACCATAGCTGAATTAATGGCTACCGAAGACCTTGGATTTTCTGAGCATGGGAAAGGTGGAGGTTTTGCACGTGAAGGACAGGGTATTCGGAATGAAGGTTCTGTTTGCATTAATCCAAGCGGAGGTCTAAAATCGAAAGGACACCCTCTTGGAGCAACTGGAACGGGTCAGGCAGTTGAAGTGTTTAAACAACTTAGAGGCACAGTTGAAGATTCTCGCCAAGTGAGAGACGCAGAACTTGGATTGACCCACAATGTCGGTGGTTCAGGTGCTACATGTGCCGTACATATTTTCGGGAGAGAACGAAATGTCTGATGACCAGCATTGGAAGGGTTACTTGGTCGTTGAGGCCAAAGATTCACTGTTCATTCAATCATCGTATGTTCACGAAGACAAAATCGTCTATGGTCCCGATAGTGACTCGACAACTATGGCCATTGCTGCGATCCAATTCATGCACAGCAAAGGCCATCGAATCAAATCCATTCATCTTCCCGATTCTATTGACGCAACGACAGTCTACTTGGCCACTGGTGTTGATTCGTCTCTCCATAACGACGATTTGCAATTTGATGAGATAAAGTGGGATATTTTGGTTGGCGAGGAAGCGACGCTCGTCGTTGCCAAGACCGATGCTGAAGAATACGATTTTGAGGCGCCAACCGATGTCGAAATTATCGATGCTGATTTCCATCATGATATGGGCGAGGCTTGGTGTTCAGAACAAGCATTGACCCATGTATCTCAGGGTGCCTATGTCTCGCATTCACAGTATCTTGAAGGTGCTAGAGCACGTTTGTCTCTTTCATCACAGAGTGTCGAGGGGGGCTTGATTTGGCCGCCACGGCAACTTGACTCGGAAGGGGGTCGTCTTCCTTCTGAAACAGAAGTTCTCATCGCAGAGGCAGAAGTAGAATCTTGGACACGCCTCAGTGCTGCAGGCGCACCATCTGAATTTTCTTTGCGCGCACCGATTCTTGGTGGTCTTCAAACACTCCTTGTTCGTTTCAATCAAGGCCCCCGAGGAGTATTCTTAGTTACCGATGATGTTGACTATTCTCCCTCCATAGGCGATACGGTTCATTTTGCGGTTCGAAAGATATATGCTCAAGAAGGTATCATTCGGTATGGTCTCAAGGCACTTCCAAAGCGTTGATAGAACCATACTTCTTTTCATTTGATATATCCAAAGCCTTGATAGAAAGGCAATGGTGTGGAACCAATATGGCGGGATTCGGGAATATACGAAAAGGTCGTCGCGAGGCTGTTGAGAACCTTGGTTTCAATGAAGGTGGCGATTGCCCTCGTTGCGGGGGGGATGCTCAACCGTCGAACATGAACGGATATCTCAATTGCGTATCTTGCCAGCACGATTGGAAAGACCCAAATTTTGTCGAAGAATCGAACAATATGGAAATTCCTACATATCATCAAGACAGTCAAAAAATTGAAGACTTTAAGCGAGAAATCGAAAGTGGAAGTCTCGCAGGCGTCCTTGGTGTTGAAAACAATCTTTCCAAAGTTCAAGAGGAATCTCTCGCTCGTCTCGAAGATAAATGGATGACAGGCATGCAAGGTCATTTCAATACAGCTACCGAGGAGAGAAAACCTTTGATGATTAGTTTCGATGATGATGACAATATTGTTTCCACAGAAGTCGCAGCATTGACGGTTGTTGCAAACGGTTTTGATGGAGGTGAAGAGATCCGTCTTGAATACCCAGGTAGAGGTACAGAATTTTATTGCTTCAATGTCAATGACCCGAACGGTTGGAGGAGAGGTCGTTCCGCCGAAGATACCGCCCGTTCGATTACAAATACTATCAACAACAATTCAGAACTTGTATTTGCAACACTTCAAGGAGTTCGTATTTCCTTTGAACTTCGACATGATGACTTGAAGCCAGAATCATTGGTCTTGTTTGTCGATGACCCAGGAGGTACGGACATTATTGCTGAAAAGAACGGTATTGTTCTCGACGCTCGTAATTTACAAGACTTTGAAGATTACAAAAACATTGTTGAACTTGTTCTCGAAGATGGAATCATATCCCCTAGTGAAGACCAATTGTTGTGGTCGATGAGACAACAATTAGGAATTGACGATGTCTACCATGTTCAAATGGTCTTGGAGATGTATGGTGAAGATACACTCAAGGAATGCACATCGTGTGGGAAAATGGCTCAACTCTACCCGGAATATGCAGCATGGTATTGCCAAGACTGTGAAGAATGGTGTTGAAGTCCCGATTATTTTTTTCAGTCCCCCTACACTTTCTTCTATAGAAGTTATTTTCGAACTTTTATGATAATATTTTGTTTGAATGTACGGAAGTCTTTTCGCAGGAGCGAGGTATTCTTCATAAGGTAGTTCGCAATGGCAAGGATAGGCGAGTGCTATGGCAGAAGACATATTGTATATTGGAATTGATTTAGGAACCTTCCGTTCCGTAATGGTATCTTCGGATAGTCACGAAGAAGAAGAACTCACAGTGATTGGAACTCCGAAAGATCCAATCGCACGTAATTTCCTTAAGCGGGATGTTCTTTTTGGTGAAGAAGCACTCAAAAACCGTCTCGCACTCAACCTTTTCCGACCTTTGGAATTGGGTGTAATTAAAGATACTCAAGAAGACCGTGAATTTATCGCACACTTCATCACTCACCTTATCGGTCTCTCAGACCCTGAAGATTACAACCGTGTAGTCGCAGTTATTGGTGCACCAGCAGAAGCAAGTTATGTCGATAAGACCGCTATCTTTGATGCAGCCGCTGGTTCAGTCAACGCAGCTATGATTATCTCTGAACCTTTCGCAGTTGCTTATGCATTGGATATGATTGAACACACTCTTGTTATCGACATCGGTGCCGGAACAGCAGACCTTTGCCGTGTTTACGGAACAATTCCAGGCCCTGGCGACCAAATGCACACCGGCCACGCTGGAGATTTTGTTGACCGAAAGATCATTGAAGAAGTTCAATCGAAATACAGTGGCGCTCAAATCACCAAAGATATGGCACGCCGTTGGAAGGAACAACATTCCTTTGTCGGTTCAGCCTCTCCAGATTCACCTGTCATGGTTGATTTCTCCATCGAAGGTAAAGCAATGAATCTTGACATTACTGATTGTATTCAACGTGCATGTGAATCCATTGTTGACCCTATTGTAGAAAACGTCAAGCAATTGATTGCGGGTTCAAATCCTGAATACCACGATGAGTTCCGTCGAAACATGGTTCTCGCTGGTGGCGGTTCTGGAATTCGAGGACTTGGTGCAAGGATTGAACGTAAACTCTCAGATATGGGCGATGTCAATGTCCACGTCGTCGATGACCCAGTCCGTTTGGGAGCAATGGGCGGTCTTCGCCTCGCTATGGAAGTTCCAGAAGAGATGTGGAAGAACCTTACACTTGCTACACGTTGAAATTCAATACTTCAACGGTTTCGTGATTTATTCAGCAACGGTAGTTCGAGAGATATCCTTTCGATTGAGTTCATTGTTAAGGGTCATATACATGACATATCAGCAGTAATTTTGTGGGGATTATCGGAGATTTCGCTTCTTTGGTTCAAGAAGAACCATTCAAGGTATTGACGTATTGTTTATTTATCTGGATGACATTCCAGATTGCAAAGAAAATTTTCTCAATTCTTCGCGATATTAATGTAATTCCTCAGGTAATAGGCCAGAGAAGAAGGCTGGGTGAAACCATAGAAAATTTCAATGATAGAGCTTCGGAGGAGAAATGGCCAATTTTCGTTCTATCTCTATGGTTGTTGTTCTACATTTTCATATTCAATATTGAATTAGTTGTAGCATTGGCTGACTTCGGGGTCGATGTAGCAGCAATTCCTTTTGTGGAAATTATAGAGAAAATATTCTGCAATACATGTATTCTAGGAACGGTTGGT
>JAACDG010000005.1 GCA_009937025.1 Methanobacteriota archaeon
AAGCCGGGGTTCCCGAGCGGTCAAAGGGGGTGGACTCAAGATCCTCTGCGTAAAGCTTCGCAGGTTCGAATCCTGCCCCCGGCACTGCCTTTTCAATATCTTACGAAGAGTTTTTGACTATTGCATTTTAGAGGATTTCCCTTCATCCAATGTAATCAATTGTTCAGATGTTGCAAGGAATCGGACCTTAGGGATAACAAAACAAAAGGGCTCTTCGTTCGCAGAAAAACCCTCAAGCATCGGGCATCGAAATCCTTCTGATTGTACCTCAAGCGGTTGAACCGTTGAGAGGTCAATCGGCAATTCAATCTCGGAGAATGCAAAAACAGAATCTCGGTCGGTATAGGAAATCGCAGCATCTTGAAAGGCAAGGAATTCAATGGCTGTATTCCACGATTCAAAAGCCTCAGAAAAAGCAACACCCATGTGCTTCCCATTGGAGTATCGAGTGTGGCATTTCAATTCAGGAGCACTTCCCTTGCCAGGAAGAATCTGGGTATCAAATCCTTCTTCTTTCTTTTGATGAATAAATTTCCGAGGTAAATGTGTAGCCAATACGTCCGAAAAAACTCGAGTTCCAAGGGCATAAAAATGGCTGTTCATACTGTTTTTCAGAAACAGCACAGTCGACACTTGAGGCACCTGTGGCGGCGGTGATTTGAGGTAGAGCCGCCAGTTGCTTTGAAGCGGCGAGAGAAACAATCGGCGAAAAGGTCCAAGGAAAGAAGGGCCGAAACTTCCGTGCCGGTAAGTGAGAATTGTGAACGGCGTCAAACCATTGTGCTCCCATAATTCAAGTCCTTTCGGGACCAAGTGTCGAACCTTTTCCGCCTCAACCATCCAATTCAGGTAGACGACATTCTTCACATCACTTCTCAATTTGAGAAACGGAAAGAAAGATGTGATTGTACGACGGCAGCGAGCGATAATTTTGGAATTTGACATCAGTGAAATCAAACCGCTTATTGGCCCGCTTCGGGGTGCCTTGAATCGATTGCCCAATTTTTCAAGAGTTTGCTCCTCTTGCTGAACGACCATGAAGTTGCTAGTATGCCGGTGATATTAAATCCACACACAGATATAAGGCTTGTAAAGAATCAGTTCAACGCACTCAATCAAAGGACTTCTTCGCTTCGAGAATTGCTTCGACAAGCGGTTCAAATGTATCTCCATGATAGTGCGGCGAACGTACATCAGCCGCTTGAGAAACTTCATCAAATGCCCCTTTTACTGCTACAGACCAATGGGCAAGTTCGAACATTGACAAGTCATTTGGAGCATCCCCAACGCACAACATATCTTCTTTTGACCAGCCCATGCGCTCAAGTAGAATTTCTAGTCCACTTCCTTTTGTAAGGTGTGGTTCCATCAAGTGAATTGCAAATCCAGTTCGAAGAGCAGAGAGGTGTGCCCACTCGCTGTCAGCAAGATGTGTGCGTATTTGTTCTAAATCCTCTCCAGGGTAAAGGCACCATTCACTTTCTCTCCATTGATTTGATTCAATACCTTTCGAGCCTTCTTTGAGATGCATGACGGAATCGAGCCATTCAGCAGCTCGTTTTGCTTCAGCGCCGTCGGCTTGTAGAATGGGTTCGTCGAAACTTGGATGCCAAAGAACCCCACCATTTTCACAGCATATTGGTCCAGAGAGTTTGAGGAACCGCCACAATCCATAGGTAATAGCACGAACATTTCCGGTTGCCAGAACCACTGGAATTCCTGCTTTCTCCAAACGTTCTAACGAATTCAAGGCACGCGTATTGAGCCGCTTCTCTCCATCGGTGAGGGTGCCGTCAATATCAACTGTGACAAACTTTGGAAACCAACCCTTAGGAAGCCACTGCATACTCTGTGCCAAACATGAGTCTGCCATCAATATTCTGCTCAAGCCATCAGCATTTGTTTATCTAAAGCGGGAGGGATTATTGGGGAGGGCCGCGAGGCTACTTCATGTCAACGAGTAATGATGAGGAAGTTTTCCTTTCGCTCGATGACGATATAGAAGTTGATGTCCCCAAATCTGTGAAAAAACCAGCACAGAAACCGCGCGTTAAAAAGCCGAATAAAAAGGCCAAAGCCCCCCCTCAAATTATTGTTGATGCAGAGATTCTCGATGGCGCTATGGCCGAGCATGCGACAGGTACCTACGAATTGGGCTGGCCCTTGCTCGGAATGGATTGTCCGGATTGCGCAAGCAAAGCCACACGTGCCTTGGACACATTACATCAAGCCAATGACGTTCAGGTATCAGCCACTGCTGGCACGGTTCGCTTGAAGGTCGATTTGCAATATGGCCATCTTGCCGAAGTGTCCTCTGTTCTTCGTTCGTTGGGCCATGCTCCAGATGTTGAACATCATGAACTCTCTGGTGTCAAAGCCTCAGCCGTTGCAACGAGAAATGGTCTTGGACGTAGTAAATTAGCCAAGTTATTCCGTCAACAACCTGGTGTACTTGATGTTGAGGTAAGAGATGACGATCGAGTCATCCTCCAAATTGTACCCGATGTTTCTCCTGAGTTGTATGATAAGCGTAATGCGGCGCTTGAACACATCATAGGCACAGCGGTTCTACTTACACCCGCAACTTCAAACCGAATCCGACCTGACCAATGGCGGTTAATCGGCGGAGGCATCGCTTTGCCATTGCTCGCGCTTGTCATCCTCGGTGAAATCCTCGGTTGGTCAGATATTTTGCTTGGCGTGATTGCGTTGCCTGGATTGTTGGTGGGTGGCAGTCAAATGTTCAAAGAAGCGTTTGCCTCACTTGCCAACCGACAGATGGGTTTCCAAGTCTTGACCAGTTTAGCAGTGATTGGTGCAGCGATTTTGGGAATGTGGGAAGAAGCATTAGTTGTTGCCATACTTGTTGCATTCACAGCACACCTTGAGGGCGATGCATTGGTGAAAGCTCGCAAAGCAATGCAAGGAGGACTCGACCGCCTTCCAAGAACAGCACGGAGAGTGACAGGAAATCAACCGAAGAAAATCGATTCCAACAATATGCTCGGTTTTTCTCTTCAAATGGCATCTTCCACCCCACTCATTGGTGCAGATGGCTGTGCACTTCCCGACCCAAATGCAGAACATGAAACGGTTCCTATTGAATTGATTAAAATTGGGGATACCATCGAAATCCGAAGCGGAGAATTAATTCCTGCTGACGGAAAGATTCTCGATGGCCATGGCTCGTTAGACAAAGCTCCTTTGACTGGAGAATCGGTTCCTGTTGAAGTTTCAGAAGGAGATGAAATCCAAGCAGGACTTGTTTTGGCACGCGGACCTGTTGTTGGCGAAGTGACTGCTGTTGGAGACGATACTCGTTTGTCAGGATTAATTGACGCAGTTCATACTTTCCGTGAAGAGCCACCACGTTTACAGAGCAGTATTGAACTCTTTACTGCGATATGGGTTCCAATAGTATTGACAGGGGCAATCGCAGTTTGGTATTTCTTATTCCCGAATGATTGGAAAGTCATTTTGTTGATTTGGGTTGTTGCTTGTCCATGTGCTTTGTTACTTGCTACACCTGTACCTCATGCAGCAGCACTTTCCCGTTCGGCTCACTTTGGAGCAATCGCACGGGGGGGCGATGTTATCGAACGTCTCTCAAAGGTCAATCACATCTTACTCGATAAGACGGGGACCTTGACTTCTGGAAAACCGAGAGTGGGTGAAGTCGTTATAGCCAATGGGCGGCAAAAATCAGCAGCACTCAAATTAGCCGGGGGCCTTGAAGCCCGTTCCTCTCACCCTTATGCCCTCTCAGTTATGGAATACTTGCATCAACAGAAAGTTCCCACATCGCAAGTTACAGCCCTCTCAGATATCGAAGCTGGAGTCAAAGGAATGGTCAGTGGAAAGCAAGTGATGTTTATTCGTTTTGATCGTGCTAAAGCACTCAAAGTTTCGGTTCCTAAGGAACTTCAAGAAGCGTACAAGGTTGCAGAAAATAAAGGCCATGGCGCCAGCCTCTTGGTTCGAGATGCAGAAGGAATTGCTTTGTTCACCTTCATACATGATGATACACATGTAGGAAGTAAAGAATTAATTGCAGGATTGCAAAAACGTTCAATCAATGTTGAAATTCTTTCAGGAGACAATCAAGCTGCGGTTTCTGCCTTTGCAAAGAGTGTTGGATTGCCAGAATCATCTGCGCATGGTGGTTTTTCTCCTGAACAGAAAGTACAATGGGTCAAAAATCGTTCAAAGACTCACATTACAATGATGGTTGGTGATGGTTTCAATGATGCCGCAGCACTGGCTCTTGCCGATGTTGGTGTAGCGGTTGGGACTGGAGAAACGGTCAATCTTGAAGCAGCAGATGTACTCATCCCAAGCGATAACCCCCTCATGCTCACTGACCTTATTGACTTAGCACGTAGAGCGCAAAGAATCCTTATGGGGAATTTATTCATCACCGTTGGAATAACACTTTCATTGGTTGCAGCAGTCATATTGCAACTCTATGACGAACTTTGGGTGGGTGTTTTGATTCATGAAGCATCGGTGATACTCGTTATTTTGAACGGTGCGCGTCTTGCTGGTGGCGAGGGCGCGTTCGCCCTCTTGTCCGGCATTTTTGTTTCATTATGGAGAGATACCAAAGAAGCATTTGCCTTGCTCAAATTAAAATATACACAGGCATGAGTTGCCAATTTAGCCACTTTACGCGGCATCTTCAAACCTAAGGGGTGGTTATGCCCAAACGGTGAGGAGATGGCACGAGTTCGAGCAGACCCAGTCACAACTGCACTTGCCCATCCGACTCGCCGAGCGTGGTATGTCGCTCTTTCAACGAAAGATGAGATGAGTACGGTTCAATTGCAAGCCGAAGTGAATGTAGAACGATACAACCTTTACCACCATTTGAAAAAATTAGCATCGTTGAATTTAGTTGAGAATCACCGTGATGCTGGGCGTTCCCGATGGTGGAAAAAAACATCGCATGTTGACTTACCAGAACTTCTCACACGTTCAGAGGCGCCATCGCCTCCATCTTCTCCAGCAGTTGAAGGAGATCAACGTTCTCTTCCAGAAGAACTCACAGCAGATGGAGAAGTTCATGTCATCAATCTAAAAGGTTCCCGCGATCAAATCGGTGCGAAACGCATGCTTGAACTTCTTGCCAAAGAGCATGGAATCGAATTGGATTTACCTTGGAACTTTTTACCTGCGAGCATCGCTTTAATTGCTAAGAAAAAGTGAAGAAGGCCTTTGTAAAGCAAATAACTCAAGAAGTGAGAACAGGAGCGGTGACCATGAGCGAAGAGTTAACAGTTGAATCACGAATTGCTCCACCAGCGCTTTCATGCCCCAAATGTGATGGATTATTGCCCAATGAATTGGGAGAAGTTCGTTGCACTTTGTGCCAAGCCCGCGTACGTATCGAACATGACGTTACTCGAAAGAAGTGGGCTGAGGAAAAAGTCGGGTGCCCCGAATGTGAAAAAGTCCTTGTTGTAGGGGTCAAAAAACGCCCGGCCCATTTGAAATGTGCATCCTGCTCATGCCAATTCACGCTTATTCCAAAAATTGCACGTGTAGAGATATCTTGTCCTGGATGTGCTCGGCAACTACGAATGAAACGCCGACCCGGAGAACGCGAAATTGATTGTCCAGCATGTGATACCAGTTTCAAAGTAACCTTCTGAGGGATTGAATGCGTTCAACATTTCGAATGATTGGGTTAGCAGACATTATTACGTTACTGAATGGATTATTTGGTGCATCTGCGATTCTCCTTATTGTTTTGGCCGTAGAAGAATTACAGCATCCTTTCTTTGAAAACGGTGTTCGAACCACATATATTTGGGCTGCGATGGGTTGTATTCTTCTTTCTGTTTTCGGTGATGCCATCGATGGCCCAATAGCACGCCGATATTCAAAAACCAAAATTCTTGGAGGGTCTCTTGACATTATGTCGGATTGTATTTCCTTCTGCCTTGCGCCAGCACTCCTCATGTTCGTCATGTTTGGAAGATGGGGACAGGCTTCTCCAGTTTGGACAATTTCTTTGGCCGTTGCCAGTTGTTGGGTCATCGTTACAGGCATGTTGCGTTTGGCCCGCTTCCATACTGAAAATGATTCTGAAACACCGTATTTCAACGGTCTTGCCTCTCCTGGCAGCGCCTTGTTATTGATTACCGTCAGTGCATTAATTTGGCTACAACCTTCATCGGGATTGGGTCCAGAAGTGTCGACCAATTGCATGCTGTGTCTTTCAGACTCCGCAATCCACGAAAAACCATATTTCGAATCTCTCATTCTACCGGTTATGTTCCTTGCTGGAGCATTGATGATATCGGACCGTAAATTACCAAAAACAAAGTCGGGTTTTTCGCTCAAACTCACAATCATCCAATTCTTTTCTTTGATTTTCGGCATTGTTTTGTCAATGGATCATATCACTCCTGCTGGAATAGATTTGAGGGATATGGGCGTGCCCTTTAGCTTATTTTTCCTTTCACTTCTTCTCGTAATTTTTTATATTACATATGGCCCGACAATAGTGGCTAAAGAACAGATGGCACAGGCTGAACAAATTGATTTTGAATCAAGTTCTGAATCAGCAGAATAGCGCGACTTGGTCAGTCGCATAACCTTCGGAAACAGCCATGAAGCCTCGCGTTCTTGTCGCGCCCCTTATCTATGATGAGATGTGCATGAACCATTGGATGGGATACGATGGGAATGAGCGTAAGCGACGATAGTGAGGTCATTGAAGCAGCTCGCAAGAAGCGAGAAAATACCGATAAAGTGTCACTCTCTGCACTCCGTTCCCAGTTCACATCGACGGCTACATCCACCCTCGACCAAGCAACGATGACGAGTGCCCGGTTCCGTCAGGAAGAGAGGCTCCGAGCCGATATGCGGAGAGAACGACGAATTCGCCAACAAGCAATCGCTGAGCGTGTTTCCGTCATGCAAGAATCACTTGCCAGTGATTTGGCCGTTCAACATGAACTCACCCTCGATTCACTCGAAAAAGAGATGAGAGAAGAGATGGAGCGTGATTTGAGTACACTCGAACGCGATTCGTTGGCTCGTGAAGAATCTCGAATGCGAGGAGAACTTGAACTTCGCCTCAACCGCCAACTTGAATCTCTTCAAGATAAATTGGATGTTGAACAAGACGTTCGTCTTGAAGAACACAAAGCACAATTGAAGGCTCAAATTGAAACTCAACTTCAAGACGAGCATCGTCAAAGACTTGACATTCAAAAAGAACGACTTGCAATGGAATACAATCAAGAATTACAACGCCGAGTTCGGGAAATAGAAGCAAACATCGAACTCGAAATGGAAGACCGGTTCAAGGAAATGGAAGTTTCTGAAATCTCCCGTCTTGAAGAAGGCCATGCTGCTCGTCTCGCTGAACGTGAAGAGCAATTACGGCGCGGCATCCGAACCCGCCTCGAACAACAATTGCGTACCCGATTAAAGCAACGTGAAGCGCGTTTGAAAGCAGAATATGAACGTCGAAGCCTTCGTTTAGAAGAAGATATTGCTGAACAATTACAAGATGAACTCGAAGGCAGACTACGCCAAGAAACCGAAGACCTTGAAGAACGAATGCGTGAAGATGTAGAATTGGCAATCGCCCGACGTCGAGATGAACTCCGAGTTGAAATCGAACAACAATTACAAGCACGTCATGCAGAACGTCTTTCAGAACGCAAATCGCGTCTACGAGAAAAATATGATATCACGTTCTCAAAGGCAGTTGATGACATTTCACGTTCCCTCAAATCGGATGTTGAAGCAGAACTCGACGTTCGAATGGATGAAGAGTTCAGCAGTTATCGAAATGCTCGAGAAGCTGAAATCCAAAATCGTCTTGCCCGTTTCCGATATGAACGTGAAGCAGAACTCCGCGGACAACTCGAAGACCAATATGACTCGAAGAAAACCGATTGGTCCGAGCGTCTTGAGTTGGAATTCCAATCTCGTGAAGCATCCGCCCGTAAGGCAATCATGTCCGAAGTCGATGCAGGTCTACGTAATGAGCGTTTGACCTTCGAAACAGATCTCGACTTATTGAAAGAAGAAACTTCTCTTGAACTTGAAGTCGATATGGAAGACCGCCTCAATGAATTCCGAACTCGAAAGGAAGAAGAAGTTGCAACTCAACTCGAACGCCAACTCGACAAACGTGAAGAAATCATGCGGAACAAAGCGCTCATCGATGTTCGTAAGCGAGAGACACATATTCGTGCAGAAATCGAGGCCCAACTTGGCCTCAAGCGAGCGGAAATCCGCACAAGACTACAAAGTTTGAGCGAAAAAATGGATGCCTTCAAAGAAATGGCTGAAGACCAGATGCGACCCGCCATCACAAAGCAAATCGAAGGTGAAGTCGACATCGCAGAGTCCGATGTTCGAACCCGTGAAGCAGAATTCCGAGAACTTCAATCAACAGATACACGAGCTGAAAAGCGTCAAATGTGGATGCAATCAATTTCAGGACAAAATGCACCAGGTGCCGGAGAAATGAACCCAAGTGCTTTGGGTGCTCGTTCTGATGCACTCGGTTCCACAGGTGGCCGACCAATGCGAGGTGTCCTTTCAGGTCAACAGCAGCCCCCACAAGCCCGCATGGGCCTAAGTGGAATGCGAAGTCCGATGACCAGTTCGAAACCATTGGCTCCAATGGCCGGTGCTCCTCTTGCCCGTCCTGTGAAAAAGCCACTTGGTAGTTCTGGTGCCGCTCCAAATCTCCCACAACCAGTTCAAAAATTAGTGAGAACACCGCTTCAGCCGATCAGTTCGCCTGTGGCTGAAACACAAATGGAGCAGGTTGTCGAGCCAGTTGCTGAACCAACTGAAGAACCCGATGTTGAACCAGTGGTCGAAGAAACTCAAGAAGAAGAAATGTCAACGACACTTCGTCCAATTACTTCTGTTCTGCAATCGGTAGAACCAGCAACTGATGTGAAAACGACTACACTGACTCCTCAACTCCGACAATTGGTTCCAAAGAAAGCGCGTGGCGCACCTCCACAATCAAATCGAGGTGAAGTTCCTAAATCCGCAGCATCCACTGTTCTCAAACCAGTTCAAAAGTTGACGCCACTGAAATTGACCCCT
This sequence comes from Methanobacteriota archaeon, assembly GCA_009937025.1. Classification (GTDB taxonomy): domain Archaea; phylum Thermoplasmatota; class Poseidoniia; order Poseidoniales; family Poseidoniaceae; genus MGIIa-L1. Next base: position 9,088 of record JAACDG010000005.1, read on the forward strand.
CCGGTTCAATCAACAGTAGCCGAAGAAGAACTCGATGATGAGCCAGAATGATTGCAAAATACCCTTGATGCCATCAAGGGGACGCTTCATATTGCTTGAGGTCCTCGGGTTGTTATGGAGCGATTCGTTGTTCTTCTCATCGCAGCATTGATGTTACCCCTTGCTGGAATCATTCCCCTTGCTTCCGCTTCAGGTCCCTCACTTGTTGATGGTGGGTACACTCAGCAACATGAACCGAACTTTGTTTATTGGAAACAATTGTACGATGGTTCAGTTTTGACAGTTGACACCTCTGGAAATGTGAGCGTGAATAGTTTTGTCGGTGGTTATCTCATACCACAATGGCAACTTGATTTGAACGTCAGTACAAATGCTGCTCGTTTGGATGCCTCTCAACAATTGATGGTAGTTTGTCACGATTCCGGTGTTTTAATCGTACATATGGACCTCCAAATTGCCAATCGAAACATCTCCACGCAAGACCCAGTAAATGATGCTGATTGGGACGATGAAGGCGACCTTTGGTTAGCGTATTATGCAGGCAGCCGTCGTCGAGCAGAAGAATTCGATTCGGAAGGGCCAACTGGAGTGGTATCTCCACAGGTTCAAACCGGATTCAATGCCTTTGATGTACTTTCAGACGGCAGAATTGTTCTTGGCGCTTACGATAAGAAAACCTACATTTCAGATAACGATGGAACCCCATTAACAACATTGACCGATTCGACATCCATCATCAACGTGGCTATGGAAGACCATAATGGGGATTTATTGATTGGAACTGCGAATGGTAACCTGTATCGCTACGATACCAATTCATGGGCGGTCGAAACGCTCTCTCTCAGCCATGGTTCCTCGATTGTCTCATTAGAGGAATTCGACAATTCTACCTATCATATCGGGACACAAAATGGCAAATTGACGCAAGTCGATGTATCTGGTTTTACCGAAGGTGATACCTATGATTCAACCGGAAGAGTCGTCGGTTCAATGCAAGTATATACAGGTGAAATATACATTGTTACATCAACACCAACCCTGTCAAAAATACGTTTGTATGATTTGGATACAGACGGAGATGGAGTCACCGATCAAACCGATGCTTTCCCCCTCGAATTCACACAGTGGGCTGATGCCGATGGAGACGGTTATGGAGACAATCCGAACGGATATCTTGGCGATGTATTCCCTAATGACATCTCACAATGGATTGATTCAGATGGTGATGGCTATGGAGATAATCCTGAAGGCGACAACGGTGATGCCTTTCCAACCAACAGCGACCAATGGATTGATTCAGATGGAGATGGATACGGAGACAATGCAAACGGCCTTGAGGGTGATAAATTCAAAGATGAGCCAACCCAATGGTATGATACAGACCAGGATGGTTATGGCGACAATCCGAATGGAATCACTCCAGACGCTTGTCCAGATTTGAATGGATTTTCAAAAACCGACCGTTTTGGTTGTCTGGATTCAGACCTTGACGGATACTCAAATCCTACTGAGAACTGGACTATTGGACAAGGGGCTGATGCACTACCAGAGCAACAAACCCAATGGATTGATGCCGATAATGATGGCTATGGAGACGACCCAACAGGTTTGATTCCAGATGGTTGTCCGTGGGAGGCTGGTACCTCGACTAAGGCTTGGATTGTCAACACATCTTCAGCAATAGGTTACATCGAAGTTCCTTCGTATGGCTGTGCTGATGCAGATGGCGATGGCTGGGTCGATGTGACTGAATCGCAAGGTATGGAAACCGACCCCAATGAATACTTTGATGCTGACAATGATGGCGTGGGTTCGAACTCTGATTACGATGACACACGCCCTCTTGTTCAAACAGAACAGGACCATTGCATGCTCAACTTCGATGACACATCTCTTTCATGCCAAGGATGGCGAAACGATGACTACCAAACATATCTTGCTCGTGATAAGGCAGAAAACGACACAGACCTGAGTTTTGCAGCATGGAACGCCAGTACTAGCGCCGGCTTATTCGATACCAATCCAGTTGATAGTAACATTGTCAAACAAGTTGTCACTGTTGGAGGTGGTGCATTCCTCCTTCTTACTGCGGTGATTATTATCGTCAGTGTCATCGTGAAACGCCGTAAAGTCAATTCTTTGGTTAAGATGTATGGCGTACCGTATGCCCCAACCGAAAACAAATCTGCTGAAAACGAGGCGTTAGAAGGGACAGCTGGTCTTTCTGCTCAAGGTGGAATCGTTGCGGATTCTGCTTGGGATGACGATGTTGAGAGTCTTGATTTCACCGTTGTCAAGGATGACTTGGACAATGAGGCTATCGAGTCAACAACCATTGATGCTGCGAGTTTGTATGGTGAAGATGACAGTCTTGAAGCGATTGCTGGAATTGAAATAGAAACTTCTGCACCAGAACCAGAACCAACCCCTGCAGCACCTTCTGAAGCCCCACCATTACCCCCTGGCGGCCTCCCTGAAGGGTGGACAACCGATCAATGGAAATGGTATGGTCAAGAATGGCTTGATAAGAACCAATGAAGTATAACGCTTCAAAAAACTTGATTCCAAAGCTACATTCCAAAGGGCTCAATTAAAGAGTATCCATTGAGTGGAATGATGTAGTAGACAAAGGGTGATGAGAGATGTTGAAATATTTCAAACATTATATTCCGTCTATAACCGGTATTTTATTTATCATATTTGTTTTAATGGGACAGAATTACCCGACATTTTTTGTTATCGCTTGGTCGTTATTTCTTATCATCGGAGATCATGTTTTGCCTAGGGACAAGGAAATTCAACAATTTTCATATCCAGCCATATTGAATTTTTCAATTTACATCAATTTGCCAGTATTAATTTGTTTGATATTCTTGGTTGTAACTGTTCTTGGCAATATTCCCCCGGATTGGTATATTGAAGGATTGTACTCTATGTTTAATGTTGATTTTATCCAAATTGTAGATTCTTTTACCTTAGTAGATAAAATCTCTATTATTTTCCAAACTACGTTACTTATAGGCATTCTTGGCACAGTTCCAGGTCATGAATTAACCCATAGAAAGCAGAATAAAATAGACATGCTCATAGGGAATTGGATGCTTGCTTTTTCTTGGGATTGTACCTTTGCCATCGAACATGTTTATGGGCATCATAAAGACGTATGCTTAGATGAAGATCCAGCCTCAGCAAAAAGAGGCGCAAATATTTATTTATTCACCATTCGAGCTAGTATTGAAGAACAAATTAGCGGTTGGAAACTTGAATCAGATCGATTAAAAAGGAGAAATCGCAATATTTTGAGCATCCATAACAGAATGTTAATTGGATATTCAAGAAGCCTAACTATTACAGTATTAGCGTTTATTATTGGTGGCTTATTTGGAATGTTATCTTTTCTTTTATGTGCATTCATAACGAAACTATTGTTGGAAGCGATAAATTATGTTGAACATTATGGCCTAGTAAGGGAAAAAGGGAAACCCGTAGGTATGAGACATTCTTGGAATTCCAATCATTTACTCAGTAGTATCTATTTGTGTAATGTGACAAGACACTCCGACCACCACCGATCTACAAAATTGAATTTTTGGGAACTAAGCCCCACTCATAAAGATGCACCGCTCTTGCCCCACGGATATTTATCCATGTTATATTTACTCTTACTAACGCCATTTTTGTACAAAAAAATAATGGCAAAAGAGTTGGTAGACTGGGACCAAAAGAGGGCTACTGAATACGAAAGAAATTACGCCTGGCAATGAGATTAGCCCACGCAAAGCCCATTCAAACATGAAATCCATTCGTATGGGTAGGGACGAATAGGGCGGACTGCAACCCCTCGTGAATAGATACTATGTGCACAAGGGTGTTATGGTGAACCCCTCGCCCACAAATTCTATTTGTTTACACACTTAACTGACATACTTCGTTTTTACGCATACTATTTCGAAGAATACACTGGTAGTCACCTAGCATTTGATTCCCGAGAATCTATAGCGAATAATTGCAGAATAAGTAATCCCATTGGAAAAGGTTGAATATAAATTGTGTCTACGGAAAATAATGGTAAAATGGGTCAAACACAAGGCAGGTACCGGAAAAAGA
>JAACDG010000041.1 GCA_009937025.1 Methanobacteriota archaeon
GTTCAGTTTTTCCTCAACGATACGGAGAGTTGGTCTGCACCGAGTAACGGCAACATCAATGCCACTGCAACAACCATGATGGTCAACGTTACTACCGCAAACCCGGTTTCTCAAGAATCAGAATACTGTTCGGTTTCAGTACTCAACGATTCGACTGGTGCAATGCTTGACGAAGATGAAGACTGCATCTATATCGAAATGCTCGAGATCCTAACCACTTCATCCACAACCGGTGAAATCTATGCGACAAATCTTTCGACATATACTGATTATACAATTTGGTGGTTTGTGTTAGACATTGTCGAATTTGAAAATGAATTTATCTCCTCAATGGATGTCGATGTGTCCCTCGCAGCGTCAATGGTTGACCAAATGAATACCACATTCACAACCACCACCGCAACAAGTGAATCTTGGCAAGTCAGTTGGAACGGACCGACCACACTGAATGACCACGGATTTGTGGCATTCCTTTCATTCAACAATACACAAGTGAATCTTAGTTCGAATGAAGGAGTAATTGGAGTCCATGATGATGATTTCATTCCACAATTACCGACCATGTTGATTGATTCGTATTCTGCAAGTTCAACTTCAGCTACCAATGATGTCATGGTCAAAGGCAGCGACCTTGTAACAGGAGACGATTACAAATACCAAATCTTGGTAACTGACGCTGCTGGTGCATCTCTTGCAACCTCTGCACTCACAAACTTCACTGCAACTGCCCAAAACATGAGCATGCCGACATTTACCTATTCAACACCGAACATGAGTGGAATTTATTGCGCTGTAGTGAATCTCTATTCTGATGTGAATGTTCAATTAATCGGAGACAGCGATTGTTTCTCACTCACAATTGATGATGATAACGACGGAGTTGCAAATGAATACGACCTTTGTGCAAACACGTCAGCAGGTGCTATCGTTGACCAAGACGGTTGTGAACTTTCTCAGAAAGACTCTGACGGTGATGGATACAATGACCTCATCGACGCTTTCCCAACAGACAGCAGTCAATACTCCGACATGGATGGCGATGGATACGGCGATGACCCAACTGGTAATTCACCGGATGCTTTCCCACTTGACAGTTCACAATGGGATGACCAAGATGGCGATGGATACGGAGACAACCCGAATGGCAACGCATCCGATGCTTTCCCATTCGATTCCACACAATGGGCTGACCAAGATGGTGATGGATATGGAGACAATACTGCTGGGAACAATCCTGATGAATTCCCAACCGACTCAACACAATGGGCCGATTCCGATGGTGATGGATTCGGAGATAACCCTGCTGGAACAAATGGAGATGCATTCCCAACCGACCCCTCACAATGGGCTGACCAAGACGGTGATGGATACGGAGACAACCCTGCTGGAACAACACCTGATTCATTCCCTGCTGATTCCACACAATGGGCTGACACGGATGGAGACGGTTTTGGAGACAATCCAAACGGTAACAACGGCGATGCATTCCCTGCCGACTCAACACAATGGGCTGACCAAGACGGTGATGGATACGGAGATAATCAAGCTGGAAACGACCCTGATGCTTTCCCAATGGATGGGACTCAATGGGAAGACGCTGATGGTGATGGATACGGAGACAATCAAAATGGAAACGCTGCGGACCGATTCCCTGCCGAACCAACACAATGGTTCGATGCTGATGGAGACGGATACGGTGACAATCCAAACGGCGATACTCCCGACCATTGTCTCGATACACCAGCAGGACAAGCTGTTGATTCAATGGGATGTTCAGAACAACAGAAGGACGATGACCTCGATGGCGTAACCAATGATATTGATGCATGTCCAACAACACCTGCTGGTGAAACTGTCGATTCCACAGGATGTTCTGGTTCTCAAGAAGATGGCGATAACGATGGAGTCATGGATGCATTCGATGCTTGTCCAATGACACCACTTGGTTCCGCAGTCGATGCTGCTGGTTGCTCTGATGCGCAAAACGATACCGATGGCGATGGAATCAACGACCAACTTGACGAATGTCCATCAACTACACCTGGAACACTTGTCAATGGCGTTGGCTGTTCATCTGCTCAACGAGATACCGATGAAGATGGAATCAATGACGTGGATGACTTGTGTCCAATGACTGTAAACATGGATGAAGTGAACGATGATGGATGTTCGAATGCACAACGTGATGATGACAATGATGCAATTATGAACGATGATGATGATTGTCCTGATACTGAAATCGGCTTGGTAACCAACGCAGTTGGGTGTGCTGATAATCAATTAGACGATGATGCTGATATGATTGACAACACCATCGACACATGTCCTGCAACACCTGCTGGTGAGCAGGTCAACAACTTCGGATGTGCAGATTCTCAACTTGATACTGATAACGATAACATCAACAATCACAAAGATTTGTGCCCAGATACTGATGAAGCACATGGAGTGGACCTCGATGGCTGCTCTGCATATCAAAAAGATGATGATGATGATGGCGTGAAAAATATTGATGACGATTGTCCTCTCTCACCGACTGGTTCAATTGTTTTCGATGACGGTTGCGCTTTGACTCAAATGGATTCTGACCAAGACGGTGTTAACGATGAAGAAGATGATTTCCCATTGGACCGTAACGAGACCACCGATACCGATGGCGATGGCGTTTCGGACAAGTATGATTACTATCCAAATGATGCTACACGTTCAGAACAAGTTGCTGAAAGCGGTGGAGGCGGTTTGGTCTATGCCATTATCGCCCTCTTAGCAATTAGCGGCCTTGCTGCCCTGCTTGTTATTCGAAATAATCAACAATTGCCTGCGGAAACTTCTCCATTTGCATCTCAGAATTATGCTGACTCTGCTACCGAATCAAACATGGGTGTTGAATCGTCCAAAGAATTGCCTGCGATTGATGAATCACCCCAGCAATGGGAAGAGAATGGTGTAAATTGGTCGAGAGCTGCCGATGGTAGCTTGTCGTACTATGATGCAGCCTCCGGAACTTGGATTGCTTACCAAGGCTGAAGAGAAGACTCTTCAATGCCGAGACACTCGAATGAGTGATGCTACGGCGAGTTCTCCTGATGCGGCATGCCAAAAGCAGTCATGCTGAAGCCTCACTGTCGGACCACCAAAGACCTCTCAATCCTAGAGGAATCAAAGATGCACCTGTAATGGCTCGTGCTCTACAACGCCTCAATTGGATTCCAAGTCGAGTAATGGTGAGTGATTCACATCGAACCTTAGCCACATTGGATGGTATGAAAACAGTACTTGGAGAGCTACCAACTCAAGCAATGGAAAATCTCTATCACGCTTCTGCAAGTACCCTATTGGAATGTATGGAGACTACGTGTGATGGAGAAACAACACTGATTCTTTCACATAACCCTGGAACTGAATTGGCCATGTATGAGATTACTGGTGAATACCATCGCATGCTAACGGCTGCATGTGCGTTGCTCATTTATCATGACAATGCGTGGCATTGTCAACAGGTACTTCGTCCAAAAGAATTGTTCACTCTGTGACAGGAGCAGGACATGTGTTGATACCGAAAACTCGGTAGATGAAACATGTTCCTGAGATGGCATTGAACAGAAGGACGCCAGCAGTAAAAAGAAGACCCATTGAAACTGGAGAAGAAGGGGTCATAATCAGGGCAAGCGCAATAAATACGAGTGCAATGCTAAAGCGAAATTTTCGGTCTTGAGGACTTTGGTTGGTTACGAAGAGTTCCATAGAACCTCACACCACTCCGTGTGCGATCATTGCCTCAGCTATTTTCAAAAAGCCAGCGACATTTGCTCCAAAGACATAATCCCCTGGACGTCCATATTTCTCAGCAGTTTCTGCTGCATTCTTGTGAATGTTCACCATAATATTGTCGAGTTTGGCATCAACTTCTTCTCGTGTCCAGCCATAGCGGAGAGAATTCTGAGACATTTCAAGTCCGGAGGTTGCAACACCGCCAGCATTGCTTGCCTTACCTGGTGCAAACATGATTCCACTCTTGTGGAACACTTCAACAGCCTCGGGTGTGCATGGCATGTTTGCGCCTTCTGCAACTGCAATGACGTTGTTTTCAACCAGCATTTGTGCTTCATTGCCGTTGATTTCATTTTGTGTAGCGCATGGAAGTGCGACATCAACATTAACGCCCCAAAGACCGTTTGAGGAAGGTTCGGGTGCTGAAGCAGTAAATGTAGCACTACTGAATTCAGCTGCATATTCCGAAATTCGACCACGGCGATTGTTCTTGAGGTCCATAATCCAAGCCAACTTCTCTCGGTCGATGCCTTCAGTATCGTGAATGAAGCCACTCGAGTCCGACATGGTAACAGGTTTGCCACCAAGGTCGAGGACTTTTTCGCAGGCAAATTGTGCAACGTTACCTGAACCTGAAATTGAAACAGTTGCTCCTTCGAAGGATTTACCTTTCGCCGCAAGCATTTCACGAGCAAAGTAAACCAAACCGTATCCAGTCGCTTCTGGACGGATCAAAGAACCACCATAGGAGAGACCCTTTCCGGTCAAGACACCCGCTTGGAATTCATTTCGGAGTTTTTTGTACATTCCGAACATGTAACCGATTTCACGTCCGCCAACACCGATGTCGCCGGCTGGAACGTCGCAGTTATGGCCAATATGTCGCCAAAGTTCCATCATAAATGATTGACAAAAGCGCATAACTTCATCATCGCTTTTTCCTTTTGGATTGAAATCAGAACCACCTTTACCGCCACCCATAGGAAGACCGGTCAAAGAATTCTTGAAAATTTGTTCAAATGCAAGAAATTTCAGAATCGAAGCATTGACTGTAGGGTGGAATCGGAGTCCACCTTTGTAGGGACCAATTGCACCGTTAAATTGGATTCGGAATCCACGATTAACTTGAATTTCACCTGCATCATCAACCCAAGGGACTCTGAAATGA
>JAACDG010000042.1 GCA_009937025.1 Methanobacteriota archaeon
AATGTCTGATAAAAAATACTTTGTTCTCATGGAGAACGGAAAAGATACGAGCCAGGTTTTTGCAAGCAAACAACCCCGTGGCGCAGCTCTCAAGGCTGCAACCCGCGGACATACGACCATACGCCTACGTGAGCGTGGCACCAAGCGTGTCCACTGCTTTACTGGCAGCATTAGCATGGTTCCAAAGCCAGCTAATGGACCGGCTTGGCTTCCTGATAAGATCAAGAAGGCCAACGTCAAGAAGTCCGGAATCGAACACCTTTGATTCCATAACAACTTGATAGTCTGCTTTTCAAATTTGAATTTTCAAATTTGTCCCCGCAAGGGTCGCCGCTTCATCTCCCTCCTCGGAGGGATTTGAAGCTCACACTTCTTTCTTTACTGGCCATTCCGCAATCCATAGCGATAGCCAAATCATTGCAATTTGTGCCGCTGCACGGAACATGTGTTGAAGAGTAGAAAAATTCGTCTCTCCAATCGAGATATCATTGATCCACATGTTCAGGTTTGCCCAATAGACCAGAATGAGAAAAACACCTGTTGAAAATCCAGCTCTCCTTCTTGAGACGGGTACAATCATTCCAAATCCCAGAATGATTTCGACAAGCCCGCTTATGTAGACCCAGAATTCGGGAACGCCGAGTGGTTCTGGAACAATAGGGATAAAAAAAGCAGTATTGGTGAAATGTTGAATACCAATCCAAATGAATGCAGTTCCAAACCCAAGAGCGGAGAAGAATCGTACTTTTTCCAAAGTCAGCGCCAAATCATCGCCTCAGTAGCGGACTTTTTGACGAGTAAGGGTACGCCAAATGCGTTGTAATGGGTCGTAATAACGGTCCACAACTCGTTCTTTAAGTTGAATAATCGCATCATCTGTAATCTGAATACCTGCAGGGCAAACCTCAGTACAGCATCGAGTAATGTTACAATATTCAATTCCAAAATCCTTTTTGATTTCAGGAATACGGTCTTCACTGTCCATCGGATGCATTTCATATTGAGCAAGTCGAACTACATTCCGAGGACCTGCGAATTCGTCAAACAAAGCATGGTCTCGAAGTACGTGGCACGTATTGACGCAAAGGAAACATTCGATGCATTCACGGAATTGCTGTACTCGCTCTGCTTCCATTTGATTGAATTCCCAATTCATTTCATCCGGGCCATTGATAGGTTTAATTTTCTGAGCCACCTCGTAATTCCAAGAAACATCGGTTACCAAATCTTTGACATGAGGGAATGCTTTCATCGGACGGATCTCAATAGGTTGGCCTTTCGGAGTTTCTGCGACGACATCGCTCATTCGTGTCATGCACATCAAACGTGGTCGTCCATTAATTTCTGCAGAACATGAACCGCATTTCCCAGCTTTACAATTCCAACGAACAGCCAAATCTGGTTGTTGTTCATGCTGAATACGGTGGACACAATCAAGGACAACCATGCCTTCATCTAATTCAATACTGAATTCTTCAAGAGATGCCTCGTCGCCTTCTCCACGAAGTATTTTGAAATCTTGCTTCTTACCTTTGAGTGTCATTATTGCCCACCTCCTGCTTGTTCTGCTGCACGTTCAGCAATCATTGCTTTCACTTCTTTAATCGCATCTTTGAGGTCTGAACGCATTTCTTCAACAGGTTCTTGGCGTATTTTTATTTCGCCATTCTCCATGTATACGATATTGAGAATTTTACCCCATTCTTCAGTTTCACCAGGGAAATCATCACGGGTATGTCCTCCGCGACTCTCTTCTCGAGTGAGGGCGGCAAGTGTTGCAGCAATCGAAACATCTACCATGTTTTTGAGGTCCAATGCTTGATGCCATCCAGAATTATATTTGCGAGAGGTTCCAGGGAAACACAAAGACTGACGTTCATTGAATGCTTTCAAGTCCTTTACTGCTTCTTCCATTTCTTCCTTTGTTCGAATAATTCCAACTTTTGCCTGCATCATATCACGCATTTCATCATAGATGAGACCAGGGTTTTCTCCAACCTCTCTTTGAAGTGGTGCCAGCATTTTTTCAATTGCTGATTGGACTTGAGCATCATCGATACTTGGTTGGGCAAGGTCCTTTGCTCGCTTTGAAGCAAATTCGCCTGCACGCTTTCCGAATGTGATGAGGTCGGATAAAGAATTACCACCAAGTCGGTTTGCTCCATGCAAACCCGAAGCAACTTCTCCACAAGCATACAAGCCAGGGACATTGCTTTCTTGAGTTTCAGCATCGACACGAACGCCACCCATCACATAGTGAGCAGTTGGTCCAACTTCCATTGGTTCTTTGGAGATGTCAACACCGGCCAACTCCTTGAATTGGTGGTGCATCGAAGGAAGTTTCTTGAGAATCGCTTCTTCTCCACGATGTGAAATGTCTAGGAATGCTCC
>JAACDG010000043.1 GCA_009937025.1 Methanobacteriota archaeon
CACCGTTGAGGAACTTGGAGAGTTTGCGGCAGCGGTCACCAAAGGTAAGCCTCTTACAGACTGTGCGGAGGAAATGGCAGATATCTTGCTCTTGCTTATGGGCCATTCTTTAGCAATGGAGATTGATTTGAAGGCTGCATTTGAAGACAAGTATGCAAAAATCATGCAACGTCCATCACGCCAAGGTCGTTTGGGGTTGCGGGTAACTGAATACCAACCAGATGAGTGATTATCGAATCCAGTGCTGAAAAATCATGTTATGCTCATCACGAGGGCCTGCATCGACAAAGCGCTCACCAATCATGTGGAAACCCTCTCCCTCCATCGATGGGGCAAATGCATCAGCACCTTCGACTTCTGTTTCGATAATCGTCTTATGAATCTCTTTGGTATGTTCCAAAAACAATTGGTAAATTTCCCCACCACCGATAATCATCAGTTCTTCGGATTCTCCGAGTTCTAAAATATCCTCAAAAGAGAGTACTTCAACATCGTCTCGAGGTGTTCTTGAGAGGACAATATGCCTTCGGCCCGGTAGTTTGCCTGGAAGGCTGTCCCATGTTTTCCGGCCCATGACCATGGTTTTGGACATCGTGATTCTCTTGAAGTGTTGTAGGTCAGATGATTGACGCCAAGGTAAGTCTCCATCTTTGCCGATGGCTCCGTTCAAATCACATGCAAAAATCATGGTGAACATCGTATTTTCCTCACACAGCAATAGGGGCGGAGATATGCGGATGGTGTTCATAGCCAACCACTTCGATATCTTCGAAGGTAAACGAATCAATAGTTGTACAATCTGGGTTCAATTTGAGTTGAGGCAGAGGCAATGGTTCGCGAGAAATTTGTAATTGAGCCTGTTCAAGATGATTGTTATACAGATGTGCATCGCCTAATGTATGAACAAAGGTTCCAGCCTCCAGTCCACAAATTTGCGCCATCATGTGGGTCAAAAGTGCATATGAGGCAATATTGAAAGGGACACCAAGAAAGACATCAGCACTGCGCTGATAGAGTTGACAATTGAGTTTACCATTGGCAACATGGAATTGGAAAAAGGCATGGCATGGCATCAAAGCCATCTTGTCGAGTTCACCAACATTCCAAGCAGAGACAATAATCCGGCGACTGTTCGGATTGTTTTTGATCATATCAATAGCCTGTTCGACTTGGTCGATAATTCGACCATCGTTTGCTTCCCACTTGCGCCATTGTTTGCCATACACGGGCCCGAGATCCCCGTTTTCATCCGCCCATTCATTCCAAATTCGGACACCGTTTTCTTGCAGATATTTGACGTTGGTATCACCTTTTAGGAACCAAAGTAATTCGTGAACAATAGAGCGTAAATGGAGTTTTTTTGTAGTAACCATCGGGAATCCATTTGAGAGGTCAAAACGCATTTGGTGCCCAAAGACAGAACGTGTCCCGGTACCAGTTCGGTCACCCTTCTCTTCACCTTCATCGAAAATACATTGAATGAGGTCGTGGTAGACTTTCATAGACTCACCAACTGCTTGTCGCAACCGACAGCACTTGAGCATTCTTGAGCGAATGTATCTCATGCAGAGATGAAAAGAGCATCACTTTCTTCATCTGGATGACAAAGATAGTTGAGAATATCATGTTCTCGTATCTGTTGAAGTATGGGCTCAAGCGATTCTTGAATCATTTCAAATTCCCAACACCGGCACACATACCAACGCCGAGCCATTTGAGCAAGAATGGAGATGCTCTCATGGACAAATCCTTCTTCATAGAGGTGAAGAACTGTTTGCATTTCTTGGTAATCAGAGGGAAGGAGTTCTGACAACTCTCCAAACTGTAGCATCCCTTTGCACATGATGGATTTTTCTGCAAGTGTCGCAGGTGTAGAATTACTTGGCCATCCCGCAATTCCGAGTAAAGCAAGAGACACAATGGAATCCGTTGCAGGTGTGTCAACATCATTACGATCTTTCAGTATACATACAGGCTTTCGAGACATGTAAACGGTGAGATGCGGGTCAAGCGCAATGAGATTTCTATGTATGGACTGGAAAATATCAATCGAAATAGTTGGCCCATCATCATTTGAAGATAATAATGGTCGGGAAAAAGTAAAATCAAAACTCCAAATTGGTGTTGAATTTACAATTGAACAAAGCAGTTCCATTCCGCGCAATTCCGCCTTCAACCTTTTCTTGCAGAAGCTGCCATCCAATTGGAGTTCGCCAAGTTGTGTATCTATACGCTCCACGTAGGTGGTAATGTTCTACACTACTTCAACTATGGAGCGCCAAGTGCTGAAATACTTCCCATTAATTGGTCGGTAAATTTTCTATAGAGTGAAGAGAGATACGCTCGTATCTCATGTTCATCTCGGTCGGCTAGTTCGGTTAGTTGCTGTACTTTTATGTCTCCACCATTTGGGTCTTGAAGCCATTCAATCCATGTAATGCCTTGACCTGCAGAGAGCGAAATGGGCTTCCAAAGACGTGGTACCTTGTGTTCTTGTGGTTTCATAAATGCACGAGTCCCAAGAAGTGCAATCGGAACGACCACAGCATTCGGGTATGAGGCTGCAAGACGTGCAACCCCTGTTTTCCCAGGGAGTAGATATGGCGCTTCAGTGCGTTTTGAACGCGTTCCTTCTGGAAAGATGCCCAATGCTTGTCCTGAATCCAAAACATCGGCTGCACTGGAAAGTGCATCTTCTCCACCCTTGTCGCGTTTGGTTTCGATTTGACCGGTCGCTCGCATTGCTGCTGCAAGTAGTTTGTTTTTGAAATGACCATCTTTTGCTAAGTAGTGCGTTGTTCGGCGTGCAGATGCGATGACGAAAATCGGGTCGACGTGTGAAAGATGGTTGGCTGCAAGAATCACGGGTCCTTTACGAGGAATATTATGCAAACCGTTCATTTTAGCATTGAGCATTGGTCGCAAAAATGGCGATAAGAACAACCTCAAAAACCCATAACTTGGAGTTCGAGGTAACTCTTGATTAGTTGTCGGAATGAGCCAATGCTGCTCGAGGGATTGCCATGCATCAACAACAGATTCCATCTCTGGCATAAGAAAATCGAAAATCTATATCGTTTTGATTGTTCCCATGGAAATGTTCGAATGAGTTGCAATTCAAGACCCTCTCCTCTTGACCAAACGAGAGAGTACAAAGTATCAAATCACTCGGGTGTTACCCCGCACCATGGCTCCGCAACGACACATCAGTTGTGTTCGTGTGGTGGCCGCCTCAATCCTTTTTTGTCTGCTTTCCTCGACGTTTAGTCCTGTAGTTGCGGCTAAAGAGAGTTGGGATGAAGACGGATGGTTGCGAACAGCATTGGCCCAAGAACGTCTTGATTCTGGAGATGAATTCGGTTGTTACGGGATGCCAAATCTCGAATGGACTGCTGACCCTGGCGCTGTTGCCCTAGAATGCCAGCAATACATCAGTGAGCGTGTTGTTGCAAATCAATGGGGCGACAATCCGATTTCGACTTTTACCCCATCCGGACTGACAATGAGTCAACACACGACGGTCGCTTCACAAGGATTTGCCGTTCATGGAGACCAAACAGGTTTGTCATCATCAGCATGGCACTCATCGACTGATGTTCCCGAAGATGATTGGGATTGGTATAATCTTGGTCGCCGAGGCGGAAGTCTTGAACAAATTATTGGCTCAAAGGAACAGGTTCAAACAGCTGTTGAAGAAGGTGGACTGGTCAATTTGTATTGGATTGGTCGAATGAACGATGCCACCATTCGACACGATGCAGATATCGCCTCTTACCTTACTGATGAAGCGCAAGCATGGATGACTACATGGGGGGAAGCATGGTCGTATTGGACCGTTCAGGATTGCTATGAATTCTCCCATTCAAGTGAAACAATTGATAATCAAACCATCATTGAATTTGAATTACTACAAACTGAACAATGTACTGCAGTTTCGCCACTTGCTTGGAACGTACCAACCACTTGGATAGTCGATCTCCAAGGTGGGGAAGTCGTTGAGGTGCGTGATTCAGAATCAGTTTTATCTGATTTGGAAGGGGTAAAAAAGACAGCAGAAGGCTACACTCAACCCTCTTCCGAATACCTTCATCTTTCCCTCACCAAGGGTCATAATGTCTCAATAGTAGTGAATGGAACAGTCGATTATGACATTCTCGGGCATTCACAATTTTGGAATAATTATTCCACAGCAGTGACTATTGCTTCGCATGACACAACAGATTTGTTCAAATGGTCAAAGCGATTTAGTGATGAGCCACAATTGACCTTCACTTGGTTGGTTCAACCAAGAGATGGAATCGGTGAATCAGGTTGGTTGGCTTTTTTGTCTGTGGTCGTGGCTGCAACCACCATTACTGCGATGATGTACATTTTGAAAAGAGAGGGCTTGGGTCCATTTGCAGAGAAACTACCTCAGCGGTCCAGCGAGTTTGAAGAAGAATGACCCGAATCGAAGTTTAATGCTGAATGAGGGCGAAGACTTGATGCCATAAGGTTGACACCCGTAGGTTAGAGGATACGTATATGGGTGGCGAAGATGTTGTCATAGACCCTTGGGGGAGCGCTCAATCAACTGATTATTCTCGCATCATTGAACAGTTTGGTCTTTCCTCAATGGACCAGATGAGTCTCCCTTCTCCTTCGCGATTACATCGGCGTGGAATTGTCTTTGCACACCGTGATTTAGGCCAGGTTCTCGACGCTCAAAAGCAAGGGGATTCCTTCGGTGTACTCACCGGTCTGATGCCAAGTGGGCAAATGCATATGGGGCATTCAATGGTCATTGACCAAGTGAAATGGTTCCAAGAACTTGGAGGCGATGTCACCATTGCAGTCGCTGATTTAGAAAGCCAAGCCACACGTGGAGTCTCTCTCGAAAGAGGTCGAAAAGTTGCACTAGAAGAATACATTTCGCACTATGCCGCTCTTGGAGTTGACCCTGAAAAAACCAATGTCTATTTCCAATCATCTCGTCCGATTGTTCAACGCTTAGGTTTCCAACTTGGAAAGCGTACTAACTTGAATGAGTTTGAAGCAATTTATGGATTCAGTGGAGAAACAAACCTCGCACATGTTCAGGCACCTTTGGTTCAAGTCGGCGATATCTTGCACCCACAAACCGATGAATACGGTGGTTTGCGGCCAATTGTCGTTCCTGTCGGGGTCGACCAAGACCCCCACCTTCGTTTGACACGTGGACTGGCATCCAAAACCAATTGGTTTAATGTAAATGATGGAAAATCTTCAGGTGTTGTGATTGGCCTTTCGGTTCAAGATGACAACGCAGAAGTCCTCGGCCAATTACCAAATGGGCGTCTGGATAAAGACCGTTTAAACACGGTCTTTGCAGGCATGGTTGCTTCACTTGAGCATCTTGGGTTTTCGGATATACTGTCAAATCCAAAGCAAAGGACGATTGCAGTCCCAAGCGCTACAGCAAATGATAAATCCAGAATCCGAATAAAATTACTCGAATATGAACGCTCACTTGGAGGCATGGGATTGCTTGCGCCTTCATCTACTTACCACCATTTTGCTGTCGGCTTAACTGGTGAAAAAATGAGCAGCAGTAAGCCGAAAACAACCCTTTTCTTACGCGATGATTTGCCAACGGTCGAAAAGAAAATCAAACGTGCTTTCTCTGGAGGCCAAGCAACCGTCGAGGAACATCGGCGTATTGGTGGAAATCCTGATATTGATGTGGCTTATCGCTACATGATGTATTTCTTTGAAGATGATGATTCGTATTTAGAAGAAATCAATGCTGATTATCGCGCTGGGAAAATCCTCGCAGGCGAAATGAAGCAATTATGTATTGAACGAGCCACGTCTTGGCTAAGTAATCTGCATGAAATGCGCGACCAAACCGCTCATCTCGTTGCAGACTTTTTGGCGTCAGATGCACAATAATCACGAAGCATCATCAGATGAAAAGACAACAGGGTCAGGACCGATTGGGAGTTCTTCAAGTTCTTCATCAGTTAATTCTCGTGCAGATGCATCTTCATCAAGGATCATTGAATGGCCATGTGGGTCCAAAAATTCGACAGTGAATACACTTTCATCGCCGGCTTGTTGAATTGAAGTGAGTAAAGAATCAAGAGTTGCAAGTGAATTGAGATGTTCGGGATTATCATTTTCGGAATCAAGTGTAATCTCTCTCTCAACGTCGCGTCGGACCATGTTGATTATCTCGACGAAACGGTTCAAAACACCCTCGACATTGCTTACATAGCCTGTAGAGTTCGTACCCGGCATAACCTCGAGTTCTAATTCAGGAATCCTGACGGTACATGAGGAAGAACGTACAACACGCGAACGGAGTTTTTGTGGGCTGTCCAAAATCAACGACCATGCACCTGATTTCTTTCCTTCTGCAGGGATGAAATCTGTTTGACGCCATCCACATGCATGGCACAAAACGGTGACTTGTGTGTGTTCGCCAAAGTAGGGTATTTCATCGACATTGGCGACCATTCGAAGCTGACCCTCTTCTTTGCATATTGGACATGGAATGTCGATGGGCTGTTCCTCCATCACATCCGCCACCTTCCAAGTTCGTTAGCGTCAACGGCAAAAGCCTCCATTTCAACACCACGAACACCTCGGCAACCTGGTGGAAGTAACATCAAACGAGTTTCCGTCATTTGGATAATTTGTCCGCCTAAATCTTTGTCAATGAATGTGTTAAGTTGTGTTAAAGCCGCATTAAATTCGACGTTCTTTTTCATCAAGCGGTTCATTTCTACAATAACTGCATGGTCATCAGCAACCCAATCCATCAATTGGCCACAGCCTGTGATGTCGTTGAGCACAGCGCGATGAAGTACCATGCCATTTTCATTATCTAGAATCGGTGGGTGTGGATACAACTGTCCAAGGTCATGATAGATGACATCGTTTTCAGTTGAAATTTGAGTTTGATTGGTTTCCATACTTGGCATATTGAAGGTTCGGAGCGGTGAGGTTTCATCATCATCCTTCGATGCCAATTCAGCGACCTCCTCGGCTTCCCGTATCTTCTCATCGGCTCGTGCCAATACGTCAAGGTCCGGCATTGATGGAACGACAGTGTCCTTTTTCGGCTTGTCATTTTGCTGAGGCTGAGGATTGGTAAAGGCATCGAGCGAAGACTGTGCTTCGTCCCTTTTTCCTTTCTTACCTCTGCGCATACAAGACGCTGGCATCGGACACCTCAAGAAGACTCGCCTTCAACAAGAGCCAGTGGGGGCTTCTTCACAAGGCTTGGGAAATGGCCGAAAGATTCGTCGGATTGATAAGGGTGCACTCGGAACATACTCCTGCGCCTCAAGGTTCAAAAGGTGTCGACTAAAAGAAGGGATTGATGACAATGGATGCGCAGCAGAATGTATTGAAAACCGGAACAAGTACAATAGGCATTACCTTCGATGGTGGAGTCGTAGTTGGAGCAGACCACCGCGCCACAATGGGTCATTTCATTGCGAACAAAAGCGTCCAAAAGTTGTTCAAGATTGGAGACAATCTTGCTTTGACAACTGCAGGTCTTGTCGGTCATGCACAATCTCTTTCTCGAACACTATGCGCTGAAGTTGCTTTGTTCCAACTTCGCCGTCAACAACCAATGACAGTTCGTGGTGCAGCAACATTGACTGCAAATATCCTCGCTGGCCGTCCGCACTGGGTTCAATTATTGATTGTCGGTGTCGATGATGAAGGTGGACATGTCTACTCCATCGATTCTGCTGGCGGTTCTATTCCAGACCTTTATTGTGCCACAGGTTCAGGTTCTCCATACATGTATGGTGTCCTTGAAGACGGCTTCAGCGAAGGTATGTCTCGAACCGATGCATTGAAACTCGCGGCCCGTGCCCTTCACGCATCGGGGCAGCGTGACGCCGCCTCCGGAAACGGCATGGATTTGGCAGTAATTACTGCCAAAGATGGCTTTGTGTCCCTTTCTCAAGCAGAAATTGCAAAACTTCTTTCTTGAGAACTTCTAATTCCCGCAGCTCAATACTGCACTCCTTAGGGAGAGTTTGTGCACAGTCAATGTGCGAGCGCGGAAAAAGGTGAAAATATGCGTCTAACGTTTAAAGAATTGAAAGACCAAGTGCAGAAAATTGTCCCTCGGGATATACCCTACACTGTAGAACTCGAAGCAGGCAACATTGCTTTGGTTACCCCTGAACCAAATCGAATCCTCGCTACGGACGGCCTCCTTGCTAAAATCGCTGGGAAAGTCAAGCGAAAGATTGTTCTCCGACCGGATGCTTCAATCATGAAATCAGAAGAAGATGCTACTAAGATTGTCAAAGAAATTATTCCTGAGAAGGCCAACATTACCAATATTTACTTCGATGCTTGCTACAGAGAAATTACCGTACAGTGTGAAAACCCTGGTGAAGCGGTTGGACGACGTGGAATCAATTTGCAAGAAATACGAGACCAAGCAGGTTGGTTGATTACTGTAGAGCGAACCCCGCCAATTGTTTCAAAGACCGTTCACGATATCCGTGGATACCGCCATGCTCATGCAGAGGAACGCAGAAAGCTACTGAAAGATTTCGGCCTTAACATCCATCGCCCTCAACGACCTGGTGCGACTTGGGCACGGGTTACCGCATTGGGCTCTTACCGAGAAGTTGGACGAGCGTGCCACTTTGTCACGACCAATGAATCTCGAGTAATGATTGATGTTGGCGTGAACATCGCCTCGGATACCGATCCTATGCCATACTTTACCGCCCCTGAAGCGTTACCTTTGGAAAAACTCGATGCTGTGGTTTTGACACACGCTCACTTGGACCATGCGGGAATGCTTCCTGTTTTGTTCAAATACGGGTACAGAGGTCCAGTGTATTGTACTCCACCAACACGAGATTTGATGTTGCTTTTGCAAACTGATTATCTGAAAGTCGGAGGCGCTGAAGGAAAGCGGGCTCCCTATGATATGGAAGATATACGAACCTGTATGCGGCACGTTGTTGATGTAAATTGGGATGAAACCACAGACATCGCACCGGATATCAAGCTCACCTTTTCCAATGCTGGCCATATTCTTGGTTCTTCTGCTGTCCATCTCCATATCGGTGATGGCAAGCACAACATTGTCTTCAGTGGCGACCAGAAGTATGAGAAGTCATGGCTGTTCGATGCAGCAAACACACGTTTCCCACGCGTAGAAACTCTTGTGATTGAATCAACGTATGGTGCATCTGGAGATTATCAACCATCGAGGCAAGAGGCGAATCAAGAGTTGCAAGACATTGTTTCCCGAACCATGGCTCGAGGTGGCAAGGTCATCTGCCCAGTGTTTGCAGTTGGTCGTAGCCAAGAAGTGATGATTGCTATCGATGAATTATTCCGTTCGGGAACTGTAAAACCAGTGCCGGTTTGGTTGGATGGAATGATCCAAGAGGCAACTGCAATTCACGCAGCCCACCCAGATTATCTTACAAGCAGTCTCCGCAAATCTTTGCTCAAAGACGACGGTGCAAACCCATTCACGAGTGAATGGTTCCGACCTGTTAAAGGACGAGAATTGCGTGAAAGCATCATCATGGATAATTCACCATGTATTGTGTTGGCTACATCTGGAATGCTCAATGGTGGCCCTGTTATGGAATATTTCAAGAACTGGGCTCATGAAGATCGAAACTCATTATGTTTTGTCGGATACCAAGCTGAAGGAACACTCGGGCGACGACTTCAGAAAGGATTTGGCGAAGTTCCAATGATTATCAATGGAAAGACAGAAATTGTCAAGATTGGTTGTGAAATGGTTACTATTGATGGATTCTCAGGTCATTCTGACCGCCGCCAATTGCTCGCTTTCGTCGACCAAATTTCACCTACTCCACGCAACATCATTTGCCATCATGGTGATTATCACAAATGTAACGAACTTGGAAAAACCTTGCGAGAACGCTACAAGTGTCGAACCTATGCGCCTCAAAATCTTGAGACCGTTCGTTTGATGTGATGACATCAACGGTATATCGAAACCAGAGGCAAGAGGGTCAGGTAGTGATTCCTCTATCGGTTCACGTTGCGGATTTTTCATAGTTGTACCGGTTGAATAGTTCGCCTTGATTGGCGTAGCGCCAGATGTTGCAGTTGCCTCCGAAGCAGCATCAAAAAGCGACCATGCAAACACAATGAAAATCAATCCAAGGCCAGATGCCACGACGACCAAGGTGCTCCCTCCACTCGCAAGGTTGATGCCAATCGCAACGAAGAAAAAGAACATGGCTGCCAGTAAAAGGAGTCTTCGAGAAACCGTCGCCATAGAGGTCTTACGACCATGTTCTTCATGAACCCGTTGCATCTGTACCCACATCATGTACTCGTCTGGAGAAGAGCGTTCATCCAAAGTTGCCTGTCCAGGATGGCTCATGACTGCCGTAGCACCATGGGGTGAGAACGCCGAAGATGCTTATGACCAAGGTTTGGTCGAACTTGGCCTTGGAGATTCACGTTTAATCGAAATGAAGGGTGCGATGCTTCCACTTGGTTTTGGAGCAACTCCGCCACAGCCACTTCCAATGGGTTCATTGGTTGAATGCCATCTGGCTACTGCTTATTCTTGGAGTGGTTCTTCAGCATGTGCAGGTGTGGCTTGGGCAGCATGTGTTACGCCAGAAGGTGACGAATGTGCAATTGTAGCAACCGTTTCAACTGAACTCGATTATGAGGAAACAACCCTCATACTGCGCAAGAATTTGCAAAATAAAATGGCGAGTCGTGATCTTGAGATACTCTCTTTCGATATTGCTGTTGATGAAGTGACTGCTGCTGCAGACCATCACGGGGTTGCTATGGCTGCCCTCATCTTGCCTAACTCACTTTCACTCGGTGCACGCACTGGGACAGGACCTGTTCGTGGTGCTTTAACACGACAGGCATCTGAACCAACGCCAAAGCGAGTTGATGTGAAAGCACCAGCAGCACCAGCACTCCGTCCGGGTTCCCGTAGAACGAATACTGACTTTTCTCTTTGAGAAGATTTGAAGTACCCTCGACATGAAGCCATACTATGTCTGGTGCTGGATGGAATGTTGTCAGGTGCAGTGCCTGCAAGACATGTCATGGGCACCGGGGGACGGGTCGAACCTGTCCACACTGCGGTCAGAAATTACCAGTTGATGCAGAAATTGTAACTTCAGTTGCAACTCCATCCGACTTGCGTATCGGAGTCGCCCTTGCAAATACACCGGAAGAATTGCGTGACTCTTTGCGTAAACGCCTTGAAGTCAATCAAAACTTATTCCCTCAAGAGGAGCCAATTTCGTTTCAAGGATTGCCTAAAATCCTTCTTAGTGCAACCGATGAAAACGGGGCATTGAGCGTCAAAAGCCTCCAACCGATGCTCAACAAAAGTAACGTCGACATCGATGCCGAAGACCTCATTGCCATGTCCGAATCACAAGGTCTCCTCCTCCGGCTTGATACAGATTGCTGGCAACTCCTTGAGTGAACTTCATAGGTAAGACGCCGTGGCGAGGACTGCAAGGGGCGATTGGGTTAGCTTGGCCTATACTCGGGCGTTTGGGACGCTTGGACCCAGGTTCAAATCC
>JAACDG010000044.1 GCA_009937025.1 Methanobacteriota archaeon
CTTCTGTTCATGACGGGCAGCTTCTCTCCATCGCTTTCTCATCGTTCGCTCAACGGCTGGTCCAGCAGGAGGTGCTGAGAAACATTGCACGTCAATTGGAGTTGCATCGAGAGGTAATTCATTCCAGTGTACACCCCACAAGATTAACCAATCCGGGGGGGCCACTCCAAAGTCCACAGGTGTATCCGCATCCTCAAGGGCAGCCTTCACTTCTGTAGGGTCAATCTCTCCAATGCACATTCTGTGTAGAGCCATCGCAGTGCGTCGGACTTGATTCCACAGGAACGCCTCACCAATAATTTCGAATCCTACCACCCGCTGATCAACCACCCAGGGGGTGCAAGAATAAATCGTTCGAATGGGGTTCTTTCCTTCTTCAAGCCGAGCAAAATTCGTTGCATCGTACGTTCCTTCAAACATCTTCAGCCATTCATTGAACACTTCGCCGGGGTGAGCCCAAAACTCGATGCCTTCAAGCCGGTAACGGTAAACACGGTGAACGGCCATACGGGGGTTCCATGAATCATCGATTTCCCTGACGTCGAGAAATGCGATGTCTTTTGGGAGCCTGTCATCAAGCGCTCGCACCATTTTCCGGGGCGTTAATGCTTGCCATAATTCCCTTTTTATTCGAACTACGCCGCCGTTCAATCTGACATGAACGCCAGCATCGGTTCTGCTTGAAAGCACAAGGTTGTGTTGGTCTTCTTCCGGGTCAAGCCACTTTAAGCTCTGGAACACTCGGATGAGTTCGCCTTGTACAGTTTTTACATCCGGTTGAATCTGGCTGCCATGATAAGCATCGCCAAGATAGCCAATTCGGAAGGCAAGGCGAACGGTTGTGCCGTCCGCCATCTGCTCACCTCAAGCGTCTTCAGAGAGCATTTCAATGGCTTCTTCAGGAGAGTAGCCGAGTCCACCAACAGCCCATATCAGGGCCTGCTTGAGCCATGGTTGTACCATTGGGTTCTTTTTGGTAGGATCCATCACTTCGATGGCATCGACAATGTTCCGACTTGCATTGAACAAGACTTCATCGGTTGGGATATCATTCAATTCGAGTTTCTTTGCATACCTTTGGAATTCTTTGACAGCGACAGGTATGCGTCGGCATTCAAGGGCAAAAGTAGCGAAATCAGCAATATACTCCTCATTTTCCTCATCGAGTTGCATTGCTTTTTTGTATGCCATCATGATTTTGCCCCCGGGAATTATGTCGTCTTGGGCTTCCATGTTCTTCATGTTGGCAAATTCCGCATACATATGGTGAACTTGTGCATTTGTCTTGTTGGTTGACATTTTTGCGTCAAGGTCTGCAATGGCACCATCGAGGTCGCCATTACGAAGCATTTCAATCGGTCCTTGGAGAAGTTCATCATCGCTCATGGTTATCGCCTGTTTTGTTCGGGTGTGTTAGGGCTTTTGAATCACTCGTTTGAGCGTTTTCGATTCAATCTTTTGAAGTGGTTTCCGAAATGGTTTTCTTCAAATCACTGAGAAGGTGAGATTGACTGTTTTTCTTGTGCATTTCATTCAACAATCCTTTGGCCTTTTCCCACTTTCGGATGTTGTACATGCAATGCTTTGGATCGGGACGTACGGTTCTGATGGTTCGTTGATATGTCATGATGCCAATGAGTGTTCGGATGAGGCCTTTACCGGCTTTTTCCATATTTGAATCGTTCTCATTTTCGTTGGTTCCCGGAATGCTGTGCTTGACGACAGGAACGTTGCTTTCCTCGACAATGCCTACGCCGGAATCGGTCAACACCGTAACGGTCGCAAAACCAAGCAAGGTGCCGGTTGGAGATCGAGCAACAACAACTTCTGAGATGCGATCGAAAAGAATTCGGCGATGGGAGCGTGAAAGCAAAAAGCTGTGTTCAAAGATGATGGCGTCGCTCGTGATGGCGTAATGGAAACTGCGCTGGTAGTAGTACACTAAGGCCATGTACACTGCAACAAATCCACCACCGAAGATGATGAAGTTGTAATTTGGTAGGTATCCAGTGTTGTTGTCGTTCAACAGCCCAGTCATGGCAATTAAATCATCCAACAACACAAGAGTCGGTGCAAGCGAGACAATAAGGAGGCCTAAGGTCACCCACCGGCCGGATGTCGAGACGTTCATCAACCGATTCATCCAAGTGATGAACAACATGATTCCTGTCAGGCCAGCAGCACCGCTGGAGAAGAAGATGGTGGCGAGTAAGCCAACAAAGAAACTCTCGTTGTCCTTTCCTGGTTCAAACTCAAAAATCAAGTGAATCGCGAGCACAAGAAGGCCAAGCATGTACAAGTTGAGGAATGCAAAGGTGCTTGGTCGCTTTGTGAGCAAGACTTCCTCGCCGGCAATCAAGCGGAATTTCTTCGATAACTTCTCTTGTTCTGCAGCCATTTCCGCCGCTTGAGATGCCATTATATCGACAACCGTTTCTTCTTCGGGGGTCGCCCCGGCCTCAGTGGATTCTTCGCTCATAGCAATCGCTCCATTGGTTTGTGGCGCAGACAACCCAAATAAGTCCTTCCACGGTTGCGTAGGGAATGCATGGCCTCTCGGCTGTTTATTAAGAAACGAAGTTCAGTGCAAAAAGCCCCAAGAATGTTCAGCATTGCCTCTCGCCCATGCATAGTCAGTCTCCTTTCGAACCCCATACTCGTCCATGATCCTTAA
>JAACDG010000045.1 GCA_009937025.1 Methanobacteriota archaeon
TGAAAGGAAAGGTACCCTCACCTCCAAAGAATGGGCCATTGAATGACGGTCAACCAATCGCAGTTGAAAATTCGAAAGTTGCCCGTGGTCAAGTTCGAACTGTAGGAATTCTTCCAGTGAGTTCGTATGGCTTGTTCCTGCATGACCCTTGGCATACCAATTCTCTCCAACGGGCAACATTTCGTTTTCGATTTGCCGAGCAAAGGGGTGCTCCATTGATGCCAGTCGAGCATCGACCACTTCACCATGCTGAGCGAGGTTGCGATAACGTGGATATCCAGCATGTAACTCATCCGCCCCTTGCCCACATAGGCCAACGGTAACATGTTTCGACATCTCCTCAAAGAGGGGTTGGAAGAAGAGCACAGTCACATCAAGGTCTTCCCCATACCATGACAAATCAGGAAGGCGGGTCTCGAAAGAATCGGGTTCCAGAAGATGTTGATGATGAACTAAATCAAACGTTGAAGCCACTTCTTCAGCGGCGATCCAATCTGGATTGTCCTCACTTTCTGCAACCGTCCAACATGCCGGAACAGGCTGTTGTGCGCGTTCTGCTGCTTCATGCGCTACTGCAGCAACAAGAGAGGAGTCAAGTCCACCTGAAAGTACGATGCCAACAGGGACTTCTGACATCAAGCGTTCTGAAACGCCTTCAACAAACGTTTCCAAAAGATGTTGAGCATCTGATTCGGGGTTCCAACTTAGCGAAGGGTTTACGCGCTGTTGTTCAATGGTAGCCACATCGATTCGTTGTGCAGCCCCATCCGAATCAAATGACCATACCTCCACAGTCCCTGGACGTATTTGTGTGACACCTTTGAGCAGTGTTGTCCCATCGATAGGATATTCCCAAGCAAGGCGGGCGACAAGAGATTCTTGGTCAAGTTCGGGTACATGTGCTTCATGGGCAGTGAATGCTTTACTTTCGCTCGCAAAAAGAAGTGAACCATCAATTGAAGTTCGTACGAGTGGTTTGATTCCTAAAGGGTCTCGGGCAAGAAGAAGATGCTGGGAATCTGCATCCCAAAGAGCAAACGCATACATCCCATTCAGTTGGGAAATCCATTCTGCGTGTTGTCGAGCGGTTAACGGCTTGGAACTTTTGGCTTTTGATGCATGCTGAAGTGCAAGAATCACTTCAGAATCGCCTTGGGTTTTCCAAGGAAAAGTTGGGTGCTGGGAACGTATAGCTCGATAATTATAGATTTCACCGTTGGCAACGAGAACTTCACTTGATGAGCCCAAGAGTGGTTGGTTACTGCCAACAAGGTCAACAATGGCTAAGCGAGTATGACCAACAGAAATGTGCTCATCGGACCAAACTGCATTTCCATTTGGACCTCGATGATGAAGAAGCGTATTCATCCGATGGACAACAGAAGGGTCCGGTTCTCCGAACATCCCACCAATGCCACACATAAGTCGACCAAAACGGTGACCTTCTTCAAGCATCCCTTAGAAATCAAAGGCCCCAAAGCGGGTATCTGACCATTGAGATGGCAAGGAAAATTATGGAAAGTGAAAACACAACGAAATAGGCGATTTGAGGTGGTTCTGAACCCTTCGTCTCTTCACTCATGAATATCCCTTAACCTTGCCAATGCTACTCATCATTTGAATATATTGAGTCATTCTCTACGAATTATTTCGATTACATCAGTTGAAGAAACGGCTCAAACAACAGAATCATTCCAAGTGGAATCAAGACCATTGTCGCATTATCATCTATGTAGCGTAGTCGTGGCCATTCTGCTGCAACACAAAGGGGGGCGAAATAGAATGCCATCCAAAGTGGAGTGCCAAACCAATGCCAACATGCGAGCCAAACGAAGAACAAAAATACCGTCGAAGAAAGAATGACTTCACGAGTGTTCATCCCCCTGCGCCTCATTTCTCCAAGAAACGGGTCGCCAAAAGATAACGAAAGAATGAGTGGCCATGCATAGGCTTCAATTGGTGCCAAGAGAAAGACGGTTCCAATTCCAAATGCGCCCCAGCCCAATGCCGAGATTTGTTCGGCCTCGTATTCTCTTTGACCATAAACCGTGATTCCAAATTTGAGGCGAACAGCCTCTATAATGAACAATAAAAACACCATTGATGAAACAAATTGAGGAAGTGTCAATCCCACTTTCTGAGAAACTGCTTCACCATATTCAAAATAAATCAAAGGAAGAAACGCCAGACCTACATGGATTGAGCGACGGAAAATATGGCCTCGCATACCTCCAACAGATAATTCAACTGGGTTGGTTAATTCAACATTTTCACTCATTTTTGACACTTCCAATAACCTTCAACGCTTCATCCAAGAGAATTGAACCCTTCGCCAATTTTTCGAGTAAATCATCGAGTTCTGGCGATTCAAGGATTTTCCGTTCATGGTGAGCCAAGAGTCGTTCTCACCATCGTGCTCGTTCGGAACGTCCTGAAGAAGCAAGTGTAAGCAGCAAATCAGCTGCTTGTGAAACGCCCGTATGCTGAACCGCTGAAGTCAACAGAACTGGTGGCTTATTGCCGATTCCCAATTCAAAGGACTCTCGGATTTCATCGGCGTGAAGTTCCGCCCCTGGCAAATCGGACTTGTTGACCAAAACTGCATCAGCCAATTCAAGCAAGCCTGCTTTTTCGGCTTGAATTCCATCTCCACGTGCTGGCCCTTCAACGACAACAATGCGGTCTGCAATTGCTGCACAACGAACTTCGGATTGGCCCGCACCTACAGTTTCAATGATGACCCTTTGCCAACCAAGAGCCAAGAGAAGTTTCGTCATGTCTTCAACGATGACCGGGACGCTCCCTGATGCTTTTCGAGTGGCAACTGAACGAAGGTAAATCAAATCATTGAGTTCGACATCATCGACCACAGTCATTCGTACACGGTCGCCAAGAAGAGCACCACCTGTCCGTGGCGAAGAGGGATCCACGGCCAAAACTGCAACTCGGATTCCGAGTTGAGCCCAATGACGGAGTAAACCGTCGAGTAAGCAGGATTTACCAACTCCGGGTGCGCCGGTAATCGCCAAAGTTTGCCATTGTCCGTTCCGCGGCTCAGATGTTTCTCCAATCGCATCAAGAGCGTCCTTGATATGAAGGGTTCCGTTTTCAAGTGCGCTCAACATTCGCGCTAGCGAACGACGGTCGCCTAATTTGGCTTGTTCAAGAAACTCCAAAGTCATTCCATCACCTCATGCCGAGGAGGTCCAATGCCAATCACTCTCTTGACCAACGCCGGTATTCTCAAGCTGAGTGGCCTTGTCTACAAATTCCAAAATTTCCGAAGTAGGTGTCCCTGGTCCAAAGATTGCACGGATTCCACAAGCATACAGTGGTTCTCGATCTCCAAGAGGAATAATTCCTCCACCAAATACAATGACATCGTTCAAACCCTGTTGTTTGAGAAGTTCACACACACGAGGGAAAAGATGTTCATGAGCACCAGAAAGTGAAGAAAGACCAAGGAAACGTGCATCCTCATCTCGGACCGTATCAACGATTTGCTGTGCACTGCGTCGCAAACCAGTGTAAATTACTTCATTTCCAGCATCACGTAAGGCGCGAGCAACAACTTTGGCCCCTCGGTCATGCCCGTCAAGACCAGGCTTGGCCACAACGATACGCCACGGTTCGCTCATGGTTGTTGGAGGTATCCCCTCCCTATCAACACACCCCTTAACACTGGATTTACCCCCCAGTTCATCGCTTATTCCCTCAAGACACTTCACACCCCCGGAAACAGTGTTTGCTTTAGAACAGGGGATGAACGCACGTATGCACGCGAGAAAATTCACATCATTTCTCTTTTCAAACAGAAATCTACACATTGAATTCAACGGTATTAAGACCAAACGTTACCACTCCACAGAGAGGCAACGCATAAGGGCGGGTTTTCCATAGACCCACATGGGAAGCCTATGGCATCGACTGAGGAAAGACTCCAAGATTTGCGAAATCGTAAATCACGCAGCGAAATGGGTGGAGGCCAAGAGCGCATCGATCGACAGCATCGAAAGGGCAAATTGACTGCACGGGAACGTATAGATATCTTGCTTGATGAAGGCTCATTCCAAGAAATCGATGCCTTGGTCGAACACCGTTGCCGTGATTTTGGCATGGATAAAGACATCATTCCTGGCGACGGAGTGGTAACAGGACACGGGTCAATCAATGGCCGACAAGTGTTCACCTTTGCTCAAGACTTCACTGCTTACGGCGGCTCACTTGGAGAAATGCATGGGCTCAAAATCTGTAAAGTTCTCGATATGGCGCTCAAAACAGGGCGTCCAGTCATCGGTTTGAACGATTCAGGCGGTGCTCGAATTCAGGAAGGAGTTGCATCTCTGGGAAGTTATGCAGAAATCTTCTTCCGAAATGTTCGGGCTTCAGGTGTTGTTCCACAAATTTCAGTCATCATGGGACCTTGTGCCGGTGGAGCTGTGTATTCTCCAGCAATTACAGATTTCGTCATCATGGTTGAGGAATCTTCGTACATGTTCATCACTGGACCTGAAGTCATCAAAACGGTCACAAATGAAGAAGTCAACTTCGAAGATTTAGGTGGTGCATCGACCCATGGAACAAAATCGGGCGTATCTCACTTCTCTGCACCTGATGATGAAGCAGCGATTCAATTGGCTCGAGACCTCTGCGATATGCTCCCTCAAAATAACCTCGAACGTCCACCCGATAAGAAAACAAGCGACCCAATCGACCGTTCATGCGATGTCCTTGACACTATCATGCCTGACCAGGCGACCAAAGCATACGATGTCGTCGATGTCATTTCAGAAATTCTTGACGATGGCGCATTCCTTGAAGTTCAAGCGGATTGGGCTCAGAACATCGTTATTGGATTTGGACACCTTGGAAGCCATACCGTCGGTGTGATTGCGAATCAACCGAAAGTCTTGGCTGGATGCCTCGACATAGATGCGAGTGACAAAGCAGCACGCTTTGTTCGATTCTGTGATGCATTTAACATTCCACTCATTACGCTTGAAGATGTTCCTGGATTCCTACCAGGTACCGGTCAAGAATGGGGTGGAATTATTCGACACGGAGCAAAACTCCTCTATGCATACGCTGAAGCAACCGTTCCTAAACTCACCGTAATTCTCCGTAAAGCCTACGGTGGCGCCTATGACGTCATGTCTTCAAAGCACATTCGTGGAGATTACAATGTAGCCTGGCCAACCGGTGAACTCGCAGTTATGGGAGCGGACGGTGCGGTCGAAATTATTCATCGAAAGCGAATTTCAAATTCACGTAATTCA
Organism: Methanobacteriota archaeon; assembly: GCA_009937025.1. Classification (GTDB taxonomy): domain Archaea; phylum Thermoplasmatota; class Poseidoniia; order Poseidoniales; family Poseidoniaceae; genus MGIIa-L1. The sequence continues at coordinate 5,277 of JAACDG010000045.1, forward strand.
GAACAAGAACGACAAAGACTTACAGAGGATTTCAATGAGAAGTTCGCCAACCCTTACACGGCTGCTGCTTTGGGTTATCTCGATGATGTCATCGAACCAAACCAAACTCGAAGTAAACTTTGTCGGGCATTGGAAATGTTGTTGGATAAAGAAGAATTACGTCCTGCTCGAAAGCACGGAAACATCCCACTTTGAGGTGAAAGAATGCCAAGCCACGATGAAGAAACACTTCGCATGGCTGCACTTGCAGCTGTATTATCGATGCTTGAGCAAAATGGAGAAGATGCGAGTCAAATCGCCCGCAAACCCGGACTTGCATGGTCTCAAGACCATCGAAGAATGAACATGGGGCGTTCCTCACTCATGCACAAACGAGCCAACCGCTCTCCTTGGAAGTGATGTTATGACTGAAACTCGAAAAGTAATTGTTGATGGAATAGAATTTGAAGTTCTTGTTGATGGTGAGGGCACTTCTTGGTCCGCCACTGTCGAAGGAAGGACCTTTCAGATCGAAATACCCGATGCTGCCCCCGTAGCCAAAAAGAAAAGAAGTGGAAGTGGGAAGAAGAAGAAATCGGGTACTGTTTCAGCAAATATCCCCGGCAAAGTCGTAACTGTTGAAGTCAAAGCAGGCGATGAAGTGGTCGAAGGTCAAGTCATTTTGATTCTTGAAGCAATGAAGATGCAAAATGAAATACAGGCACCTATCTCAGGTACTGTCTCTTCAGTGAATTGTGAAGAAGGTCAAGCAATTGAAGCAAATATCCCTCTGGTCATCATTGAACCGGCTCCTGAAGCAGAATGAATTTTCTGTTGAATCGAGCGTAATTTTGTAAGGTTGTATACGACCATTAAAGACCTGTCAGCATGTGTGGGTAACATGGGCGGCTCTGCAGTATGTGATTTCCCAGGATGTGGTGAAGAAGGGAGTATTGTGTCTCGACTTTCACCCGAGGGATTTCTTGTGGCTACTGGTAAGAAAGCCTACTCTTTTCGAGAGGCATATCGTCGCTTCCACTATTGCGGCAATCATCATGACGAACTAATGGGTGGAGTTTGGTCAAGAGTTCGCCAACCTGAAGATAAAAAAGACGGCCATGTGGCACCAACTGCTATCTAAGTAGATAGAGAGTCTCTTAAACTATCACGCAATCGCTTGTTTATGTCCTCAATCTTGAGTTCACCGCAAACACATAAATCTCGAGCATACCTTTTGGCAATGATGCTCGTATTTACTACGCTTACTCTTGCAGTACCAACTGTATCTGCAATAGGACCAAATCAAAACGATTTTGCAACATCTATGGATTTACCTGACAACATGTCTGGAATCAATTCATCCTTTGTTGCTAACCTTACAGGATTTGCTCCTGTGTTTTTCTCTGACTTCGGAGAATTCGATGTCAATGATGATGAAGATTGGGTCGCAATAAACCTTTCAGCGAATGAAGGAGTAGCGCTGGAACTTTCCTTTAACACAACATATACTTCTGCAAATGGTTCTACATATACAAACGATTTTGACATTGCAATCTACGATGTAAATGGGAATATGATGGATTCTTCATACATGTTTAACCCCGAATTGGTAAGCACGAATAATTCAGCAACCTCACATGGAGGGACTGTTTATGTCCAAATGTATCGCTATGATGGATATGGTTTCTATACTCTCGACTTCTGGACTTTTAGCACCTCAACTGGCAACGGAACCGGTGGCAACGGAACAACAACTCCAACCAATTGTGTTGGCAACGGGACGCTAGCATCTGACATTCTCGAACCAAACGACACCACAGGAACTGCATCACAATCTTCGTTGTTGCCGCTCTCGTGCACTGGCCTATCGATTGACTCTTCAAGCGACTTCGATTATTTTGAAATCGATATGATATCTGGCGTCACCTATTATGCAAATATCACCTTTAACGGATTAAATGGCGATATTGATACCCAATGGGATACTGCCGCTGGAAGTTATCTTTCGAGTTCTGGTTCAACAGGTAGCATAGAATCTATGACAGTCACTGCAACTTCCAATCAAATCACACATTTGCAAGTCTATGGATATATGGGGGACACCAACATCTATGATATCTCAGTGACAACAAACCTACCTGGCGGCGGACAAAGTTTCCAGTCCGTCACTGTGGACATGAATAGTACAACCGATTCA
>JAACDG010000046.1 GCA_009937025.1 Methanobacteriota archaeon
CGTACCGGGATTTGAACCCGGGTCGAAGGAATGAGAGTCCTTCATGATGGGCCACTACACTATACGAGCGTGGGTAGTTTGGCCACCGCCACCCCGTATTTAGCCATCACGCATTCAATTATTTGCTTGGTAAAGAAAGTCGAGGTCAATTCAATGGCTATCCGTTCACTTTCAGTTTGCAGTTAAAGTGAAAAACAATGTGCTGCGAGGATAACTCCTGTTTAAATTTACTTAAGGGGTGCTTCTTCGGTTGATATACTGGTGCCGATGAGTTTGGTTCATGCACAACAATGCAGACACCCTTGAAAACATAACTTTCGCTGACCTTGAATGCTCATCGAAAAAGAAAGAAATCCCCCTATGGGCAGAGAAATCTACGACACTCTATGCTCACCCCAGCGGCAAGCTCCCATCTCGGTTTGCCGCTGCAGGGTGGCAACCTTGGCATCGACCAGGTGGATCAGGAACTGCTACTATCAGTACAACGGTTGCACAATTAACCCGTCGCAGCCAACTCGCTCTTCGAGGTGAGGCTTGATGGGAAGAACTCAACGTCTACGCCAAGAGATCTCAACCTATCTCACATCAGTCGGTGAAGCGAATACCAGCGACATCTTAGACCACGTCAACAAACGTTTCCGATGGGGTGCAACGATGAACCAACTGGGTAATGTTCTGGCACGAGACCGACGTTTTGTCAAAGTTGGATTCGATGAAGGAACCGATATCGGTGGTTTCCGAATGCGAGTCTGTATTTGGTCAATCGCTTCTGCTTGATGCAAAGGGATGAAGACCTTCGCACATTACGCAGAAGTATGGCGGCAGATGTCCGGGCGTTCATTGAATTGATGCGTCCAAAAAACATGGTACTTGCTGCAATAACAGTACCGCTTGGCGCTCTGTTTGGATTAAATGCAACACTGAATCCAGAACAAACGACTTCAGTTGCAGTCCAAGTTTTGGCAGTCTTGACGTTCATGGGTGCAGGAAATGCAATGAATGATATCAAAGATGCTGAAATCGATGCACAAGCTCATCCAGCACGGCCAATACCCTCGCAACGTGTATCAATACAAGCGGCTCAAAACTTCGTCATCGGACTTTGGATACTGAGTCTGGGTTCAATGGTCTATGGTTCGATTGAACTCGCACAGAACAATGCCGCTTGGTGGCCCTTGGCTGCAATTTACATCTGTGCTGCAGCAATGATGCTGACCTATGATTTAGGTCCTGAAACCAAAAGTAAAGGCCTCATTGGAAACGTTTCTATCTCATTGATGGTTGCTGCTGTCATCCTCTATGGCGCTGCAACAGTCGATTCTCTTTCATGGCTTGTCGCCTATGTGGCAGGAGTTGTTTTCTTCACGAATCTTGCCCGTGAGATTGTCAAAGACTGCCAAGATATGTTAGCCGATGAAGGTGAACGAACAACACTCCCAATGAAGATAGGTTTGGAAAATGCTCGAATGGTGGCCTATGTACTCATCCTGGCGGGATTGGTTTGTCTGGATATCCCCTGCTGGAAAGGACCTTTTGCTTTTGGCCAACTGATTCTTCAAACACCTGCGATTTTAATTCTCATCAGCCTGAATGGACCTTTGTACAAAGGTGAAGATGTCCAAGTTTCTGCTCGAATCCGAATCGCAATGTTGCTTGGATTACTCGGATTCATTCTCACAATGTATTTGTGAATCAATCGAGGTTCATGAATTCGCCCATGGCTTCCCAAGCACCGTCATTCACTAAGTAAGCAAGTAATGACATTTGAGCCCACATCCTATTTTCTGCTTGGTCGAAAACAATTGAATGCTTGTGGTCCATGACCCAATCAGTGACTTCATCACCACGGTGTGCAGGAAGACAATGCATGAATTTCCAACCGTCGTCCATGTTTGATACTAACTTTTCATTGATTTGGAAACCATCAAACGATTCGATTTTATCGGTTAGGTGTTCTTCACCCATAGAAATGAATACATCTGTATAGACAACATGCGCATCAGTGACCGCTTCGATTGGGTCGTTGGTTTCAACCAATTGACTGCCGTTCTTTTCTGCCAGTGCTTTGGTTCTCTCAACAACAGCCTCATCAGGTTCGTATCCTTTAGGAATCGCATAATAGATGTCGATACCAAGCATTGCACATGCGAGCATCAAATCATGAAGCACGTTATTACCGTCGCCAACCCAAGCGACTTTCAATTCCTCTCGGTCGTCAAAATGCTCCAAAATAGTCATCAGGTCTGCTGCCGCTTGGCATGGATGATGTTTGTCGGAAAGTGCGTTGATAACTGGAACATCAGCATGCAGTGCCAGTTCTGCAACATCAGCATGGGCAAAACAACGATAGGTCATTCCACCTAAAAACCGTGAAAGAACTTGTGATGTATCGCCGACAGTTTCCGATTTCCCAAGTTGAATATCGTTTTTCAGCAGGGTTAGCGGATAGCCGCCCAATCGATTGATACCTACCTCAAAAGAAACACGTGTTCGAGTTGACGGCTTCTCGTAAATGGAGCCAATAGCGAGCGTATCAAGAGGAAGAAAATTCTGAGCAACTTCATCACCTTGCTTCCAAAGACGCTTGAATTCTATTGCCCATTTCAATATTTTTTCGAAGTCTTCTTCGACATCGTCAATTGCAAGTAAATGTTGCGCCATACACCTTTCCATAGAAAGACGGCTTCTAAGTGTTATGAGGTGCTTGATTGCAATCAATTCTTTTCATGCTCGATATCGCTTGCGAAACCGTCGCGAGCATCGCTCATTCCACCAAATAATGCCTGAGCAAAGGTCAGAATATCTGCGAGACCCTCTTCAAGTTCAGATGAAAGCGGTGTCAATCCAGGCGCCTGAGCAAATTCCTGCATCAAACGTAATTGATTGATTGCAAACTCGGTACGTTGCCCCCCAGCCTCATCATAAAGAGCCATTTCAAGAATTTCCAAACGTTCGGACCATTCGAGAATTTTTTCCAGTTCTTCTGGCTCGAGTAAATCAGATTTCGAGAGGAAATTCTTTGTTGGTAGTCCAAGACGGAATTCCACAATACTGGAGAGAAGCATCTGAGACACGAACCCAGATGGTGAACGGGACAGCATTGGATCGAACAAATAGATGATGGCAGATTGTTCTCGACCAATCACTTCAATCAAATGGTTACTTGCCTCACGGAAAGCAAAAAGTTCGACTTGCCCTGGAGTGTCGACAATCATGACTTCACCGGATAAAGCGTGCAACTGTTGGGCAACATCACTCGCTTGAGCTGCTAAAAGGTCGGCAGCGAGAATTTGGGCACCGTTTGGACCAAGGTCATATTCAGACATTACTTCGGTGAGTGAAATCAAATCACGGACATCAAATTCAGCATCATAATGGACACGTTCTGCTCCAGGGTCGAGGTTTACTGCTATTGCATCCGTTTCCAAAAATCGGGACCAACGTTGAAACGATGTCACCAAAGAAGATTTTCCAGCACCAGCAGTTCCTACAACAAAGAGCACTGGGGGGGTGCCACTATCCATTCCGACCATGTCCACTCCTCCGAACCACCCTACATCAACATGATGGAAAAACAGGGAGGTGACTCATCAAATGGCCACTTTTTTCAAAACTAAAGGGGAGAACGGTTATGTGCTCTTTGAATATGGAGGTGTTGCCGCTTATGCGGTATACATGGAGGAATTGAAAATGAGCGAAGAAAAACCACCTATGCCACCCGGACTACCAGCAATGCCACCTATGCCTCCAGCACCGCCTGGAATGGATGCACCTGCCGCACCTCCAGCACCACCTGGTATGCCACCAATGCCACCTATGCCAGAAATGGATGCACCTCCGGCACCACCGATGGATGCACCTCCGGCACCACCTGGTTTGCCACCTATGCCTCCAGCACCTCCTGGAATGGATGCGCCTGCCGCACCTCCGGCACCACCTGGTATGCCACCAATGCCTCCAATGCCAGAAATGGATGCTCCTCCGGCTCCACCAATGGATGCTCCTCCGGCTGCACCTGAAATGCCACCAATGCCTCCAATGCCAGAAATGGATGCCCCTCCGGCACCACCAATGGATGCCCCTCCGGCACCACCTGAAATGCCACCAATGCCACCTATGCCAGAAATGGATGCTCCTCCGGCACCACCGATGGATGCTCCTCCGGCACCGCCTGGGCGGCGAGCTGTGCCACAGGCACGA
>JAACDG010000047.1 GCA_009937025.1 Methanobacteriota archaeon
TACAACCGATGATTCTTCAGAACCAATCTTCCTAGAGTTCGATTAATTGTCTAATTTTTTGTTTAGGTTTGCAAAGGGCCCCCTTTGATACCCCCTCTTGGCAGTGGGTACCCATTGCTCAAGCATTCAACCATTCACTCAGGCGACGAACGCCTTCACGAATGTTCTCTGGTGACGTTGCGTACGAAATGCGAACAAAACCTTCACCGCCTTCAAGCAAGGATCCTGGAATGAGCTGAACCTTTGCTTCACTGAGCGCTCGCTCTGCAAATTCGATGTCGGTCATCCCTGTTCCGGTGATGTCACAAAAGGCATAGAACGCTCCTTCTGGTTTTGGAACGACCACGCCTGGAAGTTCGCTGAGCAATCCATGAATCAATTCACAGCGTTGTTTGAACGAGGCAGCCATTGCAGCCGTTTCTTCTTCCAAACTGAGCGCAACAGTTGCCGCAGGCATCATGAATGTGGCGACGTGCGTGGCGGCACTGACGTTGATTTTCTTGACACCATCCATCACGACTTTTGGACCTGTGATCCAACCAAGTCGCCATCCGGTCATGGCCCATCCTTTGGACCATCCACCAATGGTGATCGTACGCTCAGCCCCTCCGGGAATGGTGCAGGGGGAGGTGTAAGGGTGGTCTGACCAGACAAGGGTGGCGTAGATCATGTCATCAAGAATCCAAAGGTCGTGTTTGATGGCGAAGGCAACAATCTTCTCGACTTCTTCAGGCGTGTAGACTGCCCCCGTCGGGTTGTTTGGTGAATTGAGCATGATGGCTTTTGTTTTCGAGGTAACTGCAGCCTCGAGGTTTTCGAAGTTGGGGTGGTAATTTTCTCGTTTCACAGGTACGTGAATTGGGACAGCGCCGGTGAGTTTGACCATGCCATCATACGAAGGCCATGCGGGTGAAAGCAACAACACTTCGTCGCCAGCGTCTAAGGTCGCCATAAGCCCGTAGAGCACAGCTTGCTTGCAACCCGGGGTGACCACTACGTCCGCAGGGTCAGCTTCAATATCATGAACCGTGAGGTGTTGGGCAACAGCTTCGCACAATTCAACAGAGCCTTGCGTTCGTGTGTAGGCCGTTTCGCCACGATCAAGTGCGTCCTTTGCAGCATTGACAACAGAAATTGGTGTGTCAAAATCAGGCTGCCCGACGGTGAACCGAATCACTTCAGGGCCGGGGGGGGCGAGAAAAGCAGCAAAGCCGATGCCGACATCAGAAAGGGTTCGATTGACCTCTGGCATGGTGATTCCTCGCGTCTAGGTCAAGCCTATCCAATGGCTTCACGAACGAGCCATTGAATATCAAGACTGCGCGTGAATTGAACGCAATACGCTGTTTCGATTGAGAAGAGCACAGGCTGGGATTTGAACCCAGGTAAGAGGATTTGCAATCCCCGACGTAGCCGCTCCGACACCCGTGCAGTGTTCTATCGGATTCGCATGTCATATTTCAACGCGACCTCAAAACTTCCACAGGGTTAAATTCCGTCGTGGAATCGAGAGAGGTGAAGCGGTCCCATGAAAATCGTCAATCCCTCCATCATGTTGCCACCAAGCACGCCTTCCACTTCGTATTACGATTGCCGATACGACGTCTTACGCCGCCCCCTCGGTTTTGAGCGGGGCGCTGAATTGCTTGTTGATGACGACGCGGCCATTCACGCTTGGGTGAGCGATAGCGAACATGTTCTTGCCGTAGGCAGGGCCCATTTGATTCCCGAAGAGAGCGACGGTTCTGCTCCAGACCATGCCGGCCCAGGTGCCACAAAGTGCCCAGCGTTCGGACCTCTAGCGGATCCCGGAAACCGCCCAGCGATTCAAATTCGACAAATGGGCACCCGCGACGAAGCCCTGCGACAAGGCCATGCGAGTGAAGTGCTGAACGCCCTTGAACGGGCGAGCGCCGCTCATTTTTCTGCAAAAGTGGGGCTTTTACAGGCAAGAGAAGCCGCTATTCCATTTTACCAATCGCAAGGCTGGGAACTCGTTGATGAGCCATATACGATAAAAAACATCGGACCTCACCGTTCGATGATGAAGCGTTTATCATCGAATTAAATTATATTTAATTAAATACAGTAGCAATGTTTCGCATTTGAGAAACCATACATCGCTCCTGCGATTTTGTGAAACAAGAATGAAACAAATTTACCACACCGTATGTGATCTTCCTATGACGTGAGTCGTTTGGAGGGGATATGATGAACCAAAGAGAAATCAACAAGAACAAACCATATTATGGAACCTCCATACAGGAAGAATCCATGTCAGCAGAAGCCGACCTTCAAAAGTCGCGCAATGAAAAGTACCTCAAAGCACTCCAAACCCTTGCTGAAAAGGATCCAGAGGGGTTTTCTGCACTCGCACCTGAATTAATCAAGCGCAGCGTTTGGAATTTACGCGGGCCCGATCCTTATTTTTCAGAGAAATTATCCAATTGGTTTGAAGTTGCATACAAGTGGGAAGATTTCAAAGAAATTTTACCAAACGATGCACACCTCACAAAAAGAATAAATGTTGCAGCGCCAAGAAAAGAAAATCTTTCCGAACTCCATTCTAAATTCTTTTCAAAACTCGAACAGCGATTTTCTGGAGATTACCAACGCTGGGATGCACCAACAAGAGATCAGTTCATCATTCTTGGCATGCTTGCCATGGAAGGAAAAGACGGTGTTAAGCAAGGCAAGCTTGCACATTTCCTCGGTAACGGTCTCGACGGAATTGGCGGATTGCCAAGTTCAAACGCCATACGCGCAGCGAAGATCGCACTTAGCAGGCAAGCAAAACCGCTCAACCTCTTTTCGCCATCAAAAGGAAACGGTGATGCACGCCTTCACGCCTTTGCCGATGAAAACCTCGCAGATCTTGTGACCAGGTTCGTGCTCTCGATGCGGGCGTCAATCCTGTTGCCACCTGCCATGGTTCATGCACAATGACCTCCAAACATCGCGTCGCGCCTTTCATATAGGGTTGGACTGTTGTTGTAATCAGAGGGAACGTTGGGTTCCCTATGACCGACCCGTGAAATAACGATGCATTCGGAGGATAAAGACAAGACATACAACAAGGGACAGAATCAAAGAACTGCGAGCCAGTTCGATGCGCAATTTAGCCCAGCTAAAGTGTCCATTTTCCCCCTTGTTGAGCGCTTGGAAAACAACACAATACAGTGCGCAGCATCAACACAATCCCAGAATTGCCTTCCCACCAGCTGGGCCAGCGATCTGGAAAGAGAGAACAGCGGGTTCTCTGTGTAAAAACAACCAAAACAAAAAAAGGAAGTGAAAAACATGAACAAGAAAATAATGAGCGTGCTAATTGCAATGTTCCTTGCTCTCTCTGCAGTTTCTGCAGTGAGCGGTGACGGATCTGA
>JAACDG010000006.1 GCA_009937025.1 Methanobacteriota archaeon
CCATGGCAGGTACGATGAATCCTACGAATCATCAAGGGGCATGGGTTGCACCTCCACAAAATAATGGCATGAAAATAGGATTAATCATTGCTGGATGTGTCGTCGTTGGAATGATTCTAATTACGGTTTTAGCAGGCGTTTTGTATACATGGGCATCATCGCTTGCTGAAGACCAAAAAGACCCTCAATTGATAGCTACTTGGACAAACCCTGTAGATAGAATGGTGCTTGAAAGTAACGGGGAAATCGAAGAGACTACTGGGACTTTTGACACATGGTATACATCGCAAGGAGACGTGTATTTCTATGAAGATGATGAATACTATAACAATTTCAAGTACAGTGTAGTGGACAATATATTTTTCCTTGCACCCTATGATGAATCTGAACAATTAATGGAAGAAGATTGCATTGCATACATGAAAGGAGAAAATGGGAGTTCCGAATCAATTTATAACGAGCGAATCGAAAAGGCAGATGCAGATGGAGATATTCCAATCTGGTGTAATCCCACCTAATATTCCAAATTTAGCTGATGAGATAGCTTTTGGTTGAATCTGCAGATTGGTTATTAGAGATTATCTTTGGGACGAAGAAGTGACTGCAGAATGATTTGGCAAATCGCAACGATGGCAAAAATTACCGCAGCAACCAAAGCAATCATCGCACCGCTGCCAGTATCAAATTCTGCTGAAAAATAAAGGCCCAGCATAACTGAAGAGAAACCGAAAACTTGAGTCCAAATTAAACAGGATTTGAAACTGTGACCTACCAATTTGGCTGTTGCTGCGGGAGTTACCAACAGTGCAGTGACCAGCAGAGTACCAACGACTTGAACCATACTTACAACGACTGCAGCTGTTGTAATGCTAAACAGAAGACCAATGGTCTGAACTGGCAAGCCTTGAATTCTGGCAGAGATAGGGTCGATTGCGGTAGCAAGTAATCCGTTGCGTAAGATAACTAACAAGATAATTGAGAATAAACAAATGAGTGAAATGAAATCTAAACTTGCTTCATCAATTAACAGAAGATTACCAAACAAGTAGCCTTCGATATCGGTGGTAATACCCCCGCCCCCAAGACGGAGAATGACAAGACCAAGTGCCAACATTCCTGTAAGGAAAATAGCAATGGAGGCATCACCCGTGAGGATTTCTCTCGATTGCATTTCATGAATAAGAATTGCCGCTGTGATACTGAATACCAGAGCATACCACAACGGAGATGTGGAACCAAGAACGATTCCAACGGCGACCCCACCAAAGGATACGTGTGCAAGACCATCGCCGATGAGAGCAAGATTTTGAATCAAGAGATAGGTGCCTAAAATACCAGCAACAACCGTAACCATGAGTGCTGCAAGCATAGCACGTTGGAACAGATCCATGGGGAAAAAGTAAGGAAAAATATCACCTGGGACAAATGGGGCAATCGCTTCCAAAAGAGGCGATATTATGTCCATAAGTATTGTACCAAGACCCATCATTCTTCCTCCTTTGAATGCGTGTGGGTGTGAGCGTGCGTGTGCGAAGGCATGTTTTCATGGACATGACTGATTCCTCGTAAATCGGCAAGTCTGCTAAGGTCAGGGAAGTTCTTGGCATCTCCATCAAATCGTATTGTTTCTTCAATGAAAATCATTCTGTGGGCTGTTTGACGCATGGCTGTAAGGTCATGAGAAACCATCAAGATGGTTTTTCCTTCTTCATGACAAAGGTTGTCCAGTAATTTTAGCAATGAATTACGAGCATCGCGATCAATACCGACTAAAGGCTCATCCAGAATGATAAATTCTGAATTCGATGCCAATGCTCGGGCAATGACAGCACGTTGTCGTTGTCCACCTGATAGACGGCCTATGTCAATGTGTTGTACATCTTCTAAACCAACCATTTGAATGGATTTGTTGACTTGTTCTCGGTTGTTGTTGCCAAACATTTTGAGCATGTTCCTAGCATTAACAGTCCCTAATTGAACCAATTCTCGTACGGTGATTTTCACATCTCGAGGGAGGTTTGCTGCTGCTTGAGAAACCCATCCAATTTTACCAAAGAGTTGCTTTGATAATGGAGGGTGGCCAAACATTCGTATGGAACCGTTCTGAATCTTCAGCAGACCAAGAATGCTCAGCAAAAGCGTTGACTTCCCACTACCATTTGGGCCCACTATCCCGACAAATTCACCCTTGGAGACACGTAAATTAATCTCCTTGAGAATCATTTTACCTGAACGGAAAACAGACACACCGTTGAGGTCTAGAATCGGAATATCAGTCGCATTGTCTTTGACCGTGGTTGATTGCATGACAAGACATCCCGGGTGTTCCTAATCCAATGCTGTATATTACATCACGGGAGTATCGGTGGTTAAGTTTTCCTCGCTCTGAGATACTCAAGATAAATTCGACCGATGAGTAACATGAACGTGAACGACACGAATACAATTGGTACTGTGTCAACCAAATTCATACTTTCACCTACCGTGTAAAGAGACTTTGAAATGTATTTTGGATATCAACAGCCGATTCCAGAAACCAAATTCTCAAGATTCTTCGTCATCATGGTCATGTAGTCATCACTGCTGTCGCTTGGAGCCATTTCCATTGTGTAAAGGATATGAATTTCAATACCAGTTTCATCGACAATGCTCTGGACCGAGGATTGGTCTGTGTATTCCTCAACAAACAAGACAGTGATTCCTTCCTCGTTGATGAAGTCAACAACCTTTGCTACATCTTCAGGAGATGGTTCCCCTTCAGGGTCGAGGCCGTGAACTGTCATGAATTGGATGCCGTATTCCACTGCGATGTACGAGTAAGCATTGTGGTTTGCAGCCACTGTCTTCTCGTGGCCACCAGCCATACAGACTCCATTTTCACCAAATGCAGCATCGAAAGCCGCATCAATCGCAGTGAGTTGTGCTGAGTAAGCTTCTGCGTTGGACTTGAAGTCTGCTTCACCATCAGGGAAAGCGGTGGTTAAGCCGTCCATCACAACAGACACTTGGGCATTGAAGGCCAATGGAATGAGCCAACTGTGTGGGTCGAAATTCAGGGATTCTTCACCTTCGTGTTCATCATGGCCATCTTCTTCTTCATCATGACCATATTCTTCTTCATCATGGCCATCTTCTTCTTCATCATGACCATATTCTTCTTCATCATGACCATATTCTTCTTCATCATGGCCAGCGTGGTCATCATGACCGCCGTCATTGTCCAAAATGTGGAATTTAACATCTGTTGGTAGAGCAAAGCCGTAGTCGCCTTCTGCTTCCACGTGAATGGTCACATATCCAGCAGGGTGGCTGTCATCATCGTCCATATCGCTGAGGAAGTGTTCGAGTTCACTTTCGTTAAGCAATCCATCGCCATCCATATCAGATTCATTGAACATCATTCCGAGCATTGCCATCATCATCTCTTCCATGAGTTCGCTTTCGTCATGATCTTCTTCGTCATGGTGTTCTTCAGGAACAGGTAGCATTGATACATCTGCGCTTGAAGGAGCCCATGCGATGTGGTCTGCGTCTTGTCCCATCACGACTGAGTCGATGCCTATTTGGCTCTCGTCCCAGGATTCGGTGGTTTCGTTCCAAAGGTACAATGACCACCACCAAGAGGAATTAGCTGGTGCATCAAATCCGTTGATGCCTGTAAGCATGGTGCCATAGGTTGCATCGACGGAGTAGTTCACTGAGATGTTTTTCTCCTGCAATGTCATGTTCGTCATGTTCCATCCGGAATTGTTCTCCATGTGGTCATTTTCCAACATCATTGATGTGTTGTCAGGGAAAAGAATTGCAAGTTGGTATTCTTCATCATGCTCGTCATGGCCGTCTTCATCATGGCCGTCTCCGGCACTGTTCCACATCGACATGTATTCGTCCCATGAGAGGTAACCATCGTTGTCTGTATCATACATCATCATGAACACTTCAGTGCCATCCATGTCTTCGAGGGAGTCGATGTCTTCCACGAAGTGCTCCAGTTCGCTCATGTTGAGCAATCCATCGCCATCCATGTCGGATTCATTGAACATTCCCATGAGCATGTGTTCCATTTGCTCGCTTGAATCTTCGTCATGGCCGTCTTCGTCATGGCCGTCTTCATCATGGCCGTCTTCGTCGTGGTCATTGGCGGTCCATGACACCCAGAATTCGTCCCAAGAGAGGTGGCTGTCATTGTTGGAGTCAAATGCTTCGAGCATGTGCTCTGCAGTCATTTCTTCATCATGGTGGTCGCCTTCCATCCACGTGTGGCCAGCAGCTTCACACTCTTCCTCTGTGGTGTGGTTTGTGTTGGCGTGAGATGCAGTTTCGTGGCAGAAGTCTCCTTCATGGTCGCCGTGTTCGTCTTCTTCCATCCACATGAATCCGCCTGCTTCACAGTCTTCTTCATTGTCGATGTCGTTGTTGGAGTGGTCCGACATGTCATGACAGACTCCGTGCACGTCACCGTGTTCATCGCCGTGTTCATCGCCATGGTCATGGTGGGCGTGTCCACCACCCATCTTGAGAACGGCCATTGTGAAATCTTCCGGGTGTTCGGCGTCAAATTCGAGGACATATTCGCCTTCCTCAAGATGGAAGATGGAAATGATTGAGTCTGCTGGGCAGCCTTCTGGATTTGCGATTGTTTCTTCAGCCTCAATGTGAGCATGACCTTCGTGTTCTTCGTCGTGCTCATCGTGCTCATCATGACTGTCCTCGTCATGTCCATCATGCTCGTCTTGGTCATGGTCTTCATCTTCGCCATGGTCATCGTGTTCCTCATGATGGAAGGTCATGTTGAAAGCAGTGTACTCGGCGTGGATTTCGACATCATCTGCAAGCTCTTCTTCGTCGACCATCTCGATGTGTTCGTAAGGGCCTCCTACAAGTGTTTTACACAAATCAGTTACGAGTACTCCCTCGTAATCAAGCGTATCTTGACCATCTGGCATGGCGTGCACTTCAATAGAGGTTGGTGCATTTTCTCCGAGAGAAGAGAGGGTTGATTCGACCCACGGTTCGAGTCCCAATCCGTGGTAAAAGAACACATCAGCGTTCTGAAGTCGGATAAGGTCAGATGCCGAAGGCTCGTAGTCATGAACAGGGATGTTATCTTGACTCATGTATTCGAGAACCACTTGTTCACCTGCAATACCTTTCACAAGTTCTCCAATGTGGTATGTGGAGACCATAACGGTGCCCAACGATTCGGCCGAATTATCGCTTCCCGGTGTCTCAGTGTCGCCTTCAAGACAACCTGCAAGGGTTGAGAAAATCAAAATTAGGCTCGTAAGCATGGCACGCTTCCAGTTGGGATTCATGTCTCGCCGTTCGCTATTATCTATTTAGAAGGAACTAATAAAGTGTCAATTGAGAATTATTATTAACAGGCACCTGCACCCATCGGCATGAGCCAAATTATATCGTTCAGTGCTGACAAATCATTTTCTGAAGGACTTGAGAGTTTGATTGAAAAATCCGGCTACCATAACAGAAGTAAATTTCTTCGAGATGCTGCACTGCATTTTGCAGAAATGCAACAAAGGGGTGAACTTGCTCAGATGAAGGATGAAGATATCGTAGAAGGACATTTAGTTATTTATTACCAACACGGTATTGAACATAAATTAATGGAAATTCGACATTCTAATAATCTTGAAGTCTCCTCATACAGTCATAGTTGTCTGAATCACAGCCATACGTGTGTTGATGTCTTACATGCCATAGGTAGTGCCGTCCATTATCGAGCAGCGATAGAACAGTTACAAAATATACCGAATGTGGATAAAGTTTCGTTTATCAGTGCTCCAATGCGTGATTCAGGTTGTTGTTGAACGGTAGAAAGAAGTACTGAGAAAATAATTTCAAATTCCGATAAGTTGACGAGCGACCTCTTCTCGTTCAATGGTGAAACCTTTTTCGGAAACAACCAATGTTTCTTCAACCTGTATGGCTGTGCCAAAAAGGTAATCCCAGCATGAGAGAATGTGGCCAAAATTAGTTCCCTCAGCTCGTGCTTCCATAGAATGATGGATACGATGAAATGCGGGTGTGATGAACAGATAATTGAGTCGTCCAAGAGAAATATTGGCATTTGCATGTACCCAGAAATTGACTGCTGCTAAGCCAATTGCTACAACTGCCATTTCCTGTTGAGTAATTCCAAATGCACAAAGGGCAATAAGGTAGGGTATTCGAATGATTAACGAGTTCATTGCTGATGTACGAAGCCCAGAGAACCAATAAATTTCACGAATGGAATGATGGAATTTATGTGTTCTCCATAGCGGAGCTGTGTCCATCATCCGATGGGCGACATAATAACCTAAATCACCAAGGATTAATGCAAATGTAAGACGTAAATAGAGTGGTAAAGTAAGGATGTATTGTTGAAACTGAAGATTTTCATTGAGCCATGTCATGACAAACTCATCCAACAAGACAATTGTCATTCCCGCAACCATGAGTGAAGAGAGCGTTATGAAAAGTATATCGAAGGCGAAATCTCGTTTACGATTTACCTGTTCCAATGGGATTCGATTTTCAATCAAATGGACAAATGCACCGAATCCGAGAATCAAACTTCCCGAAAGAATCCATTGAGCAACCATTGACTTCTGCTATCAATGTTTACTTAATTGCTTTCAGCCGGTTTTGTATTGAATCATTACCGACAGAACACTCAAACCATTGAAGTGGATAAAAATCGAATTATTGGTTGTTGTTTATTATGGGTCGAATTCTTAATTCGCCTATGAATCATAAAACTCCATTTGGACCTCTGAACTCCTTGCCAGAAGTTGAACAAATAAGAATCGATGCTGTAAAGCGCGCTTTGCAATGGTGTGAAACAATCCTTGCACATACTCTTTGGACACCCATCTCAGTCGGAGAGAATATCTCACTTCAGCGAACGATTCATGGCCAAACGATTGAAATTTTCCCACTTGAAGCTGCTTTTATGGACCTTGGAATGAAATCGAGATTCTCTCTCGACCACCTTCCAATAAACCTCAATAATTCGAATGCATGTGTTCGCCCAATACATTCTCATTCACGCCCTTTGCACACTGATATGGTCGCCAGTATGATGCTCTTACTGGGTAGTGCCGAGTTCAATCCTGTTGCAGTTCCAAAAACACTTCGCACGATACTCACAAGAGAACAAATGGCTTTACTTCCTCCATCCCCACCTCCTCGTGAACGCTTTATCCCTGGACAACCTTCAACATCAGGCAGGGAATTTATCCCGGAATCAAGAATTCTGGGATTCATACGTCAAAACCCCAACACAATCTTTAGTATTCAATTTGAAAAACGTAATGGCACCCTTCGTAATATGATTGCACGATTAGGAGTATGGAAAGGACAGGGAGGAGATGAAAGCAATTCTCGCCCAGGTGCTGTAGTTTCATATGACCCTTCAGATTATAATCTGAAAACTGTATTCGATATGCAAATACGACAATATCGGAACATTGCAACAGACCGAGTAACTAAGATTGCCATCGGTGGGCAAACAGACTCTACTGCATCAGCACAATAAGAAGTGTTGAGTAAATATTCACTGCATTTACAGAACCCATTGAAGAATGTCGTACCGAGATACTATCTGCAAATACCAAGGTACCGTCAAGAAAATTGTTGCTAAATCTATAATAACCCCATGAGGTAACCAAAAAGTATGAATAATCGTTTAATAACAATGATTGCAATATCGCTATTTCTTTTGACCCCATACAGTGCGTATGCAGAAGAAGGAGATTCTGGTTCAGAAGAAAGTAAGCCCGATTATATTGTTGAGCCAGTATGGGATGATGATGTTCCATGGTCAAACTATATCGGTAAACCTGTAGAGAATTCTCCACAGTTTAAAATTAAAAATATTGGGGGCCCATTAACAGCATCTGAAGAAGCTGCCTGCCGTGAAAACTGTAATTATTGGGTTATCATTAATGAGGGTAAAGACGATGGTTACAATTTAACGTACAGTCTCGGGACATCGAGTGACTCCTGGAAGGATACGCTTTTTGATACTGGAGAACAGATGGGATATTTCCCCAGAATCTTTGGAGTAACGGATGTTAAAGTGTGTTTTGATTATGAAAACCCAGATAGTGTTGTTGATGAAAGCAATGAGACAAACAATTGTTGGGAGGGGACGATTAATTTCTTCCCAGACTTGCGTTGGTTTGAAGGTAATCCAAATGGTTCATTTGATGTGCACAACGATACAAGAATCGATTATGGATATAATGAAACCCTAGGGTATTCTGATACCAGGAGCGATCCAATAGAAGCTGAGAATGACGTATGGATTACAGATAATGGTTGGGTACGAATTAATACACCATATATGTGTAGTGTTAACGGCAGCGCAGGCCCTTGTTCATATGATGGTAATTTTATCCAAATGAATCTAACTATTGATGGTGAAGAAGTTGCTTTCAATTACCCGTTTTGGACGGGTGTAGATGCTAGTTATAGGATAGAAAATACTAGTGTAGTTCGTCTTTGTTTTGACCCTGAAAATTTAATTGAGGAAACAAATGAAGATAACAATTGTATTGAAAAGACGTTGGTTAACGCCTCGTATGTTCCAGATTCTGATGGTGATGGAGTGAAAGATGATCGGGATTTGTGTTTAGGCACATTAGAGGGTGAAGTTGTAAGCGATTTTGGTTGCCCAGATTCTGACGGAGATGGTTATTGGGACAATCAAGATATTTGCGCTGACGGAGATGATGGAGTTGATGAAGATAATGACGGTATTCCTGATGCTTGTGACGATTTTATTGATTTTGGAGAAGATGGACTTACTGAAGAAGATAGTGGTCGCCTCCCAGGACCTTCTTTCATCGCTACAATAGGAGTGTTGGCACTCGCTGCAATCACTTCTGGTACCCAGCGGAAAACTAAGAAGTAATTGTTTTTCAAGATGAAATGCTCGTACCGGGAAACGATCTGCAAATACCATGGTAAAGTACTCTAAAGAGCGTGTTCATTCCAACTTCGAGAAGTATATTTACAAAACAAACTCAACATTACCTGCTCAACACTTATCATGGGAGGTCAAGAGCAAACAGTATGAATAAATTTGTCAAGTTTGGAATCCCAGTCGTGATTCTGCTTATGTTTAGTGTCTTCCTCTTTGGTATTGGGTCACCTTCCACGGACTACCAGGGAGAACTGGTTTTCGATGAACAAGCGCCCGGAACCTATGAACTGGAGATGTACAATCCATTCTTCAACTACTACAATGTCTATGTTGAGGAAGGTAAATCGGTTAATCTAGAAATACTCAACAGCAACGAATTTGGTGCATCCTACCAAACTTGTGAGGAATTTGGAGAATGTGACCTGATCGAGGAAAATGCTCCGATGGAGGGGTTTGTATGCATTGGCCGACTCTACGGTGGTGAGGCTGAATTCGACAGCTATTCCATCCGTTTCTCGGTTGCTGAAAACGATAGCG
Source organism: Methanobacteriota archaeon (assembly GCA_009937025.1). Lineage (GTDB taxonomy): Archaea > Thermoplasmatota > Poseidoniia > Poseidoniales > Poseidoniaceae > MGIIa-L1. The sequence goes on from JAACDG010000006.1 coordinate 9,470, forward strand.
CTGAAATCAAGATCAATCAAGTAAAGGCTACTGAAGAATATTCGGCGTCATTCCAGTTTATACCCATCCTCGTTCCACTTCTCATTTTTGGATATGTGAGTTTAATCATGCGTACGAAGAAGGGGTCGACCTCCGCTTCTGCCAGAGACGGAATAGATTTTTCGTCTCTTTCAAACGAAGCCGATACCATGGAACAGAGGTTCATGAACATTCAAAATTCAGGTAACTTGGATACACGAATCAGGTGGGAGGACGGAATACTGCAAGTAACTGTAGGGGGAAACAGTTCCCTTGCAATTCCATTTGGAATGCTTTTGGCGTCGCTCATTGCCCTTGCATATGTGTTTAACGGAATTACAAGCGCAAATTGGACCATGACTGGAATAGCGATTTTTGTATTCATTGTTCTGTTTATTCTATTACTCGTGGGGCTGCGCGGAGAGCAAACCCTGTATGTTCATGATGACCATCTCAAAGTTCTCTATGAGCGATTGAACATCGCTACGCCAGAGATTCATGTCCAGACACCTCGATCTGACATAACTGAAATCAAGTATTACACGCGTTGGGTTGAGTCAAGTGACTCGGATGGCCATACAAGTTCCTATGAAATACAG
>JAACDG010000048.1 GCA_009937025.1 Methanobacteriota archaeon
ATGTTCTTGTGGTGCGACTCGATTGTTCCACCACCAATTTCCAAAAGTTTTGCATCTCTCCAAAGGCGTTCGACATGGTATTCACCGACATAGCCGTAGCCACCCATCACTTGCATAGCTGCATCAGCAATCTCTTTGGCGGCTGTCGCAGAAAATAATTTGACACCATCGGAATCAAGTCGATGACCTGGCTTCCCAAGGGTCATGTTAGCAGCAGTATCGTAGATGTAGGCACGCATGGCACGGTATTTTGCCCAAGACTCACCAATGTAGCGCTGCATTTGCCCGAAATCTCGAATTTGGGATTTGAATGCTGTGCGTTCTGTAGCATATCGATTCATGTCTTCAAGAGAACGACGTGCAATGCCTAAGGCCATGGCAGCAAGAGTCAGTCGTTCGACTTCCAAATTCGCCATCATGTGGAGAAGTGATTCGCCCGGAGACCCAACAAGGTTTTGTGCTGGAACGATGCAATCTTCGAAAACAAGTTCGGCGGTGTTTGAAGCACGCATTCCTGTCTTGTCCATGATCTTTTGACCAACACTGTAGCCATCCATTCCCGCCTCAATGAGGAATGTCGACATTTGGACACGACCTTCGTCATCAGTACCGGTTTTTGCATACACCCAAACGACGTCAGCAGGTGTACCCTCATCATCGAGGCAACCGTTGGTAATCCACATCTTACGTCCGTTGATTTTCCAAGAGCCGTCATCTTGTTGAACAGCAGTGGTTGATAATCCAAGAACATCGGTACCTGCATCAGGTTCAGACATTGCCATTGCACCAATCCATTCTCCCGAACATACGTGTGGTAGAATTCGTGCTTTCTGTTCTTCATTACCGTTGAAGGCAAGATTGTTTACAAACAGCATAGCATGAGCAAGATAAGCGAGTGTGAAGCCTGGGTCGGAAGCAGCGAGTTCTTCATGGACAATTGCGCATGCTGTTGCATCAAGTCCTGCGCCGCCATATTTTTCATCTGCACTGAGGCCTAAAAGGCCAAGTTCACCCATTGAACGGAGCAAAGGCAAATTGAATTTTTCTTCACGGTCATGAAGGAGAGCTTGAGGTTCTACGTGCTCTTTGGTCCAATCACGAACCATCTCACGAAGCATTGCGTGTTCTTCACTAGGATTGGCTATATCCATTGGTCTCACCCGCTTTGCGGGAGGCACTCTCCCTTTTCACCCTTTGTCGAAGAAAGTCTAACGGCGAAACATTCCACGTCGCTTTCGGCGCCGACCTTTGGTATTCGACTTATCCCTAGCTGAAAGGCGTACTTCGTCTTCCATGCCGATAGAAGGACGCGAACGGGTCATTTGAGGAGGACCACGCATTGACTGACGTCGTCGAACTGGTTCAGGTTGTTTCTTGACTTTCCGAATTCGGCGGACAGGTTCTTGATTCAAAGGTATTTTTTTGGCTCGTTCGCCAACATGCTGAAGATGCGTGTTGTAGGTTCGAGTGACATTCGACTTCGGAAGAAGACCCGCATTATGCAGAACTCTTTGTGCACGTTGTCGTGGTGTCGTTACTCGAACTTCATCGACTATTCGATTTGCAAGATGAGCGATTGATTGGTCGCCTCTCACTTTCGTTGCTTTTCTCACATCCATGTGAATTTCATCTTTCTTTTCTTGTTCATCATCCATCAATCCTAAAAGGAAATTTGTGCTCAAAGCATCCTGCTTTCGCTCAACCATATGCATCCCATCCAATTAACAGCCTCGCTGGTGCTAATATGAAGTTTCCCCGTCTCAACAAGCCCAAAATGGCGTTTTTGATTGTCAATTGGATGAGTCAATCTCAGTTATACTCTGTGTTCTGAAAGATCCTTCAACTCTTTCGAAATGTCGAGCCTTTGACGATTATTCATTTTCCATATCAATTCCGAGAAAGTGCTGATAGTCTGCCTCGTTTTCAAATTCCAACGGAATGACCATAATTTCATCGCAATCTTGGCACTGATATCGTTGGCCTGTCATGAACCCAGCGTATGGGTAAACTCGGATTCCTTTGCAGGCTATACAAACTCGAAATGACATAGTATCAAACGGTGCTCGGGCTGGATGCTCATAAGCATATGTTTGGAATTAGTTTGACTTCAAAGGAGTTGTAAACCTGTCAATTGCAATAATTCATCGGTTGAAAATCCATTCGGCAAAGTGTCTGCTTTACGGTCCAAATGTGTAATTTCATGGTGATGTGAAGTCTGCGTCGAGGAGTGGCCATCAGAATCAGTATGTGTCGAAGTGGTGGTGAAAAAGTGTAAACGTGAAGTATCAGTTAAGGGAATAGTGGCCTTTACCTTCCGAGGTTTATTTCTCCAACTCGTTGAAACAACAATGGTGTTTTCACTGCCAAGATGCTCAATATGTTTTTTACCTGTTGACAAGACATACAATCCATACCCACCAATGAGGTAGAAGAGAATGAAGATTATGCCAAGAATGCTCGGAAAGCCTCCACTTGCTTGCTCACTTTCCTCGCTTAGAGTCCCATCTTCATTGAAGGTGTGGAGTGAAAACATCTGTCGATAGACCATATTCTCGGAATATTGGATCATGTCAATATAGCCGTGTTCAAATCCCATTGGATAGAAGTAGACTGCCTCGCCATTGAACGGAAGTGTAGAGAAAGTGTTGTTGTTCGCCGTGAAAGTTGGTGATTCATAGCACCATTGCGGCAAGACAACATTTGCTTCAATCGCGTGAATCGTTTGAATGGAAGTGTTCTCAAAT
>JAACDG010000049.1 GCA_009937025.1 Methanobacteriota archaeon
CACCATATCAAGAACACATAACAGTCCAGCACTGACGCCGGTAAGTGCTTCCATTTCGATTCCAGTTTTGTAATGTGCTGAAACATGTACTGTACATCGAAGTGAATCTCCTTCCCAAGACCAGTCTACAGTACAACCTTCAAGTGGAATCGGGTGACAATGTGGAACGATTCGGGGCGTATCTTTGACTGCTTGAATCGCTGCAATGGTCGAAGCCTCAAGCACGTCTCCTTTCTTGACTGATTTGCTCTGGATTGCTTCGGCTGAAATACGACTTAGATGAAGAAGGCCCGTCGCTGTAGCTCGGCGCTCTACAATCGGCTTAGAACCTATTTCTACAATACCTTCGATTTTTTTGTTCATTTCATCCTCTCCTTCAACCGAGCCCGGCTTTCCAAGACTCACCTTCGCTGGTGACCTCTTTCTTCCACAGGGGTGCCTGCTTTTTGAGTTCGTCGATAAGCCATTCACATGCTTGAAACGCTTCTTTTCGGTGAGGGCTGCCCACATGGATGGCAACAATTGGTTCTTGGGGACCGACACTCCCTACTCGGTGCGCCATTGCGACAGCATGAACTCCAAACTGGGAAATGGCTTGTTCGGCTAATGAATGCAAAACAGATGCTAATTGCTCCTGCCATGCATCAAATTCCAGGCGTAGAACTTCAGCAGTCCCTTCCATCTCACGAGTGATTCCTAAAAAAGAGACGACTGCGCCGCACCCTTCGGTCGGTAATTTTGTTTTTAGAGCGGCATCATCGAGCGCAGATACTGCTTCTTCGATGAGAATGTGCCCCGACATGGTTGCTCGAGAGTAACGCATCAGTCAAACCTCACGCCTGTATGGGGAAGTCATGGGCGAGGATTCTGCCATCCACATCATGGGCGCAGGGCTATCAGGTCTTGCTGCCGCTACGGTGTTGGCTAAGGCGGGTAAGGAAGTCCATGTTCATGACATTCGAGAAGATTCAGGTGCCCGATTTGACGGTGATTTTCAGGCTCTTGAAAACTGGAGCATGGGCGTGGATTTTTTCGACCAATTGAAGGAGTGGGGCTTTGACTTATCTGAATTCAAAGCCACTGAATTTGATGTTGTTGATTTGATACATCCAGATGATGTTGTAACGCAAGCCAAAACCCCTGGTACCGCTTATCGGATTGTTGAACGAGGAACTTCTGACCACACCATCGATCAAGGATTCAAACGGCAGGCATTAGCCGCTGGTGCTCAAATTCATTACAAATCACGAGTGAAGGAAGAAGATTGCACCATAATCGCATGTGGCCCGAAAGGTACCTCTGCCGTGGCCTATGGAGAAATTTTCAAAACAGACCATCCGAATCATATTGGATTCCAATTGAACGACAAATTGGCTCCAGGTTCCTATTCTTACCTGATTATTATCGATGGAGTCGGATTGATTTGCAGCTGCTTGTGGCGAAAGCAAAAGAAAAGCGACCGGTTTCTCAATGAAACAATCGCATGGTATGATGCTCATTATCCAAACCTCAATCGAATCCCCATTAAGCGAGTTGGAGGAAAAGGGGATTTTACCATCAACCAAAATTACAAGCAAGATGGCCGATACTATGTTGGTGAATCCGGTGGGCTTCAAGATTTCATGTGGGGTTTTGGAATGAGAATGGCTGTTTGGTCAGGCGTTCTTGCAGCAAATGATATTCTAGGCAAAGGCGATTATGAAGCTGATGTACGGAAGTATTTGATGCCGTATGTTCGAACCAGTGTTGCAAATCGTTGGCTCATGAATCGTGTTGGTGATAGAATGTTTAAGCGAATGTGCAATGCTTGGATGAAAGACCAGAAAAAGCGTGGTGATGGTCTGATTTGGATTGGAAAATTGTTCCGTCCGTCCCTGTTCAAGAGTATTTTATATCGAATCGTCAATCCATTTATGTTGACAAAAGACCCAAAATCAATGGGCCGTGGAGTGCGACGAATGCCATTCCGTAAAGCACTCAAGCGCGATGTGTGGGAACAATCGCCTGAAGCGGTTGCAGTTGGCGAACAATGGAACGAATACAGAAGGCAAGGTGGCAAAGTTTCGTTCGCTAAAGATACCGAAACTGCAAATAAATCTCAAGAACCATAGGCGATTTGTTCTTAATGCGAATCCCTGTGGTCGGGGTATGAGCGACCTCTACGGACTCAAACTTGAACCAATGCCTAACCGCCTCGTGAATTACGGTGTCACCACGAACGGAATTGCTGTGATTGAACTCACATCTGATTCAGCTGGCGCCCCATTAGAAGGGCCGAACGACCGCTCACCGAACACCTACACCCACGCTATGATGTGTGACATTGACACCGCTGTTGTCAAAGCACGTTTCGATGATGATGTTACATGCATCGTTTTGACTGGAAATGGTGCTTCATTCTTTTCTGCAGGTGCTTCGATTCAAATGCTAAACAGTGTTACCCCCGGCTTCAAATACAATTTCTGTCTTCACGCCAATGAAACTCTTTCTCGACTTGAACAGACTTCGAAATTGGTCGTTTGTGCGATCAATGGACACGCAGTCGGTGGCGGTCTCGAAATTGCAATGGCCGCAGATATTCGAATTGCTCGAAAGAATGCAGGTAAAGTTGGACTTCCTGAAATCAACCTCGGTGTGCTTGCTGGAACCGGTGGAACCGCTCGTTTGACCCGTCTTATTGGCAAAGCAATGGCCCTTGAAATGATGGTCACTGGTGAACTGATGTCGTTTGAAGATGCACATGGTTGCAACCTCATTAACCATATCTGGGAAGGCTCTGCTGAAGATTTCCGCCGAGATATTCTAGACTGGTGCAGTCAATTCACGCTTCCAAATAAGGCTGTCAAGGCTGTTGGAAACATCAAACGTTCTTGCCAAACTGGTCCAGAGATTCCATTTGAATATCACTTGGCTCTTGAACGAGAGTTGCAAGCGTCCCTGTTCAACAGCAGTGATGCGAAGGAAGGTATTGCAGCTTACGTGGAAAAGCGTGTTGCAAACTTTACCGGCCAGTGATTGAATGTCGATATGGCATCAACGGTGGGATGAGAACCGTATCGGTTTTCATCGCTCAGAAGCAAATCCAACGCTCACTGACCATTGGGCTAAACTGGGGCATGAATCATCAACAGATGTGCTCGTCCCCTTATGTGGAAAATCATTGGATATGCATTGGCTCATCGAACAAGGCCACTGTGTAACTGGAATTGAATTCGTTGAGAAAGCAGTCGTTCAATTTTTCCAAGATTGTTCAGTAGCCCCAATCTTAGAATCGAGAAACGAGGGGACAAAATACTCTACAGGAGATATAAAAATCTACCAAGCCGATTTCTTTCAGGTCCAACCTGATGAATCGCCGTTCTCTGCTTGGTATGACCGGGCAGCATTGGTTGCTTTACCTCCTTCATTACGAACCCAGTATGTAGACCAATTGCGAAAACTAACAACTCCAGATGCAAAAGGTTTGATGGTAACTTTTGATTATCCAAAAGAAGAAATGCAAGGTCCACCTTTTGCCCTATCCGATGATGAGGTGAAAGAATTGTTTGCGCCTTATTTTACCATAGAACGCTTGCAATTCACCGATTTAACTGAAGAAGAAGAAAGAGATTTGAGCCGGTGTAGTCTGTCGGTGTTTGTGCTCACTCGTCGATGAGATGGAATTCACTGTTTTTGAGTTCTGCCCGCGACCATATCAAGTACTAGTTCATTTGCAACATTATCATGCAAGTCACACTTAGTCGCGAACAACAATCATCGCCACTTCGCCTTTTCATCGTAGGAATAATTGTTTTTTTACTCGGATGCATATGGCCAGCGTCTGCATTGGGTGATTTTCAAGATGAAAGAGATGCTTCATCATGGGAAAGAACTGACGCTACCGTCATAGCACTAACGATAGAAGTCTATGAATATGAATGTGGAGATGCTGAATCGAGTTCAACATGTGAACAATATACGGTAAACTACCATCTTCGTTTCATGGTGAATGGAACCGAGATTAATGTCCTGGATTCAAGAGATATCTCTTATTTCGATTCACGAGTATGGGAGGTCGACTACCCGGAAGATTCTGTTCGAGAAATTGCATACAATTCTGAAAACCCTCGCGAGATTGATTTCGACCCCGGGAATTACACACCATTTATCGGGCCCATTGTTGTCTTTGGAGCATGCTCGTTGTTGGCACTGTTGTTCATCAGTGGTGCGATAAAAGGGCTGTTAACATCCGGAAATGAAGTCGTAAGAACAGAGGAGGAAGACTCTACGGCTTTGCCTCAATCTACCGATGAGGTATCCTTTGTCTATTCCAAAAATGTCTGGGGCGTTCAAACATACCAACACCCCACAGTCGATGCACTTGCAAAGAAACTGGCATCATTCAGTTGTACTGACAAACAAATTACTGCATTCTTCCAAGCTTGTCAAAAACGACAACAAAGCATATCTCGGTATGAGGAAAAAATCAATGTAGAATGGTTGAATAACATCAATGAAATGGTTGAGAAACACAGTTCAATCAATAAATTCAATTTTTCAGAAAAGGTGAAAATAGCACGTGTCGCTTTCATTGGACTTTCTGTGTTCTTTGGAGTTCTTTCTGCAATCTTTGTTTTACCTGTCTTTTTGCATTATCACGCACTCCCTTGGTATGCATGGGTGCCCGTATGGTTGGCTGTGGCACCAATTGGCTTACTATTACTTTCAATCAAAATTGTTATCGAATTTGAAAAGTTTGCGGACCAAGGACTCGCTGAATTGCTTATGAAATACTTGAAAGCAGAACCATTGAAGAATAAAATGATTTGAAACTCATCTTATCTCGTGAAATTGACGATAAAAAGTGAACATTTCACGGAAGTTCAATGCCGTGGTCTTGAAGTCCTCATCGCGTTTCGCCCAAATACAGGTGAGATGATGTCGAAGTACAATGTCCCAGCAGATGTCCCCAATGATTTGATTGATACCTACATCCAAAACATGGATGCAGCCACTGCTGGAACGGGTAAAATGAACCTCTTTGCCTGTGACCAAAAGATCGAACATCTCAATGATGATTTTTACGGCGAAGGCATACCTGCAACATCAAACGACCCAGGCCACCTTTTTGAAATTGGACAGCGCTGTCATGATGCTGGAACCATAGGTGTTCTTGCTGGGCAACTTGGCCTCATCTCCCATTATGCTCGGGATTATCCAAACCTGCCTTACTTGGTTAAACTTAATTCCAAATCTCATATGGTAAAAACAAGCCAAAGAGACCCTATTTCTCAAGCCATGTGGGACATGGATGACGTCATGGCATTGACTCATAACGGAATTAATGTTGTAGGAATTGGCTACACCATTTACATCGGTAGTGAGTTTGAACATGAGATGCTTTCAGAAGCTGCTCAATTCATTCGACAAGCACACGAACTCGGTATGATTGCTGTTGTGTGGATGTATCCTCGTGGCAAAGCAGTTGCTGATGAAAAAGACCCTCAACTGATTTCTGGTGCTGCAGGTGTTGCTGCATGTATCGGTGCAGACTTTGCCAAGGTCAATTATCCTCGTGCATTTGAAGGTATGACTCAACCACAATCACTTGCAATCGCAGCCGAAGCTGCTGGAAGAACTGGAATCATTTGCTCCGGCGGTGGCTCACTTCCTGCTCTGGAATTCCTACAACGGCTCTATGACCAAATGGCAGTTGGCAACTGTATGGGTGCAGCAACAGGACGAAATATTCACCAACGTGATACCGAATCTGCTGTACGAATGACTGCTGCTTGTCATGCAATCATTTGTCAAGGCGCTTCTGTAGAAAAAGCAATGGCAATCTTCAACGGCGACTAAAACGTTTCAAGAAATGTGCAAGGTCCCTGGTGATGGGCTAGTTTGATGAACCGGGGTGAAACTTATTTTGCCGAACCGCCTTAATGGTTATCTTGTATGCCAGCGAGGGCCCGCTGCAAACCCTTGTGAATGTAATTTTGCTTACATAAGTTGAACATACTGCACTCATCCTGTTATGGCAATGAACGAAAGTGGATTCGGTGCGCTCGCATACGAGCACGATGCACAACATGGAATTCAGGTCATCGTGTTTCTATTCTGAAAAATATCCGAATGAATAGAGAACCAAATTGCGATAGAACCGACTATAGGCTGGATTGGTATAAGCGTTGTATGGATGAAGCAATAGCAATGCAGATTGTAGGAGCAGTATGTCTGCTCATTGGAATAAAAATGAACATTGATCCGAAAGGGTTCAATGAAGATATATTTGGTAAAGAGGCCCCTGAAAGTGCTGTTGGAGAAATGAATGCAATGAGGATGGCTATTGGAGGCGGGGTGCTTGCTGTATCTGCTATCAATTTGATTTGCAGTTTTACAATGAATGATGCGGATTCCATGGCTGCTCTACTTACAGCCTCCGCCGTTGGATTAGCCATATTCCTCGCAACCGTCGTTGGTGCAAATCTTAGAGGATACACCGAATCAATACCTAAACTTCCGGCTATTGTTCTTCCAATTCTAGTGGCAATAAGCCTAGTCGGTGCTTTCGTTTGATTTTCACACAAGGGTGGCCCTTGTATTCCTTCACCAAGGATTGAGGTTTCATGTGCCGACTGTATAGTCGTCAAGGTATGCTAACTGAGCATCCGTCAGTACATCAATACTGAAACCAAGAGTTTCAAGTTTCGTTGTGGCCAAATCTTGGTCTTGTTTTGTGGTGATGTCATAGACTTCTTTGCCCATTGAAGAACCTTCTTTAGCCAAACGGCAAAGCGAAAGGAATTGGTTGGCAAAGGACATGTCCATCACTTCTGATGGGTGACCTTCTGCTGCTGCTAAGTTGACCAATCGGCCACGAGCAAGCAAGAAGATGCGTCGACCGTCTGGCATGAGGAATTCTTCATTGTTAGGACGAATGGTGCGAACTGAAGTTGCTCGCTCTTCAAGGTCTGTAATTTTAATTTCACAATCATAATGTCCTGTATTGGAAATTATGGCTCCGTCTTTCATTGAATCAAAGTGTGGGCCAAAGATGACGTCTTCCATTCCTGTAGCGGTGCAGAAGATATCTCCAATCTTTGCCGCCTCTTCCATTGTCATCACACTGTAACCTTCCATAACCGCTCGAAGAGCAGGGAGTGGATCAACTTCAGTAACAACGACATTGGCACCCATGCCACGGGCACGCATTGCAAGACCACTGCCACAATGTCCGAAACCTGCTACGACGAATGTCTTACCGGCAATCAAGACTGAAGTTGCACGGACTATCCCATCGATTGTGGATTGACCTGTCCCATAGACGTTGTCAAAATCCCACTTGGTAACTGCATCGTTAACTGCAAGAACAGGGTATCGAAGGTCGCCAGCAGCTGCCATTGCACGGAGTCGGTGAACGCCTGTTGTCGTTTCTTCGGTTCCACCAATTACGCCTGCAGCGTATTCTGATTTTTCACCGTGAACACGAACAATGAGGTCTGCCCCATCGTCAAGAGTGAGTGTAGGGTTGAATTCGAGAGTTCGGTCAATGCACCAATAGAAGTCATCATTCGATTGACCATGCCAAGCGTGAACTGAATATCCTTCTGCAGCAAGCCATGCGGCTACATCGTCTTGAGTTGAAAGTGGATTGCAACCCGACCATGAAATTTCAGCACCGGCAGCGCCGATGGTTTCAATCAGGACAGCGGTTTCTTTGGTAACGTGTAGACAACCTGCAACACGCATTCCTGCAAGAGGTTTTGTACGCTCAGCCTCTTCTTTGAGCTTAGCCATGACAGGCATTCGTGCTCTTGCCCAATCAACTCGAAGAGCACCTTGTTCAGCCAAACTCATGTCGCGGACGGTATAGTTCTCAGTCTTATCCAAGTTATCCATGGCGAGGCCAAATGCTCCCCCTTATTGAATCCCCCGTTAAGACGATATGCCCCTATCAAGGGGATTTGAAGCCTTCGAGGTTCAAAGACTTCGACCAGTATTGGCACCAGTGGTGACATTACCGTCATTATCGATGATGATCGGTGTTCCTTCTTGCCAGCCTGGGCAGTTTGAAGAAACCCAGTTACGGGTAGCCCATTCGCAAATATCATAGCCGCCGGAAAGAATACCAGAGCGCTTGATGTAACCAACTTTGACAATGTCCTTGTCTTTTGAAAGAACGTTACCGAGTTGTTGGCTTGTAGTACCATGACGCATGGTACTATTGATGTGTTCCAGAATCTCGGCAGTATTACGTGGTCGATCTCCTAAAAATTTCTTTATTTTCTCTCTGATTCTGGTTGTTTTCATGTATTATGTCTCCTGTCATGAGGCCATTTCCCGTAGGGGAGTGGGGCCACTAAGACAGATGACCGAGGGTGCTCATATAACCCTTGTCATAGAAATTACTTGATAGTTACATTTGATATGCTCTTCGGGTGTATTTTTCACACTTAATGAAATGAATGTAAGTAAAAAGATACATTCTCCAGTGGAAATATGTAACTAATTGTAACTACTAAGTCAGATAAAGTGTAACTTTTATCAACCAGAGGCGTTTGCATGAGAACAAGGTGTCTTTTGATGTCAGGGGAACGGATTCGAAGTGGCCATCAGCGTCGCGTCCTTAACTGGCTCATGGATGGTGGTGGCACGGTTTCCGAGATCGCTGAATCGTTACAATTACGAATGCCGCACGCTTCATTGGCATTGCGTCAACTTCGTGAGCGTCAAGAAGTCAGTAGAGAAGAACAAGGGAGTATCCGTGGCGCTATCCATAGACTCAATGAGGCAGGGCGAAGCCGTTTAGCAGCAGATGCTGTAGCAAGAGTTCGTGCATTGGTCAGTGAAATACCTGCTCACGCTGAGGCTGTCGTCCTGGGTCAAGATGGACCTCATCTCTTGCTTGGTTATGTAAAATCACCTCGGTCTCAACTCCTCTCGTTACCAAATCAAGGAATAAGCAACGAAAAGCAGACCCCCTCTACCTCCAATGGAAGGAAGGGGGGGCGCTGGGCCGTTCAACGTGGTGAACACATCCGATGGTACACGCTTTCTGAATTGGAACTAACCGATGCCCCTGCCCCACAAAACCTTCGAGGTACGCTGGGAGAATGGACCGAAGAGATTGACCGAATTGGAATTGTTCATGCGACTTTGCTCGATTCAAGTCGCGAATGGTCGCTAAGCCCTGGGACATGGTACAACGAAACCGAGTCCCCCCCTCCATTACCGAATATATTGGTACAAGGCGAATACATGCTTGGAACTGCGACCGGCACTGGAATTTCACTATCGCCTCAACTTGGCATCCATGCACACCTCACACTGCCTGTCAATCGAGTCATGGCATTGAATGCCCTGAGAAAGAATGCTTTTGTGTTTGAAGAACGGCCTCAACAACGGACGAAGCGTTCACTACCATACGAGGCACTTCGCCCTTGGCTGAGAACTCGACATCCACGATTAAGTGAAGAAAAACTTCTCCAAAAATACGAGGAAATACGAGATGGGCTCTTCACTTCCGAAGGAGGCGCCCTACCCATCGCATTACAACGGCAACTTCTCGCCGATTTTGGAGTCGTAGATTGGAAGAATGAAGATGCTATCACAACCATCAATTTATCTGGAGTGTCGAATGCTGGCGCACTGGCCCTCTTTGAGTGGTTTTTCCTCAACACCACCACTGAATGTGCGGTCGAATGGCCGTATTCTTTGGAGGAGAATCATCGGATGCTCGAACGTATATTGTCTTCTGACCGCTGTCGAATACTCATCACTTCACAGGGAGATTATGTGCCCCTTGCATCAGCTACATCCGTGCTCCAAACTCAAAAAACACTGATGAAAGCGGTAATCGCCCTTGGACGAGACAAAAAAATACCAATCACTTTACTTCAATCATCTCCTGGGCCTTCGCAACAGAATTCGCATAGAGAAGTGCCCCGCTCTGCTGTTGAACTGAACGAGGCTTGGGATAGCAATACAGGGCTGAAGAGAGAACAATTCACTGGTACTGAAACCGATACCGTTGAACAAAAAGCAATGTGGTATGCGCTTTCCAATTATCCAAAAGGAGATGAAAACTGGGCGAATCTCAACGATAGCACTCATCCATTGGCTGCATGGATCGCCACCCCAAATGAGCATCGTACTTCACGTTGGATTCGATTGCGAACAATTCTACCGCAAGGATGGGCTGACTTGTTGCCGATTGAACTTTGTGAAACCGCTACCCTCATCAGTGCAATGCCCAAAGGTTCGGAACAATGGAGTAAAGAAGCATTAGAAAAAACACGACAACGATTTACCAAAAATGTCGAATCTATACTCAAATACGAATATTTCTTTCGAGACGATGTCCTGGGCCCCTGGATGGCTACAGCGGTTTTACTTTCCTCGGGCCAATTGCCTGAAGAATTTCATCCCCTTCTTGGACAAGCATGCAGTCTTTGGGTTGATGCACCGCGACAGCCTGAACGGGTTTTGGAATCTTTATTCCCTCTTGGAGTCCCACTATTGGATCATGTCGAAGAATGTCTCATCAAATGTAAAGCTGCGGCAAAGGTACATCCAAAGGATTCTGTACTCTATCTCTGGGGGAGCCTCCTTGAAAATATGGAATCAAATGAACCAATTTCACCTGAATTCCTTCGTCAAATCATGTCAAAACTACCGTCTGCATGGTGGAGAGCATGGGCTGGTGATTGGTTACAAATTCAACTTTCATCGACATCAGGGCGACGGTGGTTAGCACAAATGCCGTTCCCATGGCCTGCTTTGTTAACTCGCCCTGCTGGAGAACGAGGCGGAATGCCTGCGTGGCCGATACCGTATCCTTCTGGACGAGTTGGACTTGACGATGTGCTTCACATTCTGCTCGTTGAAGAGAATGTAGGAAAACCTGCACTGCTCGATGTCTATGATATGCTGGCTACATATGAGCGTAAAGAACCTGTCCATTATGGCCGCACTCATCCACTTGTTGGATGGTTAGCACGTTCGGTAGAATCTTGGCCTCACATGGGCCTTGAGGTCCTAGGTCAAGGGAACCCAGAGATAGGCGCATTACTCTATGCCCGCTCTTTTGCATCGAAATTAGAATAATTCGATGACTTGAAAAGGGGTAGGCCGCAGGAATCGATTGCCGTACCCGCAACATCTGGCAGAGCTACTGTGAAAATTGCTGTGAAGTCCGATACCAATGGTACGGTCCGCTATCGAAGACTGAAGTGACCCTTCGGGGAATGACCTGTGGTGCAAAGCGGTAAACCAACCGGTAGGTAATGGGTCCTCGTGCGACGTCAGGATGAACACGAGACAACCAACCAACTGGACAGCATAAACCCTGACGCTGGGTCAGGCCCTCGAGCTTCGCTATGAAAAGGGCCGTTACGCGTCGGGGTACAGCTCCTCGCTCATTTTGAACTCGTTCCAAATCGCTTCGTTACACTCGGAATGAAGCGATGCAATCAAAGAGCCGTTCATACCACATCGCTTCATGCCCTCTGCTCGGCGTTTTCGCTGTTGTCTTGTCGGAGGTACTTTTGACAGACTTCATGCCGGACACCGATTACTGCTCGATGCGGCAAGTAAGGATGCTGAAGCCATTGAAGTTCATATCACATCCGATTCAATGGCTGAGGAAAAATCTCCATTCATTCAACCGTTTGATGAACGAATGGATGAATTACATAATTGGGCTGAAAATATTTCGGATTGTAAAGTCTCAGTCCATCAACTCAACGATACCTATGGGCCTGCACGTCATCATCCAACTGCAGATGCTATCGTTGCAACACCAGAAACTCTTGGCATGTGTAATTCGATTAATGAAGAGCGGAAAGACAACGGCTTGCAAGCATTGCATATTATCGAGGTGATGCATCTTGATGCTGTCGAAGGTGGAATCATCAGTTCTTCTGCCATTCGAAATGGATACATGGACCAAGAGGGCCACCCATGGATGCCGGAAAAATTGCGTAATCATCGTTTGAAAATGGCTCCTGCGCTTGATGCTGAACTCAAAACACCGATGGGGGTCTTGTTTGAAGGGCCCGAAGATGATCCTGAAATCGGTATGTCGGCTGCGCTGGATGGTCTGCCTTCACCTCATGGGGCAATCATTACGGTGGGCGATGTTACTACCAAAACGATGCTTGAAATGGGCCTCACTCCGGATATTGCACTTATTGATGGACAAACCAAACGGGCACAACTTGAGGAACATCTCAAAGTAAATGTTGAACATTTCCATCACCACCTGCATGCAAAGAACCCTGCTGGCTACCTGACTCCGTCCCTTAACCAAGCGATAACCAATGCATTACTTGCTGAAGAAACTCTTGTTTTGGAAGTTGAAGGTGAAGAAGACTTGGCTCCTCTCGTGATTCATTGTTTAGCGCCAATAGGAACATTGGTTTTGTATGGTCAACCCAAAAAGGGGGTTGTTGTGCAATATACCACTTTAGATGTAAAACAACGATGCAGATACCTCCTTTCTCTTTTTGAGGTGGCATGATGGACGAGCAACCAATGGTGAGTGTCACGGTATGTGTCCGCGATGGTGTCGATTGGGTAGATGGATGTTTAGAATCGCTCATCGCTCAAACCTACAGGCCGTTGGAAATCATCGCCATTGACGATGGGTCAAGCGATGGGTCAACGGAAAAACTGCTTGCTTGGA
>JAACDG010000007.1 GCA_009937025.1 Methanobacteriota archaeon
GGAACGCCCTTAACATGAGGACAGAGTGATTCCAGTGACTGTACACGTGCAATTTGAAACCCCTGAAGAAGTATCGAACCAAATCTATGATATGCTACAAGCCAATTCCAACGGCCGTATCAAGAAAGGTAGTAATGAAGTGACCAAGACCGCAGAACGTGGAACTGCTCAATTCATTATCCTTGCAGAAGATGTCAACCCTCCTGAACTTCTTGCTCACGTCCCTCTTATCTGTGCTGAGAAAAATATCCCCTTCGGATATGTTCCTTCCCAAGAACACCTCGCTCAAGCCGCTGGTCTTCCAGTCGGTGTGAAAGCAGCGTCCATTGCTGTGATGGAAATCACCAAAGGCGCTCAAGAAAGTTTTAGCAAAGTTGTTGAAGCCATTAACGGCCTCAAAGCTTGATTTGAATATTGGAGATGACAAAGATGAGCGAAGAACTTGGTGGATGGCCTGCTGAAGTCGTCGAAATTGTCGGTCGAACCGGTATGACAGGCGAAGCAACTCAAGTCAAGGTTCGTGTAAACGATGCCCCAAACCCTCGTGACGTTGGACGAATTATCTCTCGAAACGTCTTGGGTCCTATTCGAGTAGGCGATATTTTGATGCTCAAGGATACTGGCCGAGAAGCCCGTAAATTGAATGCACGGTGATGAACATGCCTGAACGACGTATTTGCAACTTTTCTGGAGAAGAGATTGAACCTGGAACAGGTATGATGTTCGTTCGACGAGACGGTAGTGTCTTGTGGTTCAAGAACTCAAAAGCTCGCAAGAACATGGTGAAACTCAAGAGAAACTCTCGCCGTGTGAAGTGGACTCGCCACTTTGTTAAGGGCGATTGAACCTCGGATTTATCCTCTGCTATCGCTTCATTTCTACAAGAAGAGAGTGCAACCGCTGTTGCATTTATTCCGTATGGCTCATAAAGGGGAGTCAAGTGGGCTGAATCGGTGAACAACATGGATACTACCTATGTAATGGTCAAGCCTGATGGCGTGCAACGTGGATTGATTGGAGAAATTATTGGACGTTTTGAACGAAAAGGTCTCAAGTTAGTTGGACTGAAATCGGTTGTTCCAAGTAGAGAAACCGCTGAAACTCACTATGCAGTTCACGCTGAACGCCCGTTCTATCCTGGACTCATCAATTTCGTAACCTCGGGTCCTGTTGTCTGTATGGCATGGTCTGGAAAAGATGCAATCAGTGTCGCTCGTACTCTTATTGGTGCAACAGACGGCCGTGAAGCAGCCCCCGGAACAATCCGTGGCGACTTCGGAATGGATATGGGATACAACATGATTCACGGCTCGGATGCAGCTGAAACCGCCGAGTTCGAACTTGGACTCTGGTTCCCTGAAGGTTTGATGGATTGGGAACAAACCATCACATCATGGGTTTATGAATAACTGAGTCATACAGTAGTTGATTCGCATGTCTGATGAAGTGAACGATGAGGCAGAGGCTGTCGAAGAAACTCTTCGTCAACCAATCGTCGCTGTTACAGGACACGTCGACCATGGAAAAACAAGTTTGCTCGATTTGCTCCGTTCAATTGGTGGAAACAAAACCAATGTGATGAACCGTGAAGCAGGCGGAATTACACAGGAACTTGGCGTGACCAATGTACCCTCTGAATTACTTGTGAAAGCGATTCAAACCATGCCTTTCAAAGAAAAACCCAAGTTCGAAAGCCCCGGAATCATTTTCCTTGACACGCCAGGGCACGAATCCTTTGGTTCAATTCGAAATCGAAGTGGAAGTGTTGCAGATATTGCAATTCTTATCGTTGATATCGTTGAAGGGTTCAAACCCCAAACCATTCAAAGTATCGAAATATTGGAACAAAACGATATTCCCTTCATCATTGTTGGAAATAAAGTTGACAGAATCCATCAATGGGAATCGAAACGAGGACGTTCCTCGTGGCAATCGTGGAATGAACAGTCAAAAGATGTTCAGAAAATGGCTGATGATTTTTATTACAAACTCCTCGGGCAAGTTGCTTCACATTCAAAATTCAATCTCGCCAAATATTGGGATGGTATCAAAACCTTCGACATCAAGAACGATCGTCTCTTCGTACCAATGAGTGCCAAAGAAGGTGAAGGGCTGCAAGATTTGCTTTTTGTGATTCTTGCCATGGCTGAAAAATTTGCTCGTGAAGACCTTATCATCCACAGTGAAGATATGGCTGAGGGTTATGTGTTGGAATCACGAGAAGAAATCGGAGTTGGGAAAACCATCGATATTATTCTCACAAAAGGTACCATTCGAGTCGGAGACAGTGTCGCATACAACACAAATGATGGACCGATCGCTGATTCAAGTCATGCCGATGAATCCACAAGTGTACGCATTCGTTCTATTCGCAAACCAATGGGTATGGCGGAGATGAGAGATGCAGGTAAACGATGGGAAAACATTCAATCTGCTTCTGCAGCATCGGGGTTGAAACTGGTCATCCCAAGAATGAAAGAAATCCATATTGGCAGCAAAATATTCTTCCCGAAACCTGAAGAGGACTTGGAGCCAATCTTCAAGGAGATGAAACTTGAAAACAAAAGAATTCGAGACGAAGCACCCATTATGTGCAGCATCTGCAGTGAAGTTCTTTCTCGAAAAGAATTTTCTACGCTCCATACCAACTCAAGCGCACAGGGCGAGGGCTTTTCTCAGGGCTGTCAAACAGCACGAGAAGTTCGTGAAGGCGCTGTTGTGAAAGCGAGAACCTTTGGCGGTCTTGAAGCTGTGCTGTATGAATTGAAGAAACGAAAGATTCCAATCAGTCATGCTGAAGTTGGACCCGTCAACAAACGTGATGTGCGTGAAATCCTTGCTACAGGTAATGATGAACATAAATTCCTTATCGCCTTAGCAGTCAAAGGAAACGTGCAGGTTGAACAAGAAATAAAAGAGGCTGAAAAATCAAAGAAATCGGTTGATTTCAATTACATTCAAGGAGATATTCTCTACCAGATTATGGACCAAATTGATGAACGAGTTGAAGAAATACGGGAAGCAGCAGCAAACTCTGAATCAGGAATTCTATTTCGCCCAGCGCAAATCCGATACCTCAATATGTCGTTTAAAGACAAACCCGCTGTCTTTGGAGTTCAAGTTCTAAAAGGCCAAATTCGAGTTGGGCAAGAGCTACTGAGAAGTGATGGAACTGGGCGTGTACTCGGAAAGATTCTCTCGATTGGTACCGATGGTGAAACAGTCGCTCATGAAGGAGAACAAGTACCGATCCAAGTGAATATTCGATTCTCAAGAAGCAACATTATCGAAGATGAAATCTTCTATGGCAATGTGCTCGAAGGGGATTCAAAGAACATGAGAAATGTTTCCTTGAGTGAATCAGAAAAGGATGCCTTCATTGAGATCATTAAAATTCATCAAGAAATCCTTCAAGAATTTGGATATGGTTTCGGATGGAAACCATAGTATGGCTTAGATAAATCCATCAGTCCCTCATTTTTGTATGACATAACCACACCTCACATTCATATATGGATAGGCTGGGTTGTTAAACTATCCTCGGAGGTCACACGCATGGAAGCAGGATTTACTGGAACACCGGCAATGGGTCAAAACCCTGCTGCTCAAGATTTGATAGGGACTGTATCGGCCATTTCGAACAGTTTGATGAACGAAGTTGGCAAGGTCATTATCGGTAAGCCTCAAAATCTCCGACGAGTTACTGTTGGTATTTTGTCAAACGGTAACATGTTGCTGGAAGATTTCCCTGGTTTGGCTAAAACTTTGCTTGCAAATACCTTTGCTCGTGCATTAGGATGTAAATTTAAGCGAGTTCAATTCACTCCTGATTTGCTGCCTTCTGACATCATGGGGACCTACATGTATGACCAAAAATCTGGTGAATTCAAACTTCGTGCTGGTCCATTGTTTTCCAATATTCTTTTGGCAGACGAAATTAACCGTGCACCGCCGAAGACGCAAGCTGCTTTGCTTGAAGCAATGGAAGAAAAGCAAGTGACTATCGAAGGAATAACGCACAAACTTCCTGCTCCCTTCGTCGTATTGGCAACTCAAAACCCAATTGAACAAGAAGGAACATATCCTCTCCCTGAAGCACAAATGGACCGTTTCTTGATGAAGATGAGCATGGGTTATCCGGACCGACCTCAAGAAAAGGCAATCCTCGCACGTCGTAAACTTCGTGGAAAGGATGGACACGATGTCGAACAAATCACATCTCCAAAGAAAGTCGTTGCCATGCAAAAAGCATTGGAAACTGTTCACGTTGACCCAGCGATTCTTTCCTACATTGTTGAAATCGTTCAACGCACTCGAGAAGACCACCGTGTTACCAACGGTGCATCTCCACGTGCATCACAATCGTTGTTTAAGACAGGCCGTGCCGCAGCCGCTATTGCTGGACGGAACTATGTCATCCCTGACGATGTCAAGGGTATTGCTTTGCAAATTATCTCCCATCGTATCAACATGAAACCTGAAGCGAAGATTCGAGGTATTACCGGCATGCATATTGTTCGGAAGATCCTTTCCGAAGTACCTGTTCCTGTGATTCAACCTGCTTGAAGTTCAACAGGCTAGGGCCTGCATTGAAAGGGGAAGACCGTTCTCATTCAATTTGTCCGAGGAGGTGCTAAGTTGAATCCATACAAAATGGTCGTTGCAGTTGCAAATCAGAAAGGTGGTTGCGCGAAAACAACAACGGCTGTAAATATGGCAGCGGCACTCGCCAAAGGCTCTTCGAGACAAGGTCTTCCGAAGGCAAAAGTGCTGCTTATTGACCTTGACCCTCAAGGAAACTGTGCTACATCATTTGGTGTTGAGAAAAAGAATATCAAAAAAACAGCATACGATTTACTGGCAAATGATTCTGGCGAAGATTTGCCTCTCATGGAAGAATACCTCATCGGTCCTGAGGAACTTACTCAATCAATGCGCGACGCATGGAGTCTTCGGAATAACAACAAAAAAGCGCCAGATAATCTCTCTGTTGGCCATCTGTGGCTGTTGCCCAGCGACATTCACCTCTCGGGTGCTGAAATTGAACTCAGCCACAAAATTGGAAGAGAAACTCGCCTAAGAGAGGCCTTACTCCCGATTATCGATAACTTCGATTACATCATTATTGATACACCACCTTCATTGGGATTACTTTCTATCAATGCCATGTGTGCTGCTAACTGGGTGATGGTACCTGTTCAAGCGGAATACTATGCATTGGAAGGCTTCAGTATGTTGATGAATTCGATAAAAATGATTCAGCGACGAATAAACCGAAACTTGAAAATCTTTGGAATTGCCATGACCATGGTCGATGCTCGTTCAAAACTCAGTCGGCACGTCTGCGACGAAGTCAATCGCAAAATGCCAAATAAATTGTTCAAAACGACAGTACGCCGGTTAGTGAAAGTAGCCGAAGCACCTTGGAGTGGGGCGCCGACCGTGTTGCTCAACAAGCCAACGAATTCGGGGGCTGGTGCTGGTTCTTTGGAATACTGGACTTTGTCAAAAGAATTTCATCAACGAGTCATTGAAATGCGTCGCGAATTTGGCGTCAGTGAAAATCCAAGATTGTTACTTGAACGAAAAAACCGCTGAATTTTCATTTTGAAGACTCTCTTTTGCTCTTGAAACCGGTGTGTCACTGCATCATCTCTTCGCACAGGTTAAGTATGCTATAGAACAGAGCAGGTTCGGGATAGTTATGACAGGTGAAGGGATGACCTCGGTCAGTGTGAGTTACGAAGTACGAAGGCAACTCAACACGATGCGAACAATGAATGGGCACAAAAGTGTCAATGAACTGCTAACAGATGTGGTACGTGCACATAAAATATCGATGATGAATGGAGAAATTGAAACTCTACGAGAGAGAATGAAAGCCGTTGCAGATGTGGAAATTGAACACCTGGTAGATCGACTTAATCTCGCACCGTTCAAGGTTTGATTCTCATGATGGAATGGCGTCCAAAAGGATACGAATTCGATGCCAAGAATCTTGTTCGTGCATTGTTTAGCGAGCAAACTGATGAAGGTAAATTACTCGAAGCTGCTGCATGTGGTTATGTCGAAATCTTTGGACGTTCCAACGCTTGGAATGGTGTTTTGTGGCTGATTATGAGTACCCTAAAGCAAGATGGAAAGCCAGTGTATACTGGCGAGGAATTGAAAGCACTTCGAGAGTCTTTGCCCATCGTTTGGCGTTAATTCAAACGGTTCAGAAAATTTCTCAATGGTTTCGCTTAACGGCAAGTATAATTCGCTCATGTTTCGAATCGAGAGGCATTGAACTATAAATCGTCATGTTCGGTTGAGAGACGATATATATGCAAATGTCACCTTTTGAGTTTGTCACAATTTTCTGTTCACTGATTCTAGGTTTAGCACTCTCACATATTATGCGTGCAGCAACTGATTTGTATGAAATAAGAGAGAGAGTCAAACGTATTGGTTGAATTCTCTTTGGGTGATTACCGTATTTATGTGGTCGGTTTACGCTTGGTGGGGATTGTGGCAACTGTCGATAGACCTCAATGACTGGCATTATTACCAATATTGGTTCTTAGTAACGAATTTAGCATCAATCTATTTCTTCACAACACTCGTCTTACCTAAGGCAACAGAAGAAGGAATTATTGATTTAGAGAAGCACTATTACTCTGTCCACCAGGCCTTTTTCTACATGGTTGCCTTCTCATTATTCACTTCAGCAGTTGTAAATCATTCTTTGTTTGATAAACCAATATTCTCTCAACTCACAATAATGCCGTTTATAGTCGGTTGTTGCGCAGTAGGAGCTGCTGTTTCAGATTCTAGAAAATATCATAAGTTCATTGGAGTGTTTATGTTCATCATGTTCATCTTCTTTCAAGTCAGTGATATTACAATCATTGAATACTACGGCCCTTAATACTCTGTATAGGTCGTTTCAGTGAGTACGCATGAATATGACCCACTGATTCGTTTTATACCAATCAGAGGCCTAATCAAACAAGCCCTGAATTATTCAGCTTCGTTTTGACCGTGCTCAAAGTCTTCTCTTTCAGCCCTTCTGAAGATCAGTAATCCAAGCAATGCTACTGACGAAATCCCAGTGAATATACCGACATAGAGCAGCATTGTTTCTGGTGTCAATCCAGAATCTTCGGTTGCCTCGTTGTTTTCGACATCTTCATCATTATTCACGCCGAATTGACTGCCAATTGCAGGTGAATTTGGTTCCACGTGTTCGCCCGTATCTGCAAGTAGCCGTATAGTTGCGTTTACTGTGGTATTGTCTGAGCGAATGTCTTGGTAAGAGTAATTGCCAACCGTCCAATTCATGTCAAAAATTACCATGAAACTGGATGAACAATTTGAATCTATTTTGGTGTTATTTCCATCACGTTCACAATACGCTTGCAATTCGCCCGAATCCCAATCAAAAGTTCCGTTATACAAACCATCACCGTCATGGTCATATACCAAGCGATGCGTTAGATTCGAATCATTGTCGATGTTATGCCAAACGATGGAATCGTTCTGAATAATTTCAGGGCTTGTTTGAGAAAAACCGTTTTCTTGAACCAGAACAGTGAACGAACTTGCCGTGTGGCCCTGTGCAGGCAAAATCATCGGACTCGAGATGAGGGAGAACAATACGGCCAAAACAAAAAGACGAACTCTCGTTTCCATAATCCTAAACGATGGGCTCATGTAAATAAATAATCGCAAAACACGATTACTCCATTAGTTCAAATATGACTGGCTTTAGCGAACTTCATGCTTAAGCAACGCTTGACTAGAGATTCTCATGCTGCAGACCAGATACTCGTCTATGCAATGGTTGGATTAGTTTGCATCAGTTTCCTCTCTATTGGCGCCTACATCGTCATGCTGAGTGACGATGAAGCCTCATCTGCCGATGATGGAGAATCGGTGTGGGTCGACCCTGTCGTCGAGATTGAAGACGAACAACACAGCCACACAGATTTGTTGGCGCATCGTTTGCAGACTGATAATATGCAACTGATTGACTATCACAACCTCAACTGTGACGGGAATGTTGCTCCACCTGCCGAACTTGACAACGTCGCAGGCCGACCGTGCTATCCTGAATACAAGAACGTCGGACCAACACCAGGTGACTCTTCAGAGATGTCCAAGGAAGGTAATTTCATGGAAGATTGTGTCAAAAATCCTGACGGAACCGGTGGCTGCTATGCGTACGTTTCTTCATACAATCAATTTGAAATCTTGGACATTTCCAAGCCAAACAACATCACCTTGCTCTCAACGTATTATGCAGAAATTGGGCGTATGATTGACATTAAGGTGACCCCTGACAACAACTGGGTGCTCGTTAACCACGAATTAACCAACAGCGATCTCGATCCGATTCCTCAAGATGATGATGCGAACAGTGGTGCAAACCGATTGGACGTCATTTCTGTTGTCAACAAGAATGAGCCAATCAAGGTTGCAGAGTGGAACAATCCACCTGCAGGTTCCCACAATCAAGATTTGCATGTTGACTGCGACTGGGAGCCAGCCAACCCATTGTGGGCTGCTGAAGATTGCCATTTATTCCTTTACGGTGCTGACCCTTACCCAGAAATGGTTGAAGGCGATTCAGGGACATTCTACAAAGGAACTCAAATTTTCTATGTCCCTCTTGGATTTGAATCTTGGAACCCTATGTCAACCGATGAACAGCAAAATGACAGCCGCCAAATCCTTCGCTGGGGTGGATACTCTCCTGAACCAGAAACCACTTGCGGAGGTTCACTTTTTAATCACGATAACGTATTCCACATCCATCCAATCACCGGGCAGAAACTCCTCTACATCTCCTATTGGGATGCTGGACTGCGAATTGTCGATGTCTCAAACCCTCCTGAAGTCCCTGACCCAGAAGGTGTCTCTTGGCCTCAAGACAATGAAGTCGGCCGATGGCTTGGATGTCCGAGTGCAAACGATGGATGGTATGGCCCAGACGGCGGTGGACATGCTAACATGTCATCTGAAGAATGGGGTGGAAGCAGCGGTGCTCTCAACGGCAATGGATGGATTCACTACGCAGTTCCTTACGACCATTTGTTGTGCAACGGTGCAAAAGATACCGACCCAATGCAAACTTGGGATGCTGAATGTGGAACCGGTCCAAACGACGCTGAATTTGGCATCAACTGGCGCCACCTCACCATGATTGCTCCTGAATACGGTACCAACACAAACCACACCGGATATATTTGGACTATCGATACAACTGACCCAGCAAAGCCGTTCTTGCTCAGCAAGTGGAAACTTCCAGGTTCAAGCATTCTTCCCGATGGAACCGAGCACCCTCACCATTACATCCCAGGTGGATACATCTACAGCCCACACAACGGTGATACTGGAACCAATGGACACGTGTACTGGACGCATTATCACGCAGGAAACTGGGTGACCGACCACAGCGACATCTGGCAAGACATCGAATGGGTTGGCGGGGTTCCAGCTCCTGAAATTGGCTATCCTGCAATCGTACAATTGTCCGAAACAAAAACCATGGGCTACTTCTTACCTTCTGGTCCAACATGGATGGAAGACCCAAAGGAAACCCTTGGATATGATATGGCTGATTGTTGGGCATCGTGTATGATTCCGTTTGACTGGGGATTACAGTATGACCCTCGAGGTTACCTGTTCATTTCCGAAATGGTCTCGGGAGTATACGTTGTTCAGATGGAAGAAGATAAGAATCCAAACTTCGTATATCCTGCATTGTATCCAACCGATGATTGAGCATCTTTTCATCTATACCTAAGGAAAATATTAGGTTGAAGAAATACAAATGTACACTGAATAATTGTCATTCAGAGGGTTATGAAAAGACCGTCGCTCACTAGGGCCCTCCTCGTATACACTTAACCTCGAACCTAGCGTTTGTATCGGCCCAATGCTAACCCTTTGTATCGAAAAATAAAATGTAAGGGTATTCGAATGCGCCGTTTTAACCAATAGATAAAAGATGATGCCGGGGGCGAAATTAAGAATTAGTTACCGTTAGGTGAATTTGCGCAAGAGGAATTAGCCCCGATGAATTACCGAGAAAGAGGAGGTTATTCTTTGTTGGAACGAGTCTTTTTTTCTGCGTTTATTGTTCCTATTTTCATTTTCATGGTTGTTATGCCATTCATGTTCTATGCAGAAGCAACTAGGAAGGAAATTGTCGCCTCGCTTTGTGTAATCCCTATGTACCTGTTTTTACCATACTTTTTTTTCATAGCTCAACGTGGTTTGTTGCGAACATACATAATTGATATCGACACAGGACGAGACGTCTTACATCTCAGTTCCAGTATCTTTGGAATAGTAGACCAGTCGTTCGAGTACAAAGTATCAGAAGTTAAAAGAGTGCAAATGAAACTTATTCAAGTGAGCGATCCAGAAAACGCAGGTGGGGGGTCAGATAGTGGCATATGGATTCATGGCACAACTTCATCAGGAGAAGATTGGGAACTACAGGTGACTGTATTTTACAAAAATTCCAAAGAAAAAGGATTACAACGTAGAATGGAGGAGACTGCTCAGAAGTTTGGCTGGATTCTCAATGCCAAAGTAGATTCGGGAATATATGTTGAATGATTGTTTTATGTTTTCAATTTAAAAATTCATTTGTACAAACAAACGCTAGCGATGTGAAGGGCCCACTGCGACCCCTTGAGAATGGAATGCTTGCGTGCACGAGGGTGTAAAGAAGACCTCACATGAACATATGGAATTCACTTATCCAATTTTTGACAACTCAAGAAACAGACTCGATGAGTTTCCTTTGCAAGTCCACGTGATCTACAATCCACAAATTGTCTGAACTATATTTGTCATGAATGGCTTTGAATAAATCATGTAAATCGGTATCTACCAATAAAACGTAAATTTTGTCAGGTTCTCCAAAATCTTTAATCCATTCTGCAAATTCACTCGATTCCCTGAATACATTATCCTGGTGGCCTCCTGTTCCTCCTTCAAATCCATGAACAATTTTGGCGAAAATATACCCATCTATCGCGCCAGTAATTCGCCCATCTACTGATTTCAAGCAGTCTGTATCTTTGTTCTTGCCAGAATCTTGGAATTCTTGTTTGTCCATAAGTTTACCATCTTTAGTCGGACGCAACTCTGCGGGTCCTAGAGACACTATATTTATCCCATATTTTGAAGTAATTTTATCGATTTCATTAAACAAAAATTGCTCGGCCTTTGTTCCCCGTCTTGACTCTTCAATTCGTATTGCATGAGCAGCGATTGTAGCGGTTTTCTTTTCTGTAATAAAATCATAAAACTCTTCTCGGGAAATTTCCAGATCATTACAAATCCTATCGAGTGCGTGAAAGTTCACCAAGTCGGTTAGGTCCTCATCGCTGACATTACTTTCAATCAACGCATCGCGAGTTCTCGTATTCGTTAATTCCTGTTGTTCTTTACGAAAGTTTTTCAGATCCAAAGAGAATATTTCGTCTTCATCTACCATACTTGCTCTCTCCAAATCCTC
Organism: Methanobacteriota archaeon; assembly: GCA_009937025.1. GTDB lineage: Archaea > Thermoplasmatota > Poseidoniia > Poseidoniales > Poseidoniaceae > MGIIa-L1. The sequence goes on from JAACDG010000007.1 coordinate 11,519, forward strand.
TACGAGATAGATTGCCGTTGGTAGATTACCTAATTATAATTACTCATCTTCTAAGGTATTTTCCTCCATGTCATTAGGAACTTTGCAAAGGTTGCAAGGTATGCTTTCACAAGGGCCCCCGATTAATCGCCGGTATGTACAACGGTA
>JAACDG010000050.1 GCA_009937025.1 Methanobacteriota archaeon
CCCTTTATGTTCAAGTAAAAATGTGTAAATCAAAAAATAAATCCCTTGAAAGGGTAAAGTGGCAGCAATAATTGCAAGTGCTATTTCTCGAATCAATGTAGGATTGATTTCTTGCTCCATACCCTGAAACAGCATAAATGCAGTATTGGTTCCAAGCAGTGCAGCCATGATTGTCCATCGCTTATCTTGTGAAGATGTTCGGCTTTCAACATTGACCGACTCCTCACCCATGTCCAACTCGCTGCACACGAAGGGTTTGATGTTTACCGTTCAAACCCGACTTGTAAGACGAATTTGACGACTGAGATTCAACTGCCAGTTCTCAGAAGATGCCTGAGAGGAGCTTGATGATTGCACCAGTGACTGTAGCAATGATGAGAAGAGCAAAAAGCATTGTGAGTGGTCCATATTGATTACTGTCTCGCAAGAGAGTACCAAGAATTCCATCTCGCTTGATGGCATGGGAGAATGAGTCTGCTTCAGTATAATCTGGTAATGGACGCCGAGGAATACGTTCTCCTTTCCGGACAATTAGGTCGTCGCTCATACCACTGGGTTATGCAGGTAGGGCATCAATGTTCCTCAATAATTACAATGAAGGGTAAGTATCAATGACAAGTTCCGACTACCCCAATGTATGGGGAGAGTGCTCTTTGATATTGGAGGGGAAAATATTCACCTTGCTGTAGAGGGGAGTATAGGAGGCACGTCCTTGGGATTACATATGGCCACCGATGTCATTCAGCGCGGTGGCCGAGTACTTTGGGCCTCACCTTTTATGCCAGATAACGTCCGTTTCGGTCAATTATTTTCTCACCTTTCACTGGCACATTCAGCGCGTTATCATGCAATGAATTTAGTAGGAGATTTCGACCAAGCCATAGATATATTAATCGAAACCTCAAATTCATTACCAAGTGTAGAATTGGTTGTCTTGGATGATTGGTGTGAACAATCAGGTAAAATTCCAAGCGATAAAATTGCTGCAGTTCAGCGACTTACTGAAAGTATTGATGAAGGCATATGTGTACTTCTGACAAGCAAGGGAAGTATCGATGCGAGTGGGAATTCACCTGATGCGATTGTCGCCCGTGGAGCAGAAGCAATGCGAAAAGCTGGATTTGAGGTCTGGAGACTTGAACGGCCTAAGGATGGTCCATTTCGAACCCTTGTCCGGCCCAATGAGGCGCTTGATTTGAAATTAGAAGAAACTGGATTCTTTGACTAATCTTCATCATCTTCGCCGAGTAATTCAGCCATTTCATCTAATGCTTCATCATCGGGTTCATCGAATTGGCTTGGATTTTTAGCGCCGCCATCAAGCGTATCTTCACCGGCTATTTTCGGTGCTGAATCTTCAAGCATGGCTTTTCGGTTTTCTCCGGCACGCTTTGCGATGAACCAAGCCATTCCAAGGAATAAAATTACAAGTACAATATATGCGATGTTTTTGGTCAATTCTTCACTTGCCATGTCTTGGTCACTCCAATCTAAGCCTTATTGATTTCCCAATTTTAGAATGAATCAGCAGCATCTCCCCACTCAAGGGGTCGAGCCAAATGGCGTCGGGCATCCATTTGAGGTTGCACCCATGATGGAAAAGGTGGAACTCGTGGAGTTGAGACCCATGCATCGTCGGTTCGTTGTCGACATTTTGGACATCTACAGCCTTGTCCTTTACCCATCGACTTCATCCGAACCGAACACTTTTCACACATTGGCCGATGTTGAATGGGTTGTGCTGAAACAAGACGTAATTTTTCAAGATGCAATATTCCAAATTCAGGTGAGAGGCCGTAGCCTTCAATCTCATCACCTGGCTGGAGCCACTGTGCAAGTATCTTGACAGAGCCTGATTCAGCGAATGCGAGCCATTTACCACTCTCTGTAGTAACAACACAATTTCCTCGGGACAAAATATCTACATTGGCCACAGTTGCTTGAAGAGATTGCGTCAAATGGTCATCTGTAGCCTGATTTGTTGCAAAAACTCGCCAGCCAATGACTGCTTCAGTTTTTTCCGCAGCCAAGAGATGTTTTCCTGCTTCATGTGCTGTATCCTCATCTCGAGCACGCAATCCGAAAAGGACCGGACAGGGCCCACGTGGAGCAATGAGCCCAGTACCTTTTCGTGGGTCTCGAGATAAGAAAGTCGAAGACATTGAGTCGACAAAAGCGAGTGCTTTGTCGCACACTTGACGTACATTTTGTCCATGGCGATGTGGTTGACGCCAAGCAATTGCTTCCCATGTAATTCTGTTTTGCCTCCAAGCAATGGCTGCTGTTGCTCCAATTCTCCCTTGCCTGCCCCATGAACGGTCTGCTTCAGGAACATCTTGAAGTTGAACTTCTGTTTGAACTGCTTGCGTGTAAAATGTTTCATTGGGTTGGCGTGAAGAGAACCAAACCATTCCTGGGTCAGCAGGGTATTGTGTTCGAGCATCGTGTTTCGAAGAGGATAGAGCTCCTTTGCATGGAAGGATATGCTCATTCCAATAGGCATCAAGATGTTTGAGAAGTGCATCTTCATCTTTGGTGAGTATCTCGACAGCAACAGCAGCATTTCCACGTGTTCGATGTTGAGCAAAAGGCCAAAGACGTACAAGCCGTGGTGATGAAACGGTAACCGATGCAGGTAAACTCTCGAGAAGAAGATGCAGTGAATAGGTTGTACAGCCCTCTTTGAGGCTGTCTGTATCGTCCAAACCAAGCCAACCCATGCGACATCACCGAACTGGATGGAAGTCATCACCTGTATGTTCAGAATTGAGGATGTTTTCAACAACTGGAAATATACCAGTGGAATCATCGACTTGGAATAATCGTACACCTTGAGCCCAACCAGCACCCATATCACTGCCTCGGTCGCCAACCATGCAATCAAAGGAATTCTGTGGAACTGGCTTCTCTCCCCACCAATCAACTTCACCGTCTTCAGCAGTTGGTTCAAAGATTGATTGACCAACCTTGCATTCTTGTAAGCCACGGAGTACTTTTGCACCAAATCGTAGCATCGCTGGTCTTGGTTTACGACACATGCAGCGATCACGATGCCGATGGGGGCAACCAAGAATCATGTCAAAATGTGCATCACTGTCTTTTTCGAGAAATATTTGACGCATATGTTCATGGATTTGGTGTAAGCGATGTTCATCCCATAGCCCTCGCACAATGGCAGATTGATTGGTAACAATACAAATTTTGTATCCCGCACGGCGAAGCATCCCTACTGCCTTGGGAGCATTGGTGAGCGTTTGGAACTCATTTGGGTGGTTGATGTAGTCTGGACTTCCAATGTTGAGTACACCATCTCGGTCGAGAAATGCAATTCCTCCATGCTGAGGCGCAGAAGCTGGTAAATCAGCGGGAGTATACTGAACAACGAACCCTCGCATGGTTAACCCAAACGGTCGAAGGTGAAGTGATTTTGGTCGAATGAACACGAGTCTTGAAATGGAATCATCATGTGGATTGGACCATGCTGTTCAGTGCGGAGGTGGCTTCACTGATTGGCGCTATCGGGTTAATTTCCCTTGCAGTATCTTGGCATCGACGGAAAAAAGGCGAAATTCGTCTGGCACAATTTGGTTGGATTTTAGTTGGATTGACTTTCTTCAATGATGCTTCGAAATATCTTTCTCATGATGACCCCGTACTCACAATATTCTCTATTGCGGCCTTACCAATGGCGCTTGGAATGGCATTTTGGGAACAACGCGTGTCAGACCCGAAGACCCAACGTTCGTTAATTTGGGCCCGTGGTGCTGTTGCCTATGCTGGTGGACCGTATCTGCTCATCGCTCACGTGCCTTGGCTCAATGTTCTGGCCATTTGGTTTGTCGCGAGTCAAGCCGCTTTGTTTCTGCGCTTCTCAGGTTCAGGCGATGTGGTTCTTGGGGAGACAACCGTCAATACGCTTGACGGTGAAGTTGCATGGAGTGCTTGGGAGGGCAATCGCTGGTTTATGGGAGAGTTTGTAGGTGAATATCCTTTTCAAACTGAACTGCTCCTAAGTGATGGAACAGCGATTGGAATAAATTTTGTTTTGGCATGCACTGCCCTCCAATCCATGGTAATTTTTATTGGTGCTATTTCGGTACTTGATATTGATTGGAAGCGTAGATGTCGAGCACTTCTTCTCACAATTCCAGTGATACATATCCTCAATCTCTTCCGAAATGCGGGATTGATTTGGATGCACATGACCTATACGGAATGGTCGTATCTCGGAATGTCAGTCTTTGAATTTGGACACGCATACGCAGCACGTGTTGTCTCTTTAGGAGCGATGTGCCTCATGGCACTCACCATGTTTGACATTCTACCTGAATTACATCGACATATCGTCAAACTCTTGCGCCCATTTGGATTACTTCAGCCCAAGGCTCAAAGTAAAGCTTAACGTTGTTGCGACCACGATTGGCTTGCGTCAGAACGTGTCCATTTGACGCCGCTACCTGCAGGAAATTCAATCACTTCTTGACCATTAAGTTCAATCATCCCCATCAATGCTGATGGTGGTGCTTGCAGGTCCTGTTCATCAAAAAGGTCGCTGACTTCTTCAAAAAGTGAAGATTCGACCGGTTTAGAGTCATACGATTCAAATGGATTTTGCTGTTGTGAAGTTTCAGCAGGAGAGTTGAACGATTCGATTGGTGGAAGGTTTTTGTCTTCCTTTTGGAGCATTCGCTCATCGAAACCTGATGCCTGACTGGACGAGTTCCAGTCTTCAGAAGAATCTCCGCCACCCCCACCTCTTAGGAAAAAGACGAGTATTCCAATCAGTATGACAAAGAGGAGACCACCGGCAGAATAGAGCATATCATTTGCAACTCCTGGGGCAATATCGGCGTTGTCCCCCACTCCATCACCATCAGAGTCCTTTGTTTCATCAGGGTTATCAGGGAATGCATCTTCATCATCAGGAACACCGTCTTTATCGCCATCAAAAGCATCGAAAGTCGTTTCACAAATCAACGAAGCAATTTCAATTTCATCTTCATCGAGAATCTTATCTCTGTTACTGTCCATTGAACTGAAGTCATATTTATTTGAGAAGGATTGGGTAGAAAAGAGTTCAAGAGACACTTCGTCGGAAGTTTCTAATTGCATAAATGTCCACCACAACTCATTATCACATGAACACACTTCTTGCATTATTTCACGGTATTCAAGTTCTTCATCACCGTTCAAATCAATCTCTGTAAAGACGATGTCTTCTTGATCGATTGCCTCAAACTCTCGAAGTGAGATTACACCATCACCATCGGTATCATCTTCCTCCAAGATCGCCGTTGCCTGTTCCTCACAAGTGGAGAAAACAACGGGTTCGTCTGGTTCATCAGGTTCAATCGGTGGCAAGTCTGAATATTCCCAGTTTGCAACAAGTGTCACATCCGAAAACGATTCTTTGGAAAGCAGAGTAATATCAAAGCGTCCATTTGCTGGCATTTGAATATAGATTTCTTGGTCTGTTCCTTTTCCATATGATTGTTCTACGATTGTTTCGGTAGAGAATTCAACGTTCGGCATTTGACGGCCACCAGGTCCGCCACCTCCATCATCAAACATATCATCCCAATCAAAGAAAATCTGTTCACCTTCACCCTCGATGGTTAATTGACCCTCACCACCAAAGTGCTAACAGAAAGGTATTCACCTGGATTTTCTAAGATGACATAAAAGTTCAATTCCTCGCCTTGAGGTGCTTCAATTCCTGAAATTTCTTCACCATTGAAGAGTTCAATTGGCGTTCCATCGTAGCTCCAAACATAGCGGTCTTCAAACGATGCAGTAATCATGACATTGGCAAAAATCTCCTCAGTATACACCAAAATATACCACATACCAGGCGTTGGGTCATTGAATCCAACCATATCACCTGCACCAGGGCTCCCCGAAAGGTGGTCGTAATTTACTGCGTCAGGTGCTTCCAAATATTGGAGGAAAAGAGTTGCTTCGCCGTATCCTTCATCGAGGTCAACTTCAAGACGTTCAGTGCCAGTTGGTACGTCGATTTTGAAATATTGCAGCAGCCCATCGTAACCACTTAGTGGACCGTATGCAATTCCTGGTGAAAGTTCGATTGCATCCTCTGGAGCGATGTTGTCAGGTGCATAAGCAAAACTGGATTTTATTGTGAAGTCGAGAGAACGCTGATAGGTGAATGCCGTAGCATAATACAAACCAGGTTCAACATCATACAGCGTTGCTACTTCGCCATTCCCCTGCTGGCTACTCCAATCGATCTTCGCGCTACTTTCCGACTCTTCATCCTTATCTGAACCGGGTTCGGATTCGAAAGGAAAGTTGTCAAACATGTCAAAAGGGTCCGGGACAGTACCCCATGAAAGACCGAGATTGATGTTTCCTGTTCCACCGTATGTTTCAACAGACAAACTCGCAAGTGGTTCTGTGACGTTGACATAATAATACAAAACTCGGTCTTCAAAAGAGGCTTGTCGACCGACGTCAATACTTTGTCCTGCGACAGGTATTCCGTTAAACAGTTCAGTCATTTCATCCAATTCTGGAGGAGGGTCGGCAACAACCCATGTCAGTGTTAATGTCAAGTCTTCAATATCTTCAGTTGGTATGATGACAATCCACCAAGTACCTGCATCCGGCCAACTCCAATCTTCCCACAAAAAACTGTATTCTGCATCGAAATATTCGTCATGCTCCCACGAACTTGGAATGGTTTCATGGGACATGTAAACCTCTATCGTAGTCGGTTCTTTACCAAAATCACCCCAAGAAGACATGCTAAAATACATGTCCTTTGTCATATCATCTATTTCTCCATAGAACAACAACTGGTCTCCGGCTTGTGCAGATTCAATGGTCAAATCTTGGTCGTTTTCCAATTCGACAGCTTGGGTTACGATGGTCCCATCAGGCATGACCCAATCAGCACCGTTAATTTCACCTAAATGGGATAAAGTATCCCCGGTGGTTGTACCCTCACCCTCAGGGAAAGTCCAGTTAGAGAACCAATGAACAGTAGAATTAGTAGTCATAGTTCCGATTGAAATATTGTCGAGAAGTCCTTCAAAATAATTGCAATCACAACCAGCACCCATACTACCGATGTATAATTCATCACAAGATTCGCCAGAAGTAAAACAATCATTCGAACCAAAATCACCTTGAGGGATAAGAGATTCTTCAGCAGTAATGTTTCCTGCAAGTGCACCGTTAATACGGAATTCACCACCGACAGATTCAGTCAACTCGACTTCAATGTGCGCCCATTCGTTATCTGCAACCGTCATGTTAGAGAGTGGATGCTGCGAGAGGCTGTATTCCGATGCATAACCAATTGCACCGTTATTGAGATACATTCCCCAACCATAATCGCCTTTCATCGTAATGAATTGGATACCATCAAGAGAGTATGGGAATACCCAAGCAGAAATTGAGATGCTTCCTGAGATATTGAGAGCGTCAGAATGAGGTATGACAACATTGTCTTCTTCGCCATCGAATCGGAGTGAAAAGTCTGCACCCTCTCCAACTTCTACGACGCCATAGACTGGGAAGTATTGAGGGTCATTCTCCAAGTCATTCCAAGAGCCGGGCATGATGTTGCCCATGTTTGTGCTGGCGATGTGGACAAAATCTTCATCTCCGCCTTCTGATGGCTGACTGTCGCCCCAATTATTGTAATAGAAAGGTGTTCCATCATGCCACTTGTAATATCCATCTTCATCGTCATCTGACAAGCCAGTCCAAAGGTGGCGCGATTGGTTATCAAAGGAAGCAAAGGTATCGAAGATCCACTGATTTTCTAAAGCATCATCAATGGTGGTAAGGAACCCATCCAATCCACGTGCAGCGTTTGCAGCATCTTCCCACGAACTAGCACTAAGAAGATGATAGGTGTGGTTATTTTCTGGATTGACGGCAGTATCAAGAATTTCAATACCTGTTGAATTTTCTGCTTCCGCCGTTGAGAAAAATGGGGAAAGAATACTTAAGAGAAAAATCGAGAGGACAACCACCGTCTGTGCTTTCATGAATTTTGGTGAACTCATTGGCTTATCAATCAATTGGTGCGTTGTTTTTACGTACCCATTTGAGAAATTATGCTAATGTAGATGGTTCATTTAAGACGTTTACCACCGATTCTCAGTTCGGTATGGAGGGGCATTTGATGTTCCCAAGCAAATTCTTTCACGATACGCCAGGCTTTTTCTGAACCTTCATAGTCTTTGACATCGATAATATTGTTACGAGTATTGGCTTTGAAGGCGGCGATAGGCTCTGCGTTTTTGAACACAAGATAAGCGGAACCAAAGCCAAATCGTTCTTTCAAAATATCGGAAAAATATGGTGCAATCGGGTCGCTAGGAGGAAGTACAAAGTCTCGAATTGGAGGGATTTCTCGCGCCTCTTCAAGTAAATTTTTCCGGCCCCAACAAACTTGGTCCAAATCTTCGATAAGGAAACCTTTGACCAAAGTTTCATCTTCTTCGAATGAATTGAGAACTGACTTTATCTCTTCGGGCTTGAACGGAGTCCCTGCTAATCGAAGGATTTGTTTGAGCGTTATGACCGGATATTCCTTGACTAAATTTCTCAAGTATTCTCGCCGTAATTCAACACGGTCGACATCTTTGACGAGTTTTACTGTTCGGAAACCGCCTCTGAAATCTTGAACGATATGCCCGGTACGAATAAGTGGTTGAATTAGTTTCCTAAATTCGGATTGCGTCAATGCATGTCGTTCTTTGAACAAGTTTGGGTCCGAATTACTACTGAAGAATTCGATGATGTCCCAAAGCTCCTCTTCATATGGTTCTCCACGAATAGCAAGTAGGTTCTGGAAATGTTCGTAGGTCGACCAAACTTGATGACCCCGAAGATTCACTCCTTGATGTAAACGGTTCGCACTCGCCATACTCTTCAAATCAACTCGATACAATTCACATCGTCCACGCAACGCGAAATCATCACGGATTTCACTGACTTTATTGACTGCAGCACTCTCGTGTTCTAAGCGGGTTTTTTGATGCAAATGATGTTGATAGAAGAGTGCACGTTCAGCAATTTCTCTCGGTTGAGGGTCAACGACACCTCCTCGAATCATTCTCTCTCCAGCCATCTTGAATCCAATTGATTCAAGCGCCAAGCGAGTTTTATCATCTAAATTGATAACAGGTTCGCTGTTGAAATTCGACATAACTGCAACATCGACTAATTGGTCTGCATGGTTTTCAAGAAGCAATTTAAATGCAGAGCAAAATTCATCGAGATATGCTGTCGGTATATGCAAATCCTTGATGACCAAATAATCGTTTACCTTGAACATCAAAACCTTTCCAATCGGGTCAATTCCTTTGAATACAGGAAGATACCAACCACGGTCAAGGACACTGCGTACTTCCCAAATAAACCTCGAGACATAGGGGTCGGATTGAGTTAAAATGCGCATTTTCCGGTCTTCTCTGCGAGGACGTTGAAGTATTTCCACTTCTTCTGGCATACAGTAAAATGCCTCAGGGTCTGGAACCAAAGCCATCACCTTTGCAATTCGACCTTCCTTCTCAAGATTCATCAATGCAATCGTCAAATCTTCGAACGAGCGTGAAACATAGAAACGGAGTGTGTTTCCTTTGACAGGCCCCATTCTGCGTATGATGTCAACGAGTGCACTTTCGAAATCCAGGGTTTCATAGACGCCATGAACTCGATGGAATAACGATAACCGGCGCCTACGCCCTGAGACATCTTCAAATTGTTTGACCACAAGCATCTGGCGTTCCAAATTCGACAATGCGTATTTGATATCACGTTGTAAAGCACGGTGTTCATCACCCTTTGGGAAATCTGCCATAATCTCTTGGCGAGTTACATTTTCACCAATCGGTATCCGTCGAAGTAATTCTTCTTCCATTGGACCAATCCAAGGTTCAGGCTTCAGACCGAGCAACATCGGAATTGTATCTTTATTTGTATAACCCATTCGATTATGCAAAAGACGACCCATGATGATGTCAGAATCAAGTTGCATATCCTGCCAATCTTTGAAACGGAAATCATTGACTCGATACAATAATTCTTGTTGCTTTTGGAATAAGACGTGGGAATCAAAGGCAGCAAATCCATCGTCATAAATCTTGAACGTCTTGTCGAGAACAAGATTTTGAACCCAACGATATTCAACAACATCTTCCGAATCATCAATCAATCGATGCTCGTCAATTTTGAGAATATATTCAGCGTCATCGGTTTGTTTATAGAATCCAGCAGAGAGTACATTGCGCGTTTCAAGTTCCAGTAGTATCCGGTCGACCATCTTCCGAGGGAACGGGAGACGCTTGCTGAGAACATCTCCAGTTTGAGGACCTTCACTACCAAGCATTTCAATGACTTTAACCCGCAGTGCTTCATGTGGATCGCCTAATTGTTTTTCTTCCCAGGCAGTAGGGAGGCGACCATCAAAGGCAGTTGCCACCTTGTATGAGAGGCCATCAATATGGAGTTCACGTAAGTCATCGACATCGCCCCCGCCGTTCACTGAAAGGCATCCTAGTGTTCCATGAATTTCAGCCATGAAGGAACTGAACCATTTTCCATCCAATTCTTGCGCACCTGTGCCGTCGATTTTAGTAATTTTTCCTTGTTGACAGAGCGTTTCAACCCAGTCTCGAAGTAAGTTCATTTCGATGTTCTTCAATTTGTCATTATACAATGGATTTTGGAACGAGGAATCGAGCCCACCTCCATGAGACATGAGGGTGAATAACTGATTTGCATTTTCTGGAATTGGCGCCTTATCAAGATAAAACTTTGACAGTTGTTCAGAGGTAAGTTCGGTGGCCAGACTTCGAGTACCTAGCAGACGTTGTAAGACTGCAGGGTCAATGTCTTTCACCAAGAATGCTCGTGTCTTCATCGCCATCAAATCTTCAAAGGCTGACATGAATAACGACATACCAAGCCTCGATGGTACCGTTACTTTGTTGTGCACAATTCGGGCGTCTCCAGTCATGCACAAATTCAAGAATTCTTGTAAACTCTTCATGTCGATATCACCGAACATGATTTCATTTTTTGCCTCCCGCATGAGAAGACTTTCATCGATTGTGCGGTGTTTGTTCAGTAAGGCATCTGCCCGCTGTTGGAATTGCTGTGGGCTGATTTCTTCTGCGCCGATTCGCTTTGGAATAATCATCGAACGACCTGCAACTTCACGGAAACGCTTTGCAAAAATTTGAGTGTTGACAATGTAGCGTTCAATCACTTCTGTGTGGTTATTATCTCTAAATGCCTGATACATTTGCCCTGGGTCGACTGCTTCGGATGTTCGAATCAAGTGGCCATTTTCATCGAACGATAATTCGATGACGGAAATATTGTTGGTTTCCGCAAGACCTGCCATGAAATATCCAAGAGCTGTGTTGAATCCTCGACCACGGCATGTTGTGATCATATAGGTTGGATGGCCACCAGATATGACTTGCTCGACCAAAATTCGATTGGGGTCAGGAACTTGGAATGAATCAATGGAATGTTCTTCCAAGTGCCGTGCAATAGCGTTTGCAACATCTGAGGAAAGACCGTAAGCATCCCGTAACAAAATTCGTGGATCCTGTTCACGGCGTAATGCAACAATGCAATGCCCAATAAGACTGAGCAAAGCATTCGATAGTTCTCGAGACCGGGAACGGGCTTCGCCAGACCATGAAGGGACTGTTGGGCGATGTCCTGTAACCGAAGCAACATTGACACGAGTACCTTGAATATTGGTCACTCTATATGTTGAACCACCAAGCAGGATGACGTCTCCACCTCGTAAATTCGAAACAAAGGAACCTGAAAGTTGTCCAAGAATCGAGCCTTCTGCATTGAAAACAAGATAGGAGTTATCTGGAGCAATCGTTCCAATATTTGTGTAGTAAATCATCCGTGAATAGCCACGCTTCCCATAGATGTTTTCTTCCCAGTCAACCCATACACGCCGTTCTTCTTCCAACATATCAAGGACTTCAATGAAATCATCATACTCGAAATTTCGATACGACCATGCGTTGACAATAACTTCGTAGGCTTCATCAATATCCATTTCATTGATAATAACAAGTCCAATCATGAACTGAGCAACAACGTCAAGACAGTTTTCTGGGAAATCAAGTCGGTCCATGTCTCCCGTTTGAATAGCAGCCTGCAATGCTGCAAGTTCAATGAGGTCATCAACACTTGATGGTAAAAAACGAGCACGGGGTATTCCACCGACGTGGTGCCCTGCTCGACCAATTCGTTGCAATGCTGTTGCAATATCGCCCGGGCTTCCAATCTGTAAGACCAAATCGACTGAACCAATATCGATTCCCATTTCTAAAGATGAGGAGGTGACGACTGCACGTAAGTGTCCGTGTTTGAGTTGTTTTTCAACATCTAAACGGATTTTCTTATCCATCGAACCGTGGTGGCCTGCGACCAAGTCTCCAAGGTATGGACGCAATTTGAGAACAATATTCTCAGTCATTTTACGAGTGTTCGCAAAGACCAATGTTGTGTGATGTGCAGAAATTAAATCAGCTATTGCATCAACGTTTTTCTCAAATATTTTGAGAACAGAAAGGTCGCTGAATTTTGGGTCTGTGATGAGAATGTCAAGATCAAGTTCTCTGGAACCTGATATTTTTGCTATGCAAACTCGTGTATTATCACCACGGCTTTCTCGGTCATCACTTGAAACCAAATACTCAGCAACTGTTTCAAGTGGTTCCATGGTTGCTGAGATGCCTATTCGTTGCACTGGTCGAGTAAGTAAAGTGTCTAAATAGGAAAGAGTCAACGCCAGATGAACACCTCGCTTACTCGGAACAAGAGAGTGCAATTCATCGACAATCATGTATTCGACTTCACTCACGATTGGTTGAAATCGCGGAGATGTAATGGCAATGGCGAGACTTTCAGGAGTTGTAATCAGAATATGTGGAGGGTTGCGGAGCATCTTTTGACGTTCAGATTGTGGAGTATCTCCAGTTCTTAATCCAACACGAATTTCTTGTGCACGGCTTGGCAAATAAGATTCTGAAATTTCAGTAAGTGGACCGATTAAGTTTCTTTGAATATCATTTGCGAGTGCTTTGATTGGTGAAATATAAACGCAATAGACTCTTTTATCCAATTTATTATCCAATGCTCTACGGACCAATTGGTCGATAATAGAAAGAAATGCGGTCAAAGTCTTTCCTGAACCAGTCGGTGAACAGAGCAGAAGATGTTCTTGGTCGATGATTGCGGGAATTGCTAATTTCTGAGGTTCAGTGAAATCAGGGAATTTATCTCTAAACCAATTCCTTACTGGGGGGCATAACATCTCCAAGAGTTCCTCAGTTTCCAAAGGATTCTCTAAGTAGTGAATATCTGCCATTTTTTTTCGGCGCTCCCGTGGTCCTCAGTCGTATGCAAGGAGTAAATCAAAGTATCGCTTTTGGCCACGATTTGTAAAACTCTTATGCCCAACCGATTCCGCCCTTTTTCCAGCGATTTACAGGCTCGGTTTCAGGAGGTTGAGGCATCAATAAAAGCGTTGACTGCGAAGCATCAAAGGGAACTTTGACTTCGAATAATGCACCTGTAGGGCACGAGCCAATACACGAAAGACAACCCACACATTGAGAAGCGACAACAACAATTGGTCGCTTTTTGTGTGTACGGGAATCTGGATTACTTGCGAGTGGGAGAAGTGCCTCAAAAGGACAATGCGGAATGCACAAATCACAACCGGTACAATCCGGCTCTGTTATGGCCACCATTGATTGCCCCATGGATTGTCTTTAGCGGCCGGTCTTCTTAACGCTACGCTTGGCTGTTTTTCGGCTTGAAGAACGGTGAGGTTGAAAGGCCAGTTCATCTACCGGTGTTTAGGTGTGGCTATGACAGAACCTGATGCGACCCGTTTAGAACGTTTATCAGGTATGCTCAAACGTAGAGGTATTTTACTCCCCGCATTCGAAATTTATGGTGGGGCTAAAGGCTTGTATGACTTTGGCCCAGTCGGAGGTCGACTTCGCAATAAAGTGAATCAAGCATGGCTAAATCATTGGCTTTCACTGGGAAACATCGTCGAGATTTCATGTCCGACCGTTACTCCTTATTCAGTTCTCGAAGCATCGGGCCACGTCGGAGAATTTTCCGACTTCATGACTGTATGCGGTGCATGTGAAGAAGCAAGTCGTGCAGATACATTGCTTGAACCGCACCATTCCAACCCAGACTCTCTTACAAAATCTGAATTGCAAAATCTTCTCAACCAATCTCAACCGCCTTGCCCAGTGTGCCAGGCAGTGGAATGGAGTGAAGTCACAGCACAGAATTTGATGTTTAACACAACCATTGGTGCTGGGACTTCAGGAAGACCAGGTTTCCTTCGACCTGAGACCGCACAGGGTATGTTCACTTCATTTCCGGCTTTGTATCGACATAATCGAGAACGACTACCCTTTGGAGCAATTCAAGTTGGAAAGGGATACAGAAACGAAATTTCCCCTCGTCAAGGAATGATTCGCTTACGAGAATTCAACATGGCTGAGTTGGAATATTTCATCAACCCACATGAAGAGGCAAAGCATGACTTCTCTCCATGGGGCGAACATAAGATTACTCTTCTTGCAGACGGCGAAGGTGAAATTCAAATGAGTTTCAAAGAGGCTGTTGAACAGAATGTCATCCGCCATGCTACGGTTGGATATTTCATGGCGCAAACTTTTGACTTCTTGACAAAGATTGGTATCGATTCGCAACGTCTTCGATTCCGTCAACACGAATCAGATGAAATGGCTCATTACGCTTCGGACTGTTGGGATGCAGAGATTCACGGCTCTTTTGGATGGGTTGAATGCGTCGGTATTGCCCATCGTGGATGCTATGACCTCGAATCACATGAAAAAGCAACAGGGAAATCGCTGCGTGCTCGACGTGAATTTTCGGAGCCAAAAATCATTGAAACCGACGGATGGACTATCGATGGCGCCAAAGCAGGACCAGCGTTTAGAGCATTGGCCGGTGCAGTCAAATTGGCTGTCGAAAATCTGCCTGCTGAAACATCATTCCCTCACACATTATCGCTTCCTGAAGGTGAAGAAGTCACCGTTGAAGCAGAGCATGTCAAACGAGACCAGCGTACAGAAACAATCACTGGAGAATGGTATATCCCTCATGTCGTTGAACCTGCCTTTGGAATTGACAGAATTATTTGGCATATCCTCGATCATGGATATGATGAAACTGGAAAAGATGGTGAAGAATATACGGTAATGCGCTTGAGTGAGCATGTGGCTCCAGTCGATTACTGTGTATTCCCATTGTTTGAAAAGGATGGAATGGGTGAAATCGCTAAATCAATTCATGCAACGCTCTGCTCAAAGCAGAATATTGTTTCAATGTATGACAGCAGTGGCTCAATCGGGCGACGGTATGCTCGAGCTGATGAAATTGGAGTTCCTAAGTGTATCACTGTTGACCATCAATCACTTGAGGACCAGACCGTAACTATTCGTGAGCGTGATTCTGGAGAACAACACCGGGTTCATATCGACTCATTGTAAATCACTTGATTCTCAACGAAATGATGGATTCATCAGTGAAGGTTGAAGAACCCTCGGAAAATTGACGAACTATGGCTGGTGTAACCGATTGGACGGAGCGCCACCGCCCCACTTCTGAACGCCAACTTGAGGGAAATGAAGTCCAGAGGCGAAAGATTCGGGCTTGGCTTGATGAATGGAAAAATGGTACACCACGTAAGAAAGCACTGCTCTTGGTTGGCCCACCGGGTGTTGGGAAAACATCAGTGGCGCGAGCAATTGCCAAAGACATGGGTTGGAATGTTATCGAACTCAATGCCTCTGATGCCAGAAATGCTGCAGCTATTCGTAAAGTAGCGACTCACGGCTCCACTCACCGTTCATTGTTTCACAATCCCGATGCAAAAAAACAGCGCACTTTGGTTTTGCTTGATGAAGTGGACCACCTATCTGGCGGCTTAAGAGCAGTGAGTCAAGAGCGAATCCAAAATGCAATGCAGGGTGAAGACAGCAAAGGAAAAGAAGTCGCATTGAAAGGTGATTCAGGAGGAAAAGCCGAATTGCTTAATCTCCTCGCTGAGACCCGTCAACCCGTTATTTTGGCATGCAATGAAATCATGGGTCTGTGGGGTCGAGGTTCATCGTGGAGTTCAACACGAGACAGATTCACAAAGCACCTGCAAACGATTACATTTGACCGTGCGAGTGATGAAGCACTTCGACGTATTGCACGCCGTGTATTACGGGAAGAGCAGTTAGAATTTGATGACGCTGCAGTTGAAGCACTGGTCGAAAATAATCCAGGGGATTTACGAGCATTGGTTCGAGATTTGCAAGTACTCGCTTCTACTGCGACTGGAATTCTTACCAAAGAGATGGTCGAAAATCAGGCTCATGCAGGTCATCGAGATACTTCGGAAGGTGTGTTTCCCGGACTTGACAAGTTATACCGCATTGGAAATGCTGGCGAAGCAGTCAAAATAGGCCGTTCTATAGAAAAAACGCCACCCGATATGATCAACTGGGTTCACTGGAATAATGCCTCCTTATTTCCAAAAGTTGAATCAATTGTACGTGGAAATCACAGTCTTTCGATGGCTTCGAAAATGTACATGGGTCAATTTAGGAGTACCGCTCATCGCTCGTGGTATTGGAGTGGTCAATTGGCAAGCCTTTCCGCTTCAGTAACAAATACAGTTCCTTTCACCGGAAGGATTTACCCCTCCTATCCGAACTTCCTTCGACGTCAACTCTCTCGAACTCGCCCCTCGATTATCAAGCGTATGGGTGGGTATTCAGGAATGAGTAAATCGGCTCTTCGAGAAGAAATTCTACCACTTCTTTCTGCGATGCTAAAAGATTCACCACAACTTGGTGATTCTGAAAATTTCACCCTCTCCCTCAAATTTGGATTTACGGGAGAAGAACACGCATCTCTCGCTGGCTTACCGCTTTCTAGAAAAGCGACAAAAGCACTCATTGCTCGATATGAAGGGGAATACGAAGAGCAACTGAATATGCAGACATTTGACCCAATACAGATTCAAAAAGAAGAGCCTGAACCAATCAAAGATGATAGCGATGATGAACCAGGTGCTCCAAGTGGCCAAATGAAACTGTTTTGAATCATTCCTGTTTTTTCTTCTCTTCTTTTTCTTCCATCATGCGACGGAAGAGAGCAATAGCTGCTCGGTCTGAATGGACCCGAGTTTCACGGCGCCAAGTTCGAGGATGAATGAGGATAACTGCTGTAAGAAGTTCAAGACGACCAAACCACATCAAAATTGAAGTGAAAATAAGCGCAGCAGAATTCATACCTTCCCAAGTTTCACTCGGACCAAAATTACCGAGAGTGGGGCCTGTATTCCCAAGTGAGGAAGCGACAACTATGGTCACACTTTCAAAGGATTCTGCAGGCATGAAAATTGCCAAAAGCAAACTCGAGAAGAAAAAGAGACCCACCCATACGAAGAGCATTCCTACAATAAGGCCAATTTGGTTTTGCTCAACAACCTCACCATTCATGCGAATCTGTTCGACTTTACGAGGTTGAGCAATACGCACAAGTTCTCGCATAGCCACCTTGAACGCAAGGTTGACGCGTAATAACTTCAAACCACCACTCGTTGAACCAGCACTTGCTCCGACTACCATCAGTATGAAGAGGATCAAATGGCTAACCAATGGCCATGAACCATCCATGTAGTCGGATGACGTATATCCAGTCGACGTCGCAAAGGATACGACTTGAAACATTCCATCTCTTACTGCGCTTTCAACCGTAAAACCTGATGCGATGAGGGCGGCAAAAATTGCAAAAACTGCTACAAAAATATAGGTCAAATAATTGCGGAATTCTTCATCACCAAAAGCACGTTTGAAATCACCTTCGCGAATAAACCAGAGGAGGGTGAAATTAACACCAGCAAGGAACATAAATACGATGATAATTGATTCTACAAGGAAAGAATCGTAATATCCGATACTCGCATCGTGAGTAGAAAAACCACCCGATGGCATCGTTGTGAGAGCATGGTTCAAAGAATCAAACGAGTTCATTGCACCAGTGAGATAGAGGAGTAAAAACTCTATCAAAGTGAGGAACAAATACAAACCCCACAATGCAAATGCGGTTTGTTTCAACTTTGGGCGCAGGCGAGAGAGAGAAGGACCGGTCAATTCAGCACGAGCAAGTGCCATTCCACCCCCAATAACACGAGACAAAATCATCATTCCGAGCATAATGATACCCATACCACCAAACC
>JAACDG010000008.1 GCA_009937025.1 Methanobacteriota archaeon
CGAATCATCCACAAACTGTTCCCTGAAAATTTCCGAAATTGGCGTGGAGTTGAAGATATGCAACAGGACACAATGATCGGTGTTTGGTTGGGTTGGTTTGGCTGGCTTGCATTCCCTGCACTGTTCCCTCAAGGAGTAGGAGCAACATTACTGAGTGGTGTTTCTGGAATTATCTTTGGTATAATCGGACTCGCTATGATTCTTGTCCTTGGCGGTACCGTGGTCCTTCTACTGCGTTTGGTAGCCTCTCTAGGAGGTTCATTTTCAGGTTTCTTTGGAGACTTAGGTTCAGAATATTTTGCCCGATACATTGGATGGTGTATTGTCCCTGTCGCTCTTTGGGCGCTAGGTAATGCCCTTCTTTCGATGATTGCTCTTGGAGTAATTTAACCGAATCTTTGACAACCGTTGAGGCTGATGGGCCTGCTATGGAAACCAAGATGGAATGGAGTCGGACACGTAGAGATTTATTTTTGAAATGTCCTCGTGCTTGGTATTTACGATATGGACATCCAACTCCACCAAACGGTATCAATGACGTTCAGAGTAACAGACGCCCTTGGGATTTGATGCTAAGAGCGATGAAAGAAATTCTCATTGAACGGTTAGAAGACCTGCGTGAACAAAAACAATGGTCTCCATGACTTCTTGAACACCAACTCAAGTATTCGCTTCAAAAACAGATTCAGCAATCGTCGCATCCTGTCAAGAAACGATACTTTGAGGCATTATTACGATACGCTAACCATCGTTTTGCATTGTTATGGAGATGCAGGTTCATTCGCCAACTTGAACGGAGGAAATATCCTTGTTGGTATGTTTTGGACCGAACATCGTCTGTTCGTATCGGCACTCACCGAATCTATGCTTCACCTGACTTGGCGGTATTGATTCAAAACAAATGGCACTTCGTGCGATTTGATATGCAAAATGGGCCAAAGAAAGTCTGTGATGAAATCGAAGCGAATGCAATGGTGCTCTGGGCTAAGCATCAAGGTGGATTCCCACAGAGTGAAACATCCTACAGATTGCATACAATCGGGTGGAGGAGAGGTTTTTGGCACACCGAAACATATCAACCAACCAAAGAATCGGTCAAGCAATGTCTCAAATTACTCGATTCGGATTGCAAAGCCATGCAAGAAATTCATCGCTATGCCGGCTCGAATCTGGCTTTACTCCCCTTAGCCAGTTCAAAGAAGTCATGCGATTCGTGCTCTTTTCGAACACGTTGTCCAGGCGGTGAAGATTTACAACTCGCCCATAGAGAACAAACATTGCTGGAACTCGTCCACCATTCATCTTCAAGCAAGACTTGAGGTGAGGTCAGCAAGAACTGCTTCAACATCACTCGCTTTGGTAACACCACTGGCAAGTAAAACACCTTCAGCACCGAGTTCGACTGCTTTTGCGACATCAGCACCACTTTTGACACCAGCACCGCACAGAACACGCACATTCGGATTGACTGCTTTGACTACTGCAACGGTATCACTGACAATCGAAGGGTCTGCTGTGGTCACCGAAATATCTCCACCAATCAATTCTGGAGGTTCGACGGCGATGAATGTAGGACCTATTTCTGCAAGATGCTTTGCTTCTTCTACATCTGCAGCACATCCGCACATCGGGAAGTCATCTGGCAGTTGGTTTTTCAAGTTCGCAACATGTTCCATCGATACTTTGTGTTCAGCGTGATTGATGATGGTTCCTTGTGCTCCACGGTGAAGCGCAGTGTGTGGTTCAAGCCAACCGGTAAAACCGCCTTGCCCGACCGGGTCTAAATGCTGCGACCATACTTCAAGTGAAGGGGCAACTCGGCGAACGGCTTCTAAATCAAAGGCAGAAACAACTGCGACCATTCGAGCAGGACCGTTGGTATGAGCCTCCATAGCAAGAGCAAGACGCTCAGCTGTTGCCCCACTTGCCGAAGCATAAGTTTTGAAATTTACAACGACCAATGGTTTGTTCATACCTTTGGCAAACAAGAAAACCATTTGAGGTCTTCGTAGATTCGATGTCAAATTATTCTGTTCGAGGCCATTGGCCGCCGACCTGAGTTGTTTTGTTTGGAAGAACACTACCGTGGTCAACAACCACATCTTGAAGATGAACATTCGAACCAATCGACACATGTTCTCCAATGAGGCTCGATTCGATAACAGAGTCTTTTCCGACGACCGTTCCTTTGAGCAGAGTCGATCGGTGTATTTGGCTGTTGGAGACCTCAACATCCGCTTCAATCATCGATTCAGTTACTTTTGAAGAAAATTGATTCACAGTAGAACCATACCAAGAACTCCCGTTGACGATTCCTCGGCGGAATCGGTTTTCCTCGATACAACGATGCACTGCATCAGACCAAGCACTGGGCGTTCCTGCATCGAGAAAGTAGCCTTCAAATTTTTGGCCATTCAGTAATTTCTCTTCAGCTAATCCTGGAAACACTTCCCGTTCTATAGAATGCTTTCCTTTAGGCATATAATCGAAGATATCGTCCTCAAAAATATAGGAACCAGCATTGATTAAATTAGAAAAGACTTCTTCAGGCTTGGGTTTTTCTTTGAATTGCGTGATTCGAGAATCGTCATCAAGACCTACAATGCCGAAACGTGTCGGGTCTTCGACTTCCCAAAGCGCAAGACTACCGACACCTCCATTGCGTTTGTGCAGTTCCAACAGTGGTTCGATTTGAAGCGAAGAAATAATGTCGCCATTGAAACAAGCAAATCTGCCACTCACGACATCATTGCAGTTGCCTAATGCGCCTCCAGTGCCAAGTGGTTTGTTTTCATGAACAATACGAACATCAAAATCAACATCGGCTTGTTTGAAGTATTCTTCAATCATCTCAACTTTGTAGCCACCGGCAACTACGACTTCATCGATCAAGTGATTGGGTACTCCCTCAACGACTCGTTCAAGCAAGGATATGTCGAGCATTGGAAGCAATGGCTTGGGCATTTTATTGGTCCAAGGACG
>JAACDG010000051.1 GCA_009937025.1 Methanobacteriota archaeon
CATCTCGAAGCAAGTGTAAGGCTTCGACAATTTCTTCATCACGTTCTCCAACACCTACCATCAGTGACGATTTTGTGATGATGTCAGGTCGGAGAATTTTTGCTTGTCGCAGAATCTCCAAGGATTGTGAAAAAGAGGCACGATGGTCTCGGACCGTTTTGTCGAGCCGAGGGACGCATTCGACGTTATGAGCGAAAACGGAGAGTGGGCTGTCTTCAAGCAAGTGTGCAAGCGCCTTATGGTCGCCTGCAAGGTCGGAACAGAGCAACTCAAGACTGACCATCGGTTGGCGCTCGTGAACTGCAGTGATACACTTTTTGTAATGTTCAGCACCACTGTCAGGAAGGTCATCTCGATTGACAACGGTAATGACAACATGTCGAAGATTCATCGATTCAACAGCCGAAGCGAGATTATGAGGTTCATCCTGATCAAGGGGTGGAGGCGTTTTGATGGTGCCAACGGCACAAAAGCGGCATCCGCGGGTGCATTCTTGACCAGCAATCATGAACGTAGCATCGCCACTTGCCCAACAATCGTGGATATTCGGGCATTGTGCTTCTTGGCAAACAGTATGCAATGCATTGTCTTTTACCGCTGCTTTTGTAGCGTTGAAAAGAGCTTGCTGTTCTCCAGAAGGGAGTGTCGTTCGAAACCAAGTTGGCAACCGTTCTCGCTTTGGTTTGGGACGAAGAGCAGGTGGAGTTTTACTCGCCATCGGTAGTTGTTTGCGCGACACTCTTCCTCCCCCTTGTTTCCTCCCACGCATTGCCTATCAAAAAGGTGTGCTGTGGGCTTTTTTCACGGTTCATGCCCCAAAGTTGGACTCCTCTTCATATTCAGCATGGTCTTTTTGAGAGCATTGATGAGGGGCGGAGGATTCGAACTGTTCATGGCGCAACGTGTTGCATTGATTACCGGCGGTGGAAAACGCATTGGTGCAGCAACTGTTTCCTTGTTGATGGACAACGGTTGGTTTGTCTTCATTCATGTTCGTAATTCAATTGCCGAGGCCGAAGAAGTACTCAATGTTTTCGAGCAACAAAATTCTTCCAAAGCACCGGCTGAAATACTTCAAGCCGACCTGAACAGCGACGAGGAACTTGAGGCCTTAATCCAAACTGTTCGGAGCCATCACATCGTCCAAAAGAATGGTGGATTACATGCTCTTATACACAATGCCTCAATCTATAGTTCGCAGGACTATGAGAGCGTTTCTCTTGAAAACTTACGATTAAATAACCGTCTTCACATTGAAGTCCCTTTCCGTTTAACCCAAGGTCTTTTGTCTCCTTTGAGGGAGGGCCAAGGCTGTGTTATTGGAATGATTGACACCTCATTGGGTCGAGCTTGGAAAGGCTTGTCTCAGTATACTTCAAGTAAAGCGGGTTTGCGACAATTGATGATGAATTTAGCCGGCGACCTCGCACCTGAAATCCGAGTGAATTGTGTAGCGCCTGGAGCAATTCTTGCAGCAGATTGGGAAAGTGAGCATTTCGCATCGGTTGTCGAAAAAGTGCCGTTAGGGCGTGTAGGCGAGCCAATTGATGTGGCCAAAGCAATCCACTTTTTACTCGAATCAACCTACCTTTCGGGCCAAATCATCAATGTCGATGGTGGCTGGTCTGTTTCGCCATAAGGCAATGTGCCGAGGGGTTTTCTTCAAATCCTGTTGATAGTTCGGAGGTCTGCAGGGGTGGCTGAGGTGGTCAAAGGCGCCGGGCTTAAGATCCGGTCCCGTATGGGTTCGTGGGTTCGTATCCCACCCCC
Organism: Methanobacteriota archaeon; assembly: GCA_009937025.1. Lineage (GTDB taxonomy): Archaea > Thermoplasmatota > Poseidoniia > Poseidoniales > Poseidoniaceae > MGIIa-L1. The sequence goes on from JAACDG010000051.1 coordinate 1,771, forward strand.
TGCACCACTTCTCCCAATCCTAAATCCCCCTCGTAGAGGGGGTTTTGATGAACAATCAATGCAAAACCGTTTAACACTCGGTGGAACAGGCCACATTGGTGAACAGGGTGTCCTCGTTGAATGTAAACTCCGCCAATCGCATTATACCGGTCCTTTTGGTAGTCTTACTCATCGGCTCAATTTTGCCGATGAATGCACCATCTCCACTCGTCTCAACCGACGAGGTTATTCTCGAAAATGAACAACTCGTATATCCCTCGGGTAGCGATTGCAGTTCTTGCCAGTCCTATGATTTGTATCTCGATGAGACGACCACTGAAATTGGCGGTGATGGTGCCATTACTACCGAAGAACCTTCGGGAGCTCATCAAGAAGCAAGTGCTCTTGGCGGCATTGAATTTCGAAGTAATGAAATGATATCTGATTTGTTAATATACGGCCGAGATAACACCGACTTTGTTACATTGACTGTTTTCATACAATTCCGTGGAACTGAAGGCTCTACAGCAGATGTCACCTATGCCTTGGAATCGGGAGGTAGCGAAATCGCCTCATTTTCAGAACAACGAGATGACCCATGCACCGGCAATGTGCTTGGTACTGGCAGTTGTCCTTGGGTCACCTCCACAATTGATTTTGATGTTCCTTCAAACGGATTCACCGTTGAGAACGGCGAGCGTCTTGAATTGAACATTGATGCACAAGCAACCTGTGAAGCGAACACCGGTGGTGTTACCGGGGGAAGTTGTGAGGTCAATGTGGCTTTTGGTGATGTTGAAGACACCTCTGGGACCTCGAGACTGGAAATGAAAGCGAATGCATTAGCCGATTCCTCAGTCCGTGTCCATCGTCCCGATACAAGTTTCCTTGAACCAGAAGTCACAGAATGGTCCCCGAATCACCTTCCAGAATTCCGAACAATGCAATTCACCGTTGATGTACGTGATGCTTTTGGTCGTGATGACATCCAAGGAGTCGCTCTCATCATGAGTACCCCTAATGGTGCAAATTCTGTATTTGACAAATCTTTTGATGATGACGACCTCAAATTGGACAATGAAGGCCTTATTGGAAATTACACATGGACTTATGATTCTGGCATTGCAGCCGGAGAATATCCGCTAACTCTGGAAATCAGTGACGTTCAGGGCCATACTCTTAGCTTCATACATTCAGGTATTACATTTGTCGAACACGACATATATCTTTCACTTCCATCATCACAACCCAATGAAGTTCTTATTGCCCCAGGTCAAACTTCGAGTGTGGAATTTTTGATTGAACATACAGGTGCGACCTCTACATTATTGGATGTTAAATTTGGTTTGTCCTCTTCATTACCTTCCTCTTGGTCAGACCCAATATGGGATGAGCCTAACGGATATATTCTCAATGGTGGGGGGGACTTTTCTAGACCAATTCTTACCTTTGATGTAGTCGATGGAGATTTAACTGGTGCCCCGAGTACCATTGAAGTGGTAGCACGTGCGTATGCAGATATAGATGGCATCGAAACAGAAGTGGCAATCGAAACCATTGAATTGAGATTGATTGAGACCGAAATCTTAGCTCCTCCTCGAATTGCTGTCTTTGAAGACTTTGAACATCAAATTCAAATTGCAGATTCAACAAGAACCGAAGCCTACGACACTTCACTCTCGCATTATGTAGATGCAGGAGATGCCAAAGGGGAATTCTTTGTTGATGTATTTAATGCCGGCTTTGTCACCGAATCGTTTCGATTGCGGATTAACGATTTGCCAGATGCTTGGCAATTCAAGTTCTACAATAATGATACTGGAGCGGAATTGAGTGAAGAAGGCATTTCCTCCTTGACACCGGACATCGGTTCGAATCAAATTCTCACTGTGAGGATGGACGTATTCCCGCCAAGCGAACGAGATGCACAGGACATTGGACTGATCGCATTCACAGTGTCGAGTGCCAGCGATACATCACTTTCCACTCAGGTGGCATTCACAGTCCACCGAACCTTTGGGATTATGGTTGAAGTCATCGCAGATGCAGATGGAGGCACGCTTGGAACTATCGGGCCGGTCTCTCCCGGTTCCAGTATGTATTACAACATGCGAATCACAGATTCGAGTGAGACTTTTGGCCAGACTACTTGGAGAATAATGGATCCAGCAGACCTTGACCGAAATTTGGATGAACCGAATGGCGATCCTAATTATGGGACCTGGGAATTTGAACTCTCCAATGGAACAGAATCAAACATTGTTGTTGTCTATTTAGAACCCGATGAGCATGTAGATGTCAAACTTGATTTGACTTTGCCCTCAAAGGTTGAGGCAGGATTCCACACGATATTTGTTCGTGTAATTGAAGAGGGTGTTGATTCTGAAGAAGCACGCTATTTCGACTTGCCAGTAACAGTTGAAGTTAGAGATGACGTACAGCCTGGCCAACTTGAAATTACAGATTCAAGTAGTGAGATTATACGATTTAAGTCTGACGAGGTAGAATATATCAATTTCAAAATCGATAATCAAAATAATATCCCCCTTGATGTTGTCATTACTTTAGATGAACCAAATGGTTGGGATGGACTCATCCGAGCCTCATCTGACCAGCCTGGAGGAAGTTTCCTTTTGCTTTCACTACCTGCTTATTCGAGCAAAGATTTCTCGGTTCTCATCACCCCCCCTGCCAACTCGAAAGATGGGGGTAATGTTCAATTCACTCTAACCGTTACGCCAATGGATGAAGAAGTCCCTTATGACAGCGATTACACACAATCCAAGACATTTACATATTCGACTGAATGTTCTGGTGTCAAATGTCTTTTCAATGAAATCATCAGCCCAGAGCCGCAAACTCTTGCTCTCGGAGTCGGGTTGGCACTGGTTTTGATCTTTGCAGTTTATCGACGTGGGCAAAATGCTGGAGTTATGAATGAGGTTCAGCAAAACTGGGTTGAAGAAGAGTCTGAATCGAGTCTGGAAGTCGATGAATTCCTTGAAGAAATCACGGTCGAAGAGGACGATGACTTGGAACTTTTGGACGAACTCGAAGATCTGTGAGTATTTTCCTCAGTTTCTCTTGAGCAAACGCTTGACTGCGGGTGATTTTTTTAAGGTTCTCCAGTCGTGATAATCCTTTCAAAATGAAGTATTGTATGAACATCGCACCATTTGCCTTATGAGGCATCAAACAAGCCCAACGTTCGTGAATCCTATGCGCACGACTGTTTCTCCCTCCGAGCCGCGCTTCCAATGGCAGATTCTTCAGCACCGCGACGCCTTCAAATCTGTGTCATTAGCGGCCTTGATGCTGCTTTCTACATTTGCCTCAATCCAGTACATTTCAATGGAGGCTTTGGCCGCATCAGACCAAGATGGAGATGGTCTCACATACGGTTTGGAATACCTCATGAATACCGCGCCGAATGACCCCGATTCCGACAACGATGGTTTGCCCGATGGATGGGAATGGCAATACGGCCTTGACCCACTCTCGAGTAACGGCGGAGATGGTGCTGTTGGCGACCCTGATGGCGATGGGATGTCGAATCTACAGGAATATTCATACTTACAGCCTCAAGGTTGGGACAGTTCTTCAACTCCAGGAGTTCTTGATAATGGAGTCTGGTGGAACGGAACCGTACCGGTCCACAACTGGGATGAAGAAAACGCTCTCCAATACAACAGGCCTGGCTGTGGCGACAGTGGTTCAGACGGTGTTGGTAATGTGATTCTTTGCGATGAAGACCCTGTAGGAAACATCTGTGCTAATGGCTTTGACGATGACAAAGATGGCTTGGTTGACTCGGCAGACCCCGATAACGATGGTGATGCAGATTGTTCTTCCAATGATGACGATGGAGACGGCATAGCCGATGAAGACGTTGCTGGCTGGGATACTGATGGCGATGGAATGGACGATGGTTGGGAGGCTGCAAACGGCCTCAATGCAACTTCAGCATCCAATGCAGATGGACCGAACGGCGACCCTGATGGCGATGGCCTCAACAATCTCATGGAATACGTCAATCCTACTTGGACAACCATGTGCGGTTCTTCCCCTTGTTTCCGAAACGGCCCAGACGGCATCGTTACTGAAACGACTTCTCCGTGCGACCCGGTATCTGGAATTGGTCCTGGCGGCTGTGCTACCTTTACAGCTGAAGTCGATGGAATCACCAGCACAAACCCACAACGTGCAGATACCGACGGCGATGGCCTCAACGACTCGTATGAAGCGTTGACTCTCTTGACCGACCCTACAACCGCTGATACAGATGGCGATGGAATCGATGACGGCGTCGAAGTCAATGGCGCATATGGAAATCCTCCTCAAGCCAGCAACCCTCGAGACAACAATACCGATGGCGATGCTTTTGATGATGGTGAGGAAGATACCAACTTCAACGGCGTATTGGATGCCGGAGAAACCGACCCAACTCGAATGGAAGATTCTGGCGATGAAGATAACGATGGAATTCAAAATTGGGAAGAGAACCTGTCTTGCACCTCTTGGGATATCGCCGATACTGATTTCGGTGGAATCAACGATGGCGATGAACGTAACGTCTCTCACGGAACTGACCCTTGCGACTCGCTTGTGAATTTTGAAACGACGGTTGTCTCTTGGAGCAGCGGCACCAGTCGGCTCCAAGTCGCTAACGGTTCAGGCTTCAATCCAAGTGGAGGTGTTGGATGGTACAATACTTCGGGGACGTGGATACCCTTTTCCTACGCAGGTACTGTGAATAATGCCATTCAGGGCGTATCTTCTGGCCCTATAACCGGCGTTACTCAAGTTTCAAATCGAAACGGTTCATTCTGCCACACATCGGCTACAACTTCTGGAACGATTGGAACAACGCAGAAATATTGTGATGATGATTATACAGATTCAGACGGTGATGGTCTTGCCGATTGGCAAGAATTACTCGGTACCTTCGGATGGTTCTCTAATCCGACTCTTGCAGACACCGATGCTGATGGCGTGAGCGATTTCGATGAAGTATTCGATAACACAGACCCAAATCAACCCTGTACCAATCTGTTGGACGATGACTTGGATGGTTTGAATAATTATTTTGAAACAACCACCGGTTGTGACCTTTCATGGATTGGAATCCTCAACGGTTCGACCGACGTATGGATTACCGACGATGCGACAGCGGATACCGATGCTGGAGGCGTGGGAGACCGAAATGAATACTTTGACGGAACAAACCCAGAAAACGACCCAACCGATGATTTATTGCCTGCTGATTTTGATGGCGACCGAATTCCAGATGCTGTTGAAAACCAAACTGGAACCGATTGGACCAACCCTGATACCGATGGCGGTGGAATGATTGATGGATTAGAATGTACACAGGAGTTCTGGGTTGTTGGATGCGTAGGTTCGCCTTTTGACCCGTTTGACCCAACCGATGATTTGATTTCATCTGAAATCGTATTCTGGGCGAACAACACAACGGGCAATGTCGATACGAATTTGATTCACAGATGGCGTATGTCGACCAATGATTTCTACACAGGTACAACCTATGCTCACCTTGAAGCGATTCACCCATACGAACTGATGGTGCTTCCATCTTCAAACTTGACTCACTTGGCAGACCTTGCCTTTTCCAACGAAACAATCGATTGGCAAATCACATACAGAAACCCTGTCACTGCGGGCAATCTTCCCGTACCCTTTTCACTCTCTAACTTGTCATTTTATGTTGACATCGCTGGTGAATTACTACGCTCAAACGACACCCACAACATCGAAGTTCTCACTGGGCCGATTCAAGAAGCATATGTTCAGCAACCTGAATATTACTTTGATTGGGCAACACTTGCATCAACAACCGTAGCAGGCACGAACTCCAGTTATGAGTTGATTTTACCGACGACCTTCAATGACCCAACTCACCCACATTCCTACTTGCTCAATGTTACCACTGCAGTCATTACTGAATCGGGTGCAACCAATGCATATGACAGCGCAGTTGCTTTGCAAACGTTCCTTGCAGAAGGCAATGCAACGACAGACTTCAAGCGTAATTACAACGGCTCAGGCATTCCGTCTTCTGAAGATTTGAGTGTTACTCTGATTCAGGCTGCACAAGAAGGTACATGTTCTGAATTCAATACTGCGTTTGTGACCATGGCTCGACTTGCTGGTTTACCTGCTCGATTGGTTACCGGTTTCTCAGGCGGTATTTGGAACGGTGATGGCTATGCTGTTTATCCAACTCATATGTCGTCTTGGGGTGAAGTTCGATTGCAACAAAATACTGCTAACGGTGATACTGAACTTGGATGGATTGCCTTCGATGCTTGTCCACCTGCTGAAGAAGTCGAAATCGTCAATCAAAGTATTTCCGCCCTTACCCTTGACCGAGATGGAAGTGTAGCTCTCAATGTAAGCGGTCAACTACGATACTCAGAAAACTTGACTGCCATTGCAGAACTTCCAGTTATCGGGTATCTCGTTCCTATGGCACTTGAGAATGAAATTCCTGGCCAAGCTGCAATTCCTAACTTTGAGATTGGCTCAAGTATTACCCTCTCGAACGGAACATTCAGTTTCAATGGCACCCCTCCTGAATTGGATGGACCTGGAATGTATCGTGTAGTGGTTAAACTCACTCAATCAGGATATGTTGCTGAAGCAGGTGTCATTTTCGATGGCTACATCAATGTGACAGAAGATTCAGTCATCAACCACACTGCTCCAAATGCAATCAATGCCCCAATTGCTGGCGCAGGTGCTATGACCGTCATCGAAGGAACGCTCTCTCTGGAACATGCACCGATCAATAAAATTGAAAATATTGGCGTGAATGACCCGATACCACCAACGGTTTGGTTGTCATTTACTTCTTCAGTGAATGGTTTTACTAATCTCAGTAGTTTCATCAATATTGATGGAACATGGAGTTTCGATCTCGACCTTGACCCGCTTGAAACAAAAACAAACTTGTCTGCTACGCTTGGTTTTTCCGGCTGGCAAGATACCCAAGCTACAGGCATCACCCCTTCTCAATTCCATTTGAGGCCTTCAACAACCTCGATTACCATCGATGTCCGTGATGCACCAAACTTGACTGCAACTCTTGAAGGGCCACTTGCCAACAAGAGTATTATTCTCATCAATGATGACCTTTGGGTAAATGGCTCCGCCCTTACAACCGGAGCATCGCCCGTAGCTATGGCAGGTAACCTTTCCTTCTCCATCCGAGAAAACGGTAGTTCTCAAGAATGGATTCAGGTGTTCAATCAAAGCGTAAATGGAGCATTCAGCATCCAACACTTGCTCCGGACTGCAGACGCACAGGTTATGGCGGGAATCATCGAGGTTCAAATCCGATTCTTCCCGAATGCCATCGAAGCGACGGATGATGCGAATGTAACTGCAAGTGGACCATACCTCTTCCGTGGTTACCTTGAGTTTGAGGTTCAGGCAACTGCTCAGTTGCGAGGCACAGATGCAACCGTCTTGGTCACAGCATTTGACCACCGAGGAATTTCAACCGACCTTCTCATCTCAGGCAACTTTGATTTCACTTTCAATGGCAATTGGGTGAACACAACCGTTGACCCTTCGACCGAAACGATGACCATCAACTGGCTCATTGATTCTACTCTCTTTGCCAACGATTATTTGTTTGAGATTTCTTTCAACGGTTCAGAACTGTACCAGCAATCACTTGGAAACGAAATGGTCCGTGTAGCGGCGGAAGTAGCATGGAATCTAAGTCTTGGACAAGATTGGACGCATTTAGGAAATTCAAGCTACTTATTTGGTGATATCTTTGATGCACAATACACAAACATCAGCGTTCTTGGCGATAACCTCACAATGCTCTCTATTATCATGATGACACCAGATGGAATGCCAATTGACCTTGCTCAAGGATTCTTGAACAATACAACCGGAAGTTTCCTTCTCAATTTCACTGTTCCAACGACAAGTCCTTCAGATTCATATGAATTTATTTTGAATATGGATTTCGACACCATGGCGCCACCAGGTGGGGCATTTTTCAGAATGGTCGACACTACAGTTCCACCCGCAATGCCAACTCTTCCATCGACTCTTGTCGGTATTGAATCCGAATTTGTTGTTGAATCTGAACGGGCCTCGATGATTGTAGAAGTTAATCAGACCCTTGATTTCAACACGAAGATCACCGATGTGGCTGATAGGTCCAACGTATCTGGTGCCAATGTTGAGTACATCTTCGATTGGGGCAACACCAATGTTTCCCTGGGTATTGACGTTTCAGATGCCGAAGGAAATTCATCACTTCAATGGACTGCAGCAAGTGTTGCACCTGGCTATTATGACGTATTGGTGATTGTTTATGACGATTTAACTGATGGACTGGGTCAAGGCAATTCACGTCGCACAGGAAACTCTTCAATCGTCAATGTGACCGTTCAAGTTCCAAGTGAAATTCGTATCGATTCGATTCCAACTGTGACGACTGCTGGATTGAATTTCAATGTACTCGGTCAAGTTCTCGACGGTGATAATTCATCTCGTCCACTTTCAACCCCTGTGGAAATGTCAGCATTCTGGTTGAACAACCCTGGTGAAACTTTGGTTGCTGCTTATCTTACATCTCCAAATGGTACTTTCAACATGAGTATTCCAACCGATACAACAGGCAACGGAACCGAACGTGGAAATAAAATCCTCGTTCTGAGTGTGAATGAAGGTTCATCTCCATTCTACCTCACAGCAACTTCGCAAAATGGAATTTTAGTGATGGGAGTCAGTCAATTTGACAACCTTCAGCCACTCAATCCGATTACGGTGAACCGTGGCGACACCGTCAACATAACTGGTCGCTTGCTTGAATCATCGAATCTCTTTGCACCATTGCCTGGATTTGATGTCGACATTCAATTCCATGAAACATGGTTGACAGGTACTCAAACCGATGGTGAAGGATATTCGAACTTCAGTCACCTAATTCCAATGTCGCATCCACTTGGTTTAGTTGTGGTTTCATTGGTTTTTAATGGCTCCAGTGATTTGTTGAACACCCAAGTCAATCTTTCCTCAATTACCATACGTTCAACCACAATCATGGTTGTCGACCCGATAGCAGCCAATCCTGTTGCCGGCACATCCTTCAACGTAACTGGAAGTGTTGTCAGCGATAATGGAAGTGGGCTTGAACAACGTGATGGCAGTGTCTTGCCATCGAACATCTTGTTCAGTATTAACGGTCTACCGACTGGCTTTACCGTTACCGGAGGTTCAGTAACAGCAGGTGGTATTTGGGCAGCATCGATTCTTCTTGGTGAAGGATTTGAAGCAGGTAATAATTCGATAGCGGCCTCGTATGTTCCAAACGTCAATTACTACGTCGGCTCGACAAATAATACCACCTTTGACAGTCGAGGTTTCACGACCCTTGTCTTTGTTAAGCCCTCATTAGATGCTCTTGGTTCACCGTCATTGAACGACCGAACTGAACGAGGCGACGATGTTGAAATTCAGGTTTTGCTTCGAGACAATACCATGGCGGCTGTTGGCTCGCAACAAGTTGTCGTTACCCTCATCGGTACTGATGTGAGTACAACGCTCACGACCTTTGCGAATGGAACTGGAATTGGTATTCTTACAGTTCCAAGCAACCAAAGTGTTGGTTTCACTGACCTCCAAGTCACCTTTGCAGGAACTCCTGGCTCAACCGGGCTCATTGGTTCAAATGCTTCAACACAATTCGTGGTACTTGCTCAAACGAATATGGTAATATCCGCATCACCTTCGACCCTTGTCGCTGGTGATTCTTTCACAGTTCAAGGAACATTGCTTGACGACATTAATCAAACACTGTCAATCAACGGGGTTCCCTCTGTTGCAATCGTGCACCTTCTAGTCGATGGTGTCCCAGTTTCCAGTGTTGAAACCGATGCAGTATCCGGGAATTATTCCATTGGTTGGACTTTGCCAGAGGATACGGGTGCTGGAGCTCATCTCATCGAGGTGCGATACCTCGGTGGACGAGATTGGGTTGACCCAATTGGTGTTGGAGACCCAGCAAATCCTGATTTCTATCTGCCAAGCAGTGCACAAGTCAACTTCAACGTCAGTGTTCCAACCAAGATTATTCTCTTGACTCCAAGTGGTACCGTTGACCGAGAAGCTTCCATGACACTCCAAGGCCGTCTTCTTGATTTGGTTGATTCACCTTTGGAAAACCTCACCATCGAAGTCTGGCTTGGAGGACAGTGGATGACCAATGTCACTACAGATGAAACTGGTCTCTTTACTGCTGTTTATCCAGTGCCGTCCGATGCACAACTCGGCCCTATTTCACTTGAAACTCGTTTCACTGGAACAACCTTCTATCTGCCAAGTAATGCTACCGGAATTTGGACCGTTTACAGTCAAGTTCTCGTATCGGTTTCGATGGACAGCCCTGTTGCAGTCGGTCAAAACACGACCATTATTGGTACCGTTGTCGATAACCAATTGATTGGGGTTGCAGCACATACCGTTGACTTGGAAGTTGAAGGTCTCATCATTGCAACAGTTGTTACGGATTCGACCGGAGAATTCACCTTTACTTGGAATGTCCCGGATACGTTCAGTTTCGGAAACCATACGTTGTTTGCAAATGTCGATGCACAAGGCTACTACCGCTCCGGTGCTGGAAACACTTCCTTCTTCTTGGCCCATCGCTCTGATGTAACGTTCATCTTTGATGATGGAAAAGACGCCACACGTGGCAACCTTTGGACCCTTTCGGGCCGATTATTTGACATTGATACGATCAATAATGATGGATTGAGTGGAAAGGAACTCAGCCTACGATTGGATGATGTTGAACTCACAACCCTGACTACCGAAGAAGATGGCAGTTGGTCTGCATTGGTGCCAGCGACTTCCGACCTTGCTCGAGGAAACCACATCTTTACCATTTACTTTGAAGGAACTGAGGCGCATCTAGGCACCCAAGCAACCGGTACTGCAACAGTATGGGCAGATGCGCTCATCACCATTGATTCAACTTCTTCCAATGTTGTTGTTCGTTCTGATTCAACCTTCTCTCCAATTCTTCTGACTGGCTCCATTTCTGAAGTTGGTGGACTTGGTGAGGTATTCGATAACGTGACCTTGTATCTTGGTAATGGTTCGAATTGTTTGGCTCAAAAAGACGGGGCACGTTGTCTTGAAGACCTCATCATCGATTGGTCGAATGGAAACTTCTCCCTTACAGCAACAGCACCAGCCTTCATGAGTGCTGGTTCTCAATACTTGCATTTGGAAACACCACGACATGATGAACACTATCTGAACATGGCAAGTGTCAGCCACCCAATCTTCGTTAAAATCAATGCAGACATTGTCGTTTCATTGGATGATGTCATCGAAAACAAGCAAGAAGACATTGGAGGAAATATCGTCATTACGGCTAAGGATACTCTCCAAGGTGTAAGCGGAATTTCAGTTACGGTCTATCTTTATGATGAAAATGGAACTCAACTCAGCGACCCATTACAACGCCTCACGGATGAAAATGGAATTGCTCCAATTGATTTCAATTCCGACCCACCGTATGGTGATGTTGATACATGGGGCCAACTTTCTATGGAGATTCTCATCAATGACCCTCGATTGTCTGACCAATCGTTGAATGAATTTGCCTTAGAATACAGTGGTGCAATTTCGCCGAACTATGAATATCAAGCTGAAGCAACGGAATTGCCGATGTGGGCGTATGTTTTGACACTCCTCGTCATTGGATTAGCGGTTGCTGGAGTTGTTTTGTATCGTCGTCGTCAATCTTCAGAACTTCTGAAGGAAGCAGAAGAGATCTTTGCTTACACAGCAGAATTGTTGGCTGCTGGAGACTGAATACGTGAGGCAATCTTCACCTGCTACCAGAGCCTGTGTGCAACTTTCCAAGAGCATGGATTCCTTCGTCGAGATTTCGAAACTGTTCGTGAATTCGAGATGGCTATTCGCCAAGCAATGCCACAAATTTCTGAAGAATCACTTCTTGCTCTCGATAATATGTTTGAGCAAGCACGATACAGTCGTGATGAAATGGGTGAACAACACCAAGCAGCAGCTCAGCAAGCGTTGGGACGAATGGGTGAAGAAATCTCTTCACTTACGAAGATTCCACCGCGCTGAAAGAATTACCAGCGCAAATGAAGTCGGCCATTAATGAAATGTGCTCGGATGTCACCTGCTTCAGCAGGTATAGGAAGAATTCGAAGGAAGTCGTCATGACCTGTTTCTTTGACTGTAATACGCAATTGGCGCTGTGCCTCATCGTTCAAAGTTGAAATTTGAATATCTGAATCATCTGCTCCATGAAGAGGGATAGTAAGTCCATCTGGATTTACCGTGCCATGCAATTGGTCGACCATCCAGGCCAATCGGCGTTCTGGTTCAATTTCAGAGAGATGTGATTCTGGAATCATTCCCGAGGCAACCAAGACGCGCTGGTGATTCATTTGAACTTCAGAGAGATGCCCGGCCTCGACGTGAAACTCAGCATGGAGTTGTTCGGGTACAGCATCTAGTCCCAATGTCTTGACATCCTTCGATTCTTCACTTCTTTCAGCCGTACTTTCTGTTTCCAGATGAACAGTTTCCCATGTCGACATGGTTCCTCGGTTATGTGCGGCCTCCATGAACCTTCGTCCTCCATCGTTTGTATTTCGTTCACACTTCTTCAAGTGTGTGAACTTTAGAAAAGAAGCGCCGAGCAAAGCTTGCAGTCGTTTGAGGGCCATTGGTCGAATTCATTCGCAAGTCAGTAGGATAACAACTGATGTAGGTGCGGTCGGTATGGCGTTGGTCGAGAAGTAGAATGAGCGCTCGGTCGCCTACCGAACGTATAGGACGCCCCATCGCCTGCAAGACGGCGTTGATTGCTGGCTGGGTGACGGTGTATCGCCAAGCATTATTTTTGCCAAATCGGTCACCAGCATAGGCCTTGAGAGAATCCGACAAAACAGATGGCGGCGGATTCGGGATGCCGACACAGGCCACAGCATCCAATATCCCGCCGTTGTAATCGATACCTTCAGACAAGCGCGCTCCATGAACGCCGCACAACAAGATCCGTTGTCCAGAGTCCTTCGCACTGCGAAGAGTTTCGACAATCGAGTCAATATCATTTTTTGTCCAGTCCCGGCTCTCTATAACTTTCCGAATGCCTTTGAAAGAAGTTTCACCAAGGATTTCATCCATCATGCGATAGGAGGGGGAAAATACAGCCACATTTCCTGGCGTTCCATCAATAAGGGCTTGGATGTGATCTCGTATTTTTTGCCACATCGCTGGGGTGCGTTGGCTGTATTTGGTCGAGACATCTTTGGCTACAAGAACTGGTCGTCGTTCACCTGCGAAAGGTGAAGAATAGGCTGTTTTTGTGGTCTTTGCGGCAGGAAGGTCAAGAATATCGGAATACATTTGTGGTGGATACAAGGTTCCAGACATGAGGATTGCACCATGTATGGAGGAGAACACAGGGCCGGATACAAGACCGGGGTCGAGTAAATGAGATGTGATTTTACCTTCTCTGCCTTTCGCATTGAACACTAAACTTAGAGCAGTGGATTCACCAAAAGCCTCTATGCATTTGAGAATATGTCCCATTCGATGGGCATCTGGTTCCATTGCGTCCTCACCTTCACCGGCATCTAAATCCACTTCAACTCGAAGAAGAACATCAGCCAGTCGGGGCAATCGGTGGCTTCGCTCAACGCCCAAATCCGCCAGTTCGGGGTTATCAGCCAGCGTTTTTTGTCCGGTTAGACCTTCATACTCATCGCATGCTCTGTGAATAATGTCCAAGAACCGAGGAACTTCAACACGAGATTCTTCCGAATCGTTTGGCAAATCTGAATGAAGTTGACGGAATAAATCTGCAAATTTGGTCCGAGCGATTTTCATGATTTCAAATGCCCATGTGGCAACATCGAGTTCAACAGCAACAGCAACCGAGTTCGATTGCAGATAATGTGCCGTAAGAGTTTCTTTGTATTCTTCTAATTCGATGGTAGCATTTCGAGCAATCGTAGGTGTAATCACTCTCTCCATCGTCATCCGAATACGGTTTGGAAGGTTATGTGCTTCATCAACGACAACGATGATGTCTTCAAGAGCGATTCCCATGGCTTCCAAACTTGATTTTCTTACACCTTCATCGAAAATATGGTTGTAATCGCCGACAAACACATCAGCCTTTCCTGCTGCTTCCCGGGCTGCTTTCCAAGGGCATGTCTGTGTAATTTCCCCACCGACACGGTGTATCTTGGTCAATTCGACCAATTCATCAACATGAAGTGGACTATCAAGAATTCGTTTTGTCAGCCCGGGGGCACGTGTTATCCATGGCCGGCATGATTTTGTTTTTCGTGCATTACTGCACATCATAGAAAAGACCAATGAGGATTCCTTTGCGAAGGGTTGTACACACATTCCGGCTTGACCAATCATATCCACCAATGTGATTGGAGTCTTACCCTTGCGTCGTTGATTTATTCGACGAACAGTATCGACAACGATTCGATGTTGGCTTTGTCGAGATGTCAAGAAAAAGATATGTTTCCGCTGAGTTGAATTCTGCGTGATCTCAAGTGCAGCAGCAAGTGCAGCAGCAGTCTTTCCAATACCAGTTGGTGCTGCTGCTAAATGGTAACCTTCACTGCGAAGTGCTTCGGTAGATTCCTGAATCATTTCTATTTGTCCAGGTCGGGGATTTTCATGGGCTAAAAAAGCAAATACATCTGCATTTTTCTGGCTCCCCTCCTCTGTCATAATGTTGGTTCAGCGTCGACCCCTCTAAAGGATTGGGGAATTTCTAGTTTGCAGCGGTCGCACTGCTGTGAATCATTGTGCCCAGGTATGTGGGGTCCTGAGCACGTGGGAACCAACCAACTTAGCAAGCTGGAGTGGAATCTGAGTCCCCCCGCCCGTCTTTCGAGGGGAGGTTTGTTGGGTTTTGTTGTAGTCCAGCGCGTGCAAGACGGGCACGCAGACGCAAAGCGGCAAATCCATACGGCTTGGACAAATTCCGTACGGCGTTGAAGGTGGCATCCCGAGTCTCGCTAACATCGTTTTGCCAATTCATTTTCCATCCCCTCCTGCACTCTCACCCACTCATTCGTGGTATTCTTCGCGTCGTATCGTTGAACTCTTTGCTTCAGCTAGGAGTTCATCGAGTTGTTGTGTCATTTCAGAACGGCTCTTAATTGCCTGTTCTATGTAAAGTGAAAGCCCTTCTTGGGCAGCGAGTTCAGGGGTAGTCCCCTGTAGTTCGTAAAGTTGGCCGAGCAACATTTTATCTCCATGGCCGAGAGGAATTCGAATTGAATCCATCCCAGGGAGTAGAGGTTGACCTTGGAGGAATTGTTGAATAGCCATTCGGATAACATCCGAACGACTTCGTGCGCCATCTACTCCAACTCGTGCATCGAGTAAAGCAATTTCATCATCGGTTATTCTCAATGAAACATTGTTGCTAGGTGCTGCCATTCTGATTCCTCCTTAACCTGTGCTAGGTTAGCCAGCATATCAATGTATCGAATATCATTACATTTTGTATTACACTTCATTACAATGAGAAATGGTTCGCAGTGCCTTGTTTAATAAAAAAACTCTAACGCCCTGGCTCTTTCACCGTCCAATTTCAAAGATACGTATTTGCCAGAGACAGTATTACTGAGTAGAACCTTCTAATATGGGCGACTTCAGCATCATTCATGCCTCTTGAACCATCCCGTGGTCTCTATCTCTACTTACGAACTCTTAGCAGCGCAATGGAAGATTCCATCATCACCGATGATGAAGCAAGTATCTTGCATGTTCTTGCTGTAGCTCTTGGCGTTCATCCGAGCGACACAGCTTTCTGCTTGTCAGTGGTTCGTGGTGAAGAGGCAAATCCTTTCGATGGAACTGAATTCGATTATTCCGGACATCATACAGGTGATATGATCACATACCAATCCGCACTCATTGCTGCATTAGATGATGAAGTGATTACCGAAGATGAATGGTCGATGCTCACATCACTCCGAACATTGATTGGAATACAGGAAGACCAGCATGCAATGATTGAAGAAGCAATTCACGCCATGGCTGATGTTGATTCAAACGGCGTTCGAAGACTTGAACGCTTGAAGCGATTCAACACATTGTGTCCTTTTTGACATCGTGATTTGAGAACCCTTTCAAACCGTCATGTTAGGTAATACATTCTATGGTAATACTTAGAAGGGGCCTCTATGTGGCACGGCTAACACATGCCACAAATGGTGCTATTATGAGTGTAACAAAAGAAATCTACGAATCCGTAGTCGCCCGAGACCCGAATCAACCCGAATTCCACCAAGCAGTGTGGGAAGTATTGGAATCGCTCGAACCAGTTCTCGAGGCTAGCCCAGAATACCGTTCAGTGGTTGAACG
>JAACDG010000052.1 GCA_009937025.1 Methanobacteriota archaeon
ACAAGGAATTCAAGCCTTTCGTCGAGTTGCCCGTTCTGATTTAGACCTGTTAGCGCGCGGATGTGGGGCAACACTTGTGTCTGATGTGAAACGAGCAACAGTGGGCGATTTAGGTGCTTTTATATCAAGCAAAAATGAGACTTGGGGCAGTGTCGCACATTGGATTGTCGAAACCGAAGAAGGCGGTGCCACACTCATTGCATGCGGAAGTACAGAAACAGTTCTTGGCGAAGTTGAACGAAGTTTTGCTGATGCCCTTGGAGTAGCGTGTCAGATGCTTGAAGACAAGCGATTATTGGCTGGAGGCGGCGCAACGCATGTTGCTCTAGCACGTCGATTACGACGTTTCGCTGAATCAATTCCTGGGCGAGAACAACTCGGTGCAGAAGCCTTTGCTGATGCACTTGAAGTCATTCCAAGGGTTTTAGCCGAAAATGCCGGATTGGACCCAATCGATACATTGTTGCAATTGGTCGCAGCACAAGTAAACGGTGGTACAAATTCACACCATTTGGGATTAAACCTCTTAGAGCGTAAACCAGCAAACATGGTAGAAAGCGGTATTCTTGAACCATATCTCATTGCTCGACAATCCATAGCAGGCGCGACTGAAGCAGCCATTTCGATTCTTCGAATAGACGATGTTTTGTGGGCAAAACAAGACCCGGCAATGGCCGAAGTCCCCGAAATGGAATAAGTCTTGAAAACGCTCTTTCACACCTTGCCAAGGGGTAGTTGTTTCAAATAGGGGTCAAAAGGAACAACACTTGATGGGAGTAGAGAGTCAAGCCTGTGTGGGTATCGACGATATAGCGATTCATTTTCCTCGTTTGTATATGGATATGAAGGATTTCGCAGAGTTGCGAGGTGCTGATTTTGGGAAATTGAACAAGGGACTTGGTCTTGAAGCCATGGCGATTCCTGATGTCCATGAGGATACTGCGACGATGGGGGCAATGGCTGTCATGCAAATTATTGACCGAAACGGTCTTGATCCAAATTCAATCGGTCGAATGTATCTTGGAACAGAATCCGCTCTTGACGGAGCTAAACCTACGGCCACATACATCGTCGATATGCTAACGCAACGCTATCAAGAACGCTTTGGCGCAAATTGTTTCCGGAATTGTGATGTCGTCGATATGACTTTTGCTTGTATCGGTGCAGTTGATGCATTACATACCACTCTCGATTGGGTTGCTCGTTCGACCGAGCACGATGAGAGAACAGGGATTGTCATCTTTTCAGACAACGCAAAATATGCTTTGGAATCTTCAGGAGAATATACTCAAGGTGCGGGCGGCGGCGCGTTATTGGTTCGTCGAAATCCACGTCTTCTTGAGATTCCAGATTGCATCGGTGTTTCGACAACACCAGTGCATGATTTCTTCAAGCCACGTCGAGAAGTAAGTATTCGTTCGGTCATTAGCAATGTTTTGCAACTTGCTCAAGAAACCGGTCAAACGATGAAAAAAGGTCTTATTGAACGTATGATACGTCGTTTGCCAGAATCGACAGTACGCAAGCTCGGCATCTTTGCACACGGTGAAGAGAAAGTCAGTGTACACCGAGACGACCCTATTTTCGATGGTCAATTTTCCAACCGCTGTTATCAAGACGCAGTTCGGCAAGCCTTCCACAATTTTGCTAAAAAAGCAGAACTCCAAGGTAGATATAATTTCGAAAACGACGAACGACTCACTGAACAATGGTCTCGAATTATCATGCATTTACCCTATGCTTTCCAAGCAAAGCGTATGTTCCCAGATATATTCAGGCATGACCGGCAAGATACCGAATTTTGGGAATCTATAGCCGAACAACTTGGCCCAATGCCAGCGGAGCATAATTCAGATGACCCCGTCATCATTGGGATCTGGGAGAAAGCGATGGATGGTTACCGTCGAGCAATTTCAAAGACTCCTGAATATCTTGATTTCCATGCAAACAGAATCGAAAAAGGGCAGCGTGCAAGCAGTTTGATTGGAAACCAATATACAGGTTCAATCTTCCTTGCCTTGATGTCAACCTTCGAATCAGATTTAGAGGAAAACAGCAATCTTGACAATACTTTGTTCGGTTTATGCGGTTATGGCTCTGGAGCCAAAGCCAAAGTGTTCGAAGGTAAAGTTAGTCCTCGTTGGCGAGAAGTCGTTTCTCGCTGGCATTTGTTTGAACGCCTTGCAGGGCGTGTTGCTATCGACCACATTACGTATGAAAACCTCCACAAAGGTTTGCAAGACGACAGTGTTGTCACTCCTGAAAGTGAATTTGCTCTGGTTGAGATCGGCGACGAAGGCCTGGATGAAGGAGCCCGTCGTTACAAATGGGTTGGCGCTAAGTAAAGTCCAAAACAACCTTTCCGCAATTGCCAGCAATTGCCAAATCGACAGCTTGTTCAAAGTCATCAATCGACATTCGATGAGTAAGTACCGCATCAACATCGATGAGCCCTTGTTCAAGTAAATCATGCATTGTATCCCACGTCGACCACATCTTACGGCCATTAATGCCCTTGATGTGGAGATAACGGAACACAACTTCATTCATTGGAACTTCTGGCATTGAGTTTCCATATACGGAGAGAATATTGACATAACCGCCCATTCGAGTGCTGTGAACGGTATTGGCCAGTGCTTGGGGGGAACCAGAAAATTCACACGAATTATCGACTCCTCGTCCATCTGTAGCGGCTAAAATTTCTGCTACGACGTCATTCTCCTTACCTAGAACAAGATCAGCACCAAGAGATTTTGCTAAATCCATTCGATATGTATTATCCCAATCCACGGCAATAATTTTTGCTGCACCCATTGCTTTTGCAGCATTGACCGCAAACAATCCAATAGGGCCAAGGCCATGAATCGCAACGGTTGAATCTTTGACAGGGCCTCCAGTTAATGTGTGAATCGCATTTCCGAGTGGGTCTTGTATTGAAGCATATCCAGGGTCAAGTCCTTCTGGAATTTGACGAGCATTGACAGCTGGAACGACAAAGTATGGTCCAAAGGCACCGTTGATATGGACGCCAAAAATAGAACCATTTTCACAAATATGGGCATTCCCTTCTTCACAACGTGGGCAATTCCAGCATGCCAAATGGCATTCAATAGCCACTAAATCTCCAATGGAATGTGAATCCACACCTTCTCCTAATCCAACGACTTGTCCGCAAGTCTCATGACCGGTAATCGTACCGAGTGGAACATTTTCCCGACTCCATTCATCCCATTTCCAGATGTGAATATCAGTACCGCATACCGAGGTGGAATGAGTTTTGACCAATACCTCGCCGGCGGCAGGTGTTGGAACCGGGTGTTCGATACGAGCGAAACCCCCTACGGAATCGGTTGTTTTGGTCCATGCGAACATGGTCGTCGGTATTTCGCTCATGCTCCCCTCCGACCGAATTCAGCGCACCCACTCTTTGATTCTTCGCTCAATTCGTCATGATTGAGATTTTTTGATTCAAGGGGTATGTTGATATGGGAGGCGCGACGGCCTCAAAGCCCGTTGATGTGCATGAAGTACGTTGTGGTTAGCGGGGGAGTTCTCTCTGGATTAGGGAAGGGCGTTACTGCAAGCAGCATTGGTGTCTTACTCAAAAGCGCTGGACTGCGAGTAACTTCTTTGAAAATAGATCCTTATTTGAACAGCGATGCTGGGACAATGTCTCCGTTTGAACACGGCGAAGTTTTTGTTTTAGATGACGGCGGCGAAGTGGATCTCGACCTCGGGAATTATGAAAGATTCCTCGATATTAACCTCGGGCGCAACAACAATGTAACCACCGGGAAAATATACTCACAAGTAATTGAAGCTGAACGTCGGGGCGATTATCTTGGAAAAACAGTTCAAGTCATTCCTCATATCACTGGTGCTGTTCAAGATTGGTTAGAATCGGTCGCTCACCAGCCAGCAGACGGAAGCGATGAGGTTCCTGATGCGTGTATTATCGAATTGGGTGGGACTGTTGGTGATATCGAATCTGCACCCTACATTGAAGCTCTGCGACAATTCCAATTCCGTGTTGGTCGTGAGAATGTTACCTTTGTTCACGTGTCTTTAGTTCCAGTCATGGGGCCAGTTGGTGAACAGAAGACCAAACCAACTCAACACACGGTAAAGGAATTACGAGGTTTGGGAATTACTCCAGATATTCTTGTCTGCCGTTCAACAGCGCCTTTGGCCGATGAAACACGTGAAAAATTAGCAGCATTCTGTCATGTCAAACCCGAAGCGGTAATGTCGACACACGATGTTCCCAACATTTACCATGTTCCATTGATGTTGCAAGAACAAGGATTGTGTGATATCCTCGAACTCGATTGCAATGCAACTGATTTACTCGAACAATGGCGTGTAATGGCATATCATCTTGATACATTGACTGAGGAAGTACACATAGCCATGGTAGGAAAATACACCAATCTTTCCGATGCTTATCTTTCAGTCATCAAGAGTTTGCAACATGCAGCAATGGCTGTTGATCGCAAACTGGTCATCGATTGGATTGAAGCAAGTCATCTGGAATCGGATTGGGCTGATTCATCTGAACGAGAACAAGCATGGGAGATGCTCAAACAAGCGGCTGGAGTTTTAGTTCCAGGCGGCTTTGGCGACCGAGGGATTGAGGGCAAAATCTTGGCAGCGGAATATGCGCGAACACATTCGACGCCGTATCTTGGAATCTGTCTTGGATTGCAAGTGGCAACAATTGAGTTCTGCCGAAACGTACTCGGATTCAAAGATTCAAATTCAACAGAATTCGATGAAAACTGTAAGAATCCAGCGGTCATTTTCATGCCAGAAATTTCCAAAACCCATCTCGGTGGAACCATGCGCTTAGGAAGCCGACCAACATTATGGCAAGTTGAAGATTGTACAATCCGCCGATTGTATGGTGATGGAGATTCTGTTGATGAGCGGCATCGTCATCGTTACGAAGTGAACCCCGACATGATTGAAGATATCGAAGCAGCAGGCCTCAAGTTTGTCGGAAAAGATGAAACTGGCCAGAGATGTGAAATCTTTGAACTCGAAGGCCACCCCTATTACATCGGTGTCCAATACCATCCTGAATTCAAGAGTCGGCCAGGACGGCCAAGTCCACCGTTCCTCGGTTTACTCAAGGCGGCAACAGGTCAACTGTGATTACGCCTCTTCAATTCGAATCAGTCGAGTGGTTCTGAATCCTTGCAAGATTTTGATGAATCGCTTGTTCTGGAAGACTTGGTCCAGATCAACATCGCCTGTATCGATACGAACTGCATTGAGTCCAATCAATTTTGCAGGTGTTGCTACACCGAGAATATGGTCAATTCCAATCATTTGCAATACATCCGGAGAGAGTTGAAGGTTGCCTCTTCCAATGAGAAACCCTTGTCCCCCCATTGGTGAGAGTAACAGTAATCGGGGCCGTTGTTCACCATTTTCATCGACATGCTGTTCGATGATTTCGAGGAGTTGTTGTTCATTCAAGTCGCTGTAGAGTTTTCGTTCACCATTTTCAACAGGCCCAAGAATGTCGATACCGAGAAGTGTAAGTTCTTCACCACAAAAATCTCCCATCCTGCGCAAGGTTCCACCGCTGCCCCAGACAACCATCAAATCTTCATCAGTGGAAAGAAGTGATTCAACATGTTGAGCCAATCCCTCGATGGTATCTGATTCACTGGTTCGTTCGACCTGTTCTTTTGCACCTTGCATGAATCGAGGACTTGACGGTGTCCAAGCCTCGCCATACATTCGAACTTTCCAAACCCCCTCTTGGTAGATTTCTTCATCGAGGTCCATGACTTCAGTGATTGCACAGCGCAAATCGCCAAGAAGGAATGCTAAGGTAACTTCAGCAGCTGCTTTTGGCGTGGTTGCAAAACAACCCGAATGCATTTTGACTCCACCTGGCACTCCGATGAGCGGGATTTCTTGTGCCTCTTTACCGATGCTTTCCAGCGTATTGGCAATATCTCGAGTTGTACCATCTCCACCAGCGTAGAGAATCGCCTCCGCACCTGCCTTGACCAGAGATTGAACCAACGAAGTAGTGTCAGCAACAGAGGTCTCTCCTGGCGTGCTACCAATGCTCTCAAAGTCTATTTTCGTGCCTTTCTCTGGGAACCAAGTCGAGCCCATTCGCCCATCCCATCCGATACAGGTGAGTTCAACTCCTGAACGATTCAATGAACCATTGAGTAATGTTTTCAAATTTTCAAGGGCTTGTAGCATTCGAGGGCCAGCACGGTCTTCAGCACCAGCAGCACGTGCTTCAGCAGCACGTCCATCGCTTCCTTTGAACCCCAGCCGCCCACCTAATCCGGCGTCTGGGTTAACCACGATGCCGATGCGCATAGACATGCGAAGTGTTCCCCCTTCAAGAAGACCTGCACAGAAACCTGACAAACTGGTTTCACTCAATCGCACAACTCAAGCGAGTATTGATGTGCTCTACCTTCTTTGGCTAAGACATGAGTCGAAGAAAGCCAGCCACCCCCACTCTTGCTGATGCATTGTCCAAAGGCTTTGCAAACCTCAAAACGGATGATGCAAATGCCCCTTCAATCGAGGAGGTTTCCAAAGAGCCTGAACAACTAGAACCCGTTGCAGAAACCGAACCTCTTTCAGAGCCACAATACGGTCGCCCAACACAGCATGTAGGTCAGGAAAGTAGTTTTATTGTCGATGCTAAAAAGCAAGAAAAACCATCTAATGAGGCGGAGAACGCTGTAGAACAAGTCGTTTCAAAGCAGGTCGAAATTCTTGAAAAACCGAGCACGACTCTCGGTGATGATTTCGATGTTGAATGGTAAGCGTTGATACAGGTCCTTATGAGTGTAAACCCTTACAGGTATACATGCAAGTAACGCGAAACTTTGTTCGAACCTTTATTCTCATCTTCGGAACTCTTGTTCTTGTATCCTACTTATACGGCCTTTCTCATGCCTCAGATAAAACTGCACTTTGGGGGGGTATCCCTTGGTCTCAAGCCAAATTCATTACGCCGTTTATGTTCTTGGCTGCATTTGGTTTCTTGATGTATTGGTGGATTATTCTTTACCAAAATGAAGCTTCGGCAATGGAGTCTTTAAGGTGGCCTTGGAGCGAGTCTGATGGTGGCGGTGGTGCCCGTTTATTACTCGCATTTGCCTTGCTTGTTATTCCCTCTGCGTTGTGGCTTGAGGCGACAATATTCCATATTGAAAATGAATACAGTTGGACTCCGATTCTTGTTGTAGGGGTTTTACTTCTTGTTTGTATTGGAAATATCTTGATGGGTTTGCTGGCGTATTCCGCATATGTGGATAAAATACCTGGGGGAGGCAAGATGCTTCTCGGCTCTATTTTCCTCGGAATACAGTGCATTCTCTTCGATGGCATCTATTGGAACCTCAAGTTCCCATGGTGACGGCCCGAATATCTCCATTGTATGGCCATTTCCGGGTGCATCCGAGTGGATGGTTTGATGAAGGGAGGACAACCCCGTAGGGGTTGAAGGAGAGAGCATTATGGCACTCATTAACGTCACCCTGCCTGATGGAACAGTAAACGAATATGCCGCAGGAGTCACCTGTGCAGAAGTCATTACCGATGCATTGGGTAGAAAACACGGCTGTTTAGCTGCTCGTCTTGATGGTGTTGAATGTGATTTGTCAAGCGTGCTTGATAGCGATTGTTCTGTTGAAGGTATCCTTACTGAATCCGACGAGGGCATACATATCCTTCGCCACAGTGCTGCTCACTTATTGGCTCAAGCAGTAATGGCACTTTATCCAAATGCAAAACCAACGATTGGTCCAGCGATTGACCGAGGGTTTTACTATGATTTTGCAATGGAACAAATTGTAGAATCAGACCTTAAAGCGATTCAAAAGAAAATGCAAGAATTGGCTCGTAAGAACTTCACAGTTGAACGAGTTGAGTTAACCGATGAAGAGTTGCAAGACCATTTCACAGACAACCCTTACAAACTTGAAATCATCAATGAAAAAATTGAAGATGGTGGTGGATCGACAATTTACAAGCAAGATGGTTGGTATGATTTGTGCCTTGGGCCCCATGTTCCAAACACCTCTCGATTGATGAATGTCAAATTGACGAGCATATCTTCAGCGTATTGGCGAGGCGACCAAGACCGCGAACAACTGGTTCGCATCTACGGTATTGTTGAGGCAAGCAAAGAGGCACTTCGAGCAACACTCGACCGTCTCGAACAAGCCAAGAAAAGAGACCATCGGAAACTTGGAAAGGATTTACAATTATTCCATATCGATGAAGAGGTCGGCCAAGGTTTGATTCTTTGGACACCTCGAGGTTCAATTATTCGTCAAGAGTTGCAAGATTTCATTTCCTTCCATCTGCGTCGACAGGGGTATTCACAAGTCTTCACGCCACATATTGGCAGACTTGACCTCTACCGTACTTCTGGTCATTTCCCCTATTATCAAGATTCACAATACCCGCCACTTGTTGAACGGGATTTGATGAATAAACTGGCTGATGAAGGTTGCAGTTGTGGAGAACTATCGAATTTGATGAAAAGCGGCGATATTGATGGTTACATGCTCAAACCGATGAATTGCCCTCACCACGTCAAAATCTATGCTTCACAAATGCGCTCTTACAGAGACCTTCCACTCCGTTTGGCTGAATTTGGAACGGTATATCGATGGGAGCAATCTGGTGAAATTTCAGGAATGACCCGTGTACGAGGTTTTACTCAAGACGATGCACATTTATTTGTCACTGAAGACCAAATTGCGGAGGAAGTCCTTGGATGCATCGAATTGGTTCAAATCATCTTTGACAAACTTGGAATGGATGATTATCGAGTTCGAGTTGGTTTGAGAGACAAGGATTCTGACAAATATGTTGGAGAGCTTGAACGCTGGAATAAAGCTGAAGATGCATGTCGCGCAGCAGCAGAATCCCTTGGAGTCAATTGGTCTGAAGAGCCTGGTGAAGCAGCATTTTACGGTCCTAAAATTGATTTTGTCGTCAAAGATGTCATTGGACGCGAATGGCAACTTGGTACCGTCCAAGTGGACTATAACTTGCCAGAACGCTTTGGGTTGGAATACAAGGGAAGTGATGGTGAAATTCATCGTCCAGTCATGATTCACCGAGCACCGTTTGGTTCAATGGAGCGATTCTGTGGTGTTCTCATCGAACATTTTGCTGGAAAATTCCCTACTTGGCTAACCCCAACGCATTGTCATATCATCACTATTTCTGAAAAGCACACTGCGTATGCTGATGAAGTTGCAGAAATCCTTCGAGCAAATGAAATCCGAGTCGAAGTTGATAATGGCGATGACACAATCGGCAAGAAAATCAGAACACATCGAAAGATGCAACCAGCATACATGGTCATTCTTGGGGATGGAGAGATCGAAAACCGAACGGTTAGTTTACGTGCCCGAAATGGAGATCAAGTCAGTGGTATTCCACTTGATACATTCGTAACCGATTTAAAATCTGAAATCAAAGAAAAAGTTGCTCAACCGTCTTTAGCAATATCGCCGAATGAAGAGTGAGGTGACACTATGACTGCGCCACCAATTGTTAACGGGCTTACCCCCGCTGCATTGATTCCGTATCTTCTGGCTGCTGCAACAGCTTGGCTCTTCTGGACACGTGTTGTTCCTCGGCAATTACGTGGCTTACAAGTTGCTTTTGAGACTGGAAATAAGCGATATGAAGTGCATCAAGTTACATCAACAACACAGGATGCACGTGATTTACTTACTTCTCGTGGAATGTACTCAGGTGTAGCAACGTATATTTTTGCCTTGGTTGGAGCATTGTTGTTGTTTTTCGAATTCATCATGATACGGATGGATTTGTCAGAAGGTTATCACGCACCTTCGCTGAGTATTGCCCTTGTTTTCATTGCTTTACCTGCGTTGATTTCCTCGGGAACTTCTCTTGGAGCCCAAGTCATCAAACCGATTGGCCAAGACCGTGCATCTTTGCAAGAATCCAGTATCTGGCGAAGCTACACTTATGTGATGTTGATGATTCTCTGGATAAGTTTAGTATTCGCTCTTTATCTTCTTTTAGATGTAGCAGGCGTCCCGCCTTCCCGTCGTTTCAGTATTGCGGCATTTGCAATGTTCGCACCATCTATTCTTGCATATGGCCGAATTCTTGGCTCATCGTGGCAAGCACTCCGCCAATCCTCCCGGAAAATTGCTGGTGGTGAACCCTCTCCTTTCCATAATCACGTTCCGAATGCAAAACAACAAGCAGTGGCTCAAATTGTTAATTTCAACTTGGTTGTCATGCCTTATGTGGCTTTGAATACCCTTATTTCGTTGATTGTACTGCTTTATGACCCGAATATGCTTGTTCATTCTGACAGAGTTCTTGAACTACCGGAATACCGAATTCAGACGACTTTTATGGAAGAGGGCGGCTTGCTTGGTTTTGGACTCATTGAACTCTTTTCCTTTATTCCACAAGATGGAATTCGAGTCCCAATTGTCACGTTTGTTCTGTTGTTTTTGTTAATGAACGTCGCTCTGATCGGTTTTCTGTTTGTCTATGAAGTAGCTCGAATTCTGTTCCTCGATGTTCAAGATGTCTCCGGTAAAGGTGGCATTAAATTGGCCGACAGCCGTTTGTTAAGGGCAGAACCTAGTCAGCAAGCAAAAG
This sequence comes from Methanobacteriota archaeon, assembly GCA_009937025.1. Classification (GTDB taxonomy): domain Archaea; phylum Thermoplasmatota; class Poseidoniia; order Poseidoniales; family Poseidoniaceae; genus MGIIa-L1. The sequence continues at coordinate 10,654 of JAACDG010000052.1, forward strand.
TTCTCAATTTTTGTTTTACGGGATTTGCAGGACAATCCATGCTCTTACTTGCGTTGGCGATGATTACATTTTGGGATTCCAGTTTCCTCCCTCAAGGGGCTGCATGTGGAAATTGGGAAAATACAGTTTGTGCAGTTATGGAAAAAGATGCACTTGAAGAACTGACGTGGATGCTTGCGTCCGGCGGTCAAATCGCTTTCCTAACAATTTGGATAAAATCTCGTCGTATTGGTTTGAAATTGGAAGACATCACTTTCGATGCAGCGGTTGGAGAAAACCGAGAACGTCTTTCTGAAATGCAAGATATTATTTATCTCAAACAAAAGCCTTTCACCGATTTGATTGCCAATGACCAGTGGCCCAAAGCACTTGACAGATTGGATAAGATTTTCGAAGGCCATGGTGAGCAATTAGAAGGCTTGACTTTAGCACGAAAAACCGATGCTATGATGGAATTATATGCCGGGTTAGGACGTTGGAATGAAGCTGAGCAAGAAGCGGTATCCCTGCTTGCCTTACGGGGTGGGCGCGAAGCCCAAGTGGCCCGTTTAGTACTTGTAGCAGCCAGTTTATCCCAACGAGATTACGCTGAAGCAAAGCCGCGTTTGGAATTGTTGAGTTCCGATGATATTGAATCAGCTCGATTGCAATGGGCAGCCTCTCTCTTCAATCCTAAACAGCGAACTTTGCAACCTGAATTCAGAGCACTGCTTTCCATCGATTCAGTGATGAAAAGAAATATCGAACTCGTTCAGCGCTTCAGGGACGGTGTTGCGCAAAGCAAACTCAAGTATCTCGATACACCCCCTGGCCGTATTTTCTTGCTAGGAGACATTGCTCGTATGCGATTAGGAGGAACTCCTGATAAAGCTCTAAATTTGCTTGAAGGATTCATCAAATCGTTCGAGATAACTGATTGGACGCATGGAGAAGTTGTCCGTGCCCTTCTCCATATTGATGCAGGTCGAATCAACACAGGCGTAACCATGGCCGAGAAATTGGCATCAACGCACCCTCGACATCCTCACGTGCGAAACCTCATCGGTGAACTTGCACGAGCAGGACATACAGAGATGCTTCCATCTGAAACGACTCCGATTGAATGGCTCAACGATTCAGGTCTTGACTGGCTTGAAGGATGGTCTCGAAAGCACGTTGTAGCGCCACCTCCGACCTTTAGCAAGAAGCCGCTTATCCAACACGCATGGTATTCGAATGGATGGACCGCATTCGATGGCGCAGGTAGTCTAGAAGTGGCAATCAAGAAAAAATCGAGTGGTTGGAAAATCCTTCAGCAAGTTTGGCCTGATGGATTACCAATGTGCATTCATACACATTTATCCGGCATCGTCATCACGATATCGGGTATGCCTGTTGATCTTGGATTCCCAGGGACTCTTGACCTCAAATCTATTGAAAAGAAAGGTTTGTTAGAGTCGTAATCTAAATCTTTCTTCGCAATCGTTCCATTGCTGTATCTGCCTCAGATAAGTGGTTGAGGCAATCTTCGATACGACCGCCTGCTAAAGCTTCACCTGCAAGAGCAATCGCTTGCTCACAACCACGACGGTTTTCATCTTCAATTGAAATTCCATTGGTGTCGCATTGATTTCGAAGCACCTGCCATTCTTCTGAGACAAAATCATACAATTCGAGTGCTTCATCACTTGCTTGCCCCTCGTTATCAAGATCGGTTGTCATAGCATCAAGCAAGGTATTGGCTTGGGTCCACTGTTTGAGGTCCGCAGCATCTTCTAAGGCGACAAGGCGTTGTTCCCATTCATTTTTATCGTCGCGATCTTTGTACTGTTCAACCAACTTTTTTCGCTGCTTGAGAGCCCGACGAACATTATCCATTGCTGTGCGTTCTGCTTCAATAGAACGAACCACGCCGTCTGCTAACCCAATTGCTTGACTGGGGTTTCCAGCTTGAATGGCTTTTTCTGCGCGTTCAAGCCTCTGAACCATTTCTGTTGTGTCAAGACCATCGCTTTGTTCCAATTGCCGCTGTGCTTCCTTAGCAGCTTCCAAGGCACGACCCTGTGCATCTTCATCAGCCAATATTTGTGGTGGAATCACACTTGCAAATTCATAGGCTTGACGAGGCGCTTCACTGGCGAGTTTCTTTTTAGCATCTGACAAGAGTTCTCTCAAATGTTGGACACTTTCGGCATTGTTACCCGAAAGCAATCGGCTTGCTTCAGCGATGGATTGTTCGGCTAATGCCCACCATTCAATGACGTCATGAGCCAATTTTTTCGATTGCCTGAACAACATTTCTCCTTCTCTTAAAGAGCCCAACTTAACTTCTCGAACCCCCATATCAAAAGATTTCCGAGGTCGTTTTACTGTTGGTGCAATCGATTCTGCTTTTTCGATGGCTTCGATGGCGTCAGCTTGAATGATTTCTACATCACCGCTTAGAGACAGCGTCCGTTCAATATCTTCCTCGGCCTCGGCTAGAAGTTTCATGCCGTATTCCGGGTCAATGTGTCCTTCCTCCTTTGCAGTCATCACCAAACTCGAAGCTTGGTCGACAGCAGCACCTTGTGCTTTCAATTCCAATAACTGACTTTCTAAACCATCGAGGCGCTTAGCAAACGCTTTTCGCTCAACTCGTTGATTGTCTCCAATGAACCAAATGTATGCGGTTGCTGTGCAACCCAACCCCAAGGATGCCAGCGATGCTAACCATTCATAGGTCATCGTTTCTGGAATTTGACCAATAAAGAGAGAAAAGGCTGCAATGACGCCCAGGCCAGTCATTATTGCTCGCCATAGCATGACGTCAAGTACACCTTGCAGGACTGTATGCGATGTTTGAAAGCATGCATAAGCTACCAGAGCGATGAATCCAGAACCAAGAGCAGATACTGAATCTCCAAGATTCAGATGCTTTGAAGCCACAATCAAAAGAACAGGCCATGCAATGCATGCAAATGAACCTACTCTGGTTCTTGCCTTGGCATCATCTACGATTGAATCCTGTAGGACCAAGCCATAAGCAATGATGAGAAGGGGATATCCAAGTCCTTCAAGCAATCCCGAATCACCTTTAATGGCTGATTGGAGACTTGGCCACATCAACCAAATTGCGCCACTGAGAATGAGCAACGCAGAACCGCTGGTGAGGCGATCAAGTCGTTTTTGTCTCGATTCACGTGCTGCAGTGATTGCAGCATCGACATCCGCCCATGCATCGAGAGCCATAATGCATGTCGGGGCTATCTCGGTGATAACCACTCCGCTCCTTCGTTTGGTTTCCCCTTTCATCAAAGAGTAATTTGAAACGATGGAATCAATCAATTTGATGGTAATGTTCATGGGTGTCTTCGCCTGCCTTTAGTTGAAGGAAGAGAGCGTATGGCTGGACTCATTACCATGGACGACTTGACAAACGAACAGATTCTCAGCATCTTGGATGATGCTGAACGCCTCCTGCCTGTGGCACGAGGTGAGATTTATCTTCCTCTTTTACAAGGTAGAATCCTCGGGAATTTGTTTTTTGAACCGAGTACACGGACTCGAATGTCCTTTGAAACTGCAATGAAAAGACTCGGCGGCGATGTTGTCAACCTTGGTGATGTAAAAACGTCATCTGTTGTCAAAGGTGAAACATTATTTGACACCATCCAAATGGTAGATGGTTATACCGATATCATCGCAATGCGGCATCCACGTCAAGGTGCAGCGCAATATGCTCAAGATTCAGCCCGGGTGCCTATTCTCAATGGTGGAGACGGAGCAGGCCACCACCCTACACAAACGATGTTGGACTTGTTTACTATCAAGCAAGCTCATGGTCGATTGGATGGGTTAAAAGTTGTCTTGGCGGGAGATTTACGTTATGGCCGAACGGTCCATTCCCTCTCTCATGCTTTGGTTCGATTTGGTTGCGAGCTAATTTTTGCGAGTCCTAATTTGCTAAGAATGCCGGAAGAAATTGTTTCAGATTTGCGCTCTCATGGAGCGGATGTTACTGAAACTGAAGACTTGTATGGCTCGATGGCAGATGCCGATGTGATATACATGACTCGAATACAGAAGGAACGATTTGCTGATGAAGATGAATATGCCAGATGTGCTGGTGCATACAAACTCCATGCTCGCGATCTCAGCGAAGTAAAACAAGACATGATTGTCATGCACCCTTTGCCCCGTGTCGATGAAATCGACCCATCCGTCGATACGACTCGTCATGCACGCTATTTTGAACAAGCCTTCAACGGAGTTGTTGCTCGAATGGCCCTCTTATGCAGCCTACTCGGTGTTTCTGTTCCTGCTAAAATTGAAGGAGGTGCTTTGTGATGTCGAACGAACACAGCATGCGTAGAGTAACCGCAATTCGAAACGGTACAGTGATTGACCATATTCCTTCGGGACAAGCTATGCGAGTTTTGGAAATGCTTGGAATTGGCGGTTCAACTGCAGTTCCAGTCTCACTTGTCATGAATGTACCATCGAAGAAAATGGGTTCAAAGGACATCATCAAAGTCGAAGACCGTGAATTGACACAATCAGAACTTGACCGTTTAGCACTGGTTGCACCCGACGCTCATGTTGCCATCATCCGTGCCTATTCAGTTGCAGAAAAACTGACCATTAATTTGGGTGATGAAGTCGTAAACGTAGTTCGGTGCACGTTTTCTAACTGCATCACTACAAATCTCCGCGAACCCCAACCGCATCGTTTGAAGGTGGTTCAACGAGACCCTTTGCAATTACGTTGCCATTATTGTGGCCGCCCTCAGAACTTAAGCGAATTAGCCAGCAATGTTCTCTGAGTTGTCGTTCATCAATGCTCGCATATCGCATGCCTTGCATTGTTTACTCGAAGTAAGTTCACCGCACGATTCACAAGGCCTTGGTGGAGCTGGACGTGCTTCAACACCGCCTCAATCTATGACTTGATCTCGTAAGCCCTTGATGTTGTCCGCCATCCGCAATAACCCATGCCGTGTTCCAGGAACATCTGCTTCCATTTGAGCGACCATTTCACGATGACGCCAACGTAAAGCACCTTTGGCATGAGGACATTCTTCATGATGAAGCGGTAAATCTCGATGCAAAGCATAGAGGTGAATTTCTTGTTCAGGTATCCATCGCAACGGTACTATACGGGGCGCAAGGCCGTCAACAGGTGTGGTCGTATGTGGGGCGAGGCGTAAGGTCCGTTCCAAATCTCCGTTGGTCATGTTCATGAGTACAGTTTGAGCCATGTCGTCGAGGTTATGTCCTAAAGCGATGTAATCAGCGTTTACTCTTTTTGCCAAATGATTGATGCCTTGACGGCGAAATACACCGCAGTAAGAGCATGGCATTCGAGGTGCTTCTTTGTTTTCTTTGACAAGCCCAGGAATTCGACTGGCAACCTCATCCATCTCTTTGAAACTCAATTCTGGATAGGAGACGGTAATGAATTCAATACCCACACGGTCACACAATTCTTGAGCACATATCAACGAAGGGGGGCGGTAGCCCTCAATGCCCTCATCAACGGTTCCAGCAATAATCGTGACATCGGGCCTTTGTCCTAGACGGTCAACTAAACTGTCAAGCAATACAGCTGAGTCCTTTCCACCTGAAATGGCGACAAATATCGTCGTTTCTTTATCACGTGGGAGTTTCAATTGTTGACGCAATTCCCTTCCGATTTTTTTACGGACAGATTTTGCCATATGCTCACCGCATAAAATACGGCCAGAATAGGCCTGTTCGAGGATTGAGGGTTTTGAACAGCTATCGCAGGTTGGTACTGAAAAAGCCGGTTCCCTCCCTTTCGCCATATGTGCTTGCGTGCACCTCTAGGGTTTGAGTTCACCGCATGTTTGAGATTGATACAAGCACCGATGAATAACAAGGATTTAATTTTTCAATTGAATTTTTAATTTTCCAATTGAACTTTTCTTTCAAATACCTGACTTTTCTGAACAGAAGTAAGTGGAATTGGGAGATTTCTAAGGCGCGGAAAACACGTTTTATCCGGGTCTCCGCGCAGAATATTTTGAATCTCCAGTTGGAAAATCAATTTGGGTCTTCAAATCCCCCTTTAGGGGGATAAAAGCGCAAAACTACTTGAAGGCTACAGCATAGACAGGAGATTTGAGAACCATGCTGCAACGAGTACTTGCCGGATTATGTCGCCTTGAAGGTGTCAATCAAGCAATGTTGATCGACGATACAGGTCAAATGTTGGCAAGTGTCGGCGAAGAAGGTGTAATGCCACCTTTTGAAGACGCTGTGGAAATGATACACGTTGCCCAGGAAACTGGACATGCCCTTGGCCTTGGCCAAGTCTATGAAGTGTGGTGCGAAAGTAAGAAACGGATGGTTATCGATGTGGCAGCTCCAAATCGAATCGTTGTTTTGAGCGGCGACGGAGGGCGATTAGCCCGATGGCGACATGCTCTTGACCGAGACCGTCGAATTCTTGCGACAACCCCGAGAATGTGAGTGATACCATGTTTAACCTACCAGAAGGAACCCCGATTGCAGAAGAAATCATTGTTGGAGACGGTACGATTCAGCCGTTTGACCATGGCGTGATTAGCACATGGATTGGGCGAAGGAAAACGCCTGCTGGGCATCGGTTAGTTCGCGCTGGCCGAATTGTTGGTTGGCTTTCTGAATCCGGTAAAGGCAAATTACTGCTTGCTGGAAAAGAGGCTCGACTCCGTCTCGAAGAAATTGAATCCAAGTAAAACTGTCGATATATCGCAGGTGAATATTCTCTAGCAGGCCTCGGCAGTGTCGCCCAAGTAATCCCTGAAGCGTTTGAGTACACAGCAGACCGACAAGGGTTAATTGCTCGAGGTGATGCAGTCGTTCGACTTCTTGCTCGTGACTTGTCTGCAGTGCTCCGGGCTTTGGTAGAACGGGATACGGTTCGTGGAGCGATTGCAATTGACCAAGGTATGCTCATTGATAGTGTTGGAGAATTGCCGAACGATGCTGAAAAGCTCGCACGAGAAATTCATTCTACTCTTGAGGCAATGAATATCAGTATTGTTGAAGATGACAGTATTACTAGCGGAAGTCATTGGACCATGCATCACGAGGGTGGTTCACTTCTTCTTGCTCAAGCAGGCGATGTTTCGCTTGGCGTTTGGACTGAAGCCAATACAAATCATGCCCGATTAATTTCTGCAGCAGCAGCAGTTCTCGAAGGTGAACTGGGTGCAGTAGGTGCATCTGGAGGCCCTTTGCCGGAAGGATTCGTTCTTCGAGAAGGCCGAGGCGGTCCCGATGCCATCCTCTCTATGCTTACTGCTGGTGTGAAAGAAGAAGTCACAGGACATCTTCAATCCGGTCAATCATCTACTGCAGTCTCGGTTTTGTTGGCTCGAGGTGTGCCGGTTGGGATTTCTGCTCCTGATGGTCAATCCTTAGAAGAAGCCATGCTCACATTTACCGACTCCTCTCGAATTCTCAAGCTACACCGTTTACCAGTAGGCACGATTGTTTCTCGTGATTCGGGAACGGTTGAAGAGTTCCGTCTCGATGATTTCTATGATTTACTGGTCACCCTTCGAACTCGTTCAGAGAGTCGACGTGCAAACCTCAAGAGCAAACTCATCGATTTATTTGGATTTGAAATCGGAATGGAACAATTGAGAAAGAGCCGCTCCAGTGCAACCTTCTCTGAAACCGTTGAAGTGGTAAGTGGTGGATTGCCTAGTGAGGCTACACAATCCTTGGCTGTTGACTCTGGGCTCCGACGACGATTGGAGGCAGCAGACCACCGCATCGATGAACTAGAGAAAGAAAAGGCGGCCATTGCGAGCCGTCTTGAAGAATCTCAAACCGCTAAGAATGCTGCTCAAATACTTGCCAGAGAAGCTAGCGAATCACGAATGGACTCGGTATCTAAAATAGAAGAAAACAATTCATCTCTCGATAAAATGCAACTCGATTTGGCTGAATCTCGTGCTGCTTCTGAACAAGCAGAAAACCGAGCTGAGCGATTGGTAAAACGTGTTAATGAACTCGAGCATCAAGTAAGTGTTCGTGCCGCTGAACTTGCCAAAGCCCTGGGTGATGCTTCATCAAGTGAGACATTACGTTCTGCAATTGAAGAATTGGCATTAAGAGAAGCGCAATTGAATGCAGATATGCTTGCAGGCAGTGAACGACTCTCCTCCATACGTCAACAGTCAGAAGACGATGAGCGTCGACTGCGTGTTCTCCAAGAACAAGTAGAAGCAACCCGTGAACGTCATACCCGCGTCCAGGCAGAATCAATGCTTCTTGAAGAAAAGATTCACACTCAAACATCTGAATTAGAATCGATTGATGCGGAGGCAAAAGCTTCTCGTCGGCGTTCTGAAGAAGACCGAACCCGACTGAGTTCCGATGAGGCTCGCCAAGCACAGGTACAGGCTGAACTGCGTGAACTGATGACTGAACGACGTCAAACATTGCGAGAACTTGGCGATTTAGGTGCACGCCGTGGCCATGCTGAAGCAGAACTCATCTCATTGGTGGAAAGAGCAGAAGCACTCTCCCAAGCTCACGAAGATGCACTTTCAGATATACAGGAAGCCGAACGTCTTCGTGCTCGGCTTGCTGAAGAGCCATTGGCTCAAGCCTTACTCGATGATGCATCAACTTTCGATGGACTCGGACCTGTTCTAGAACGACTTGAGAACTCTCGAGCACTTGGTTACTCAGTCACACTTCTTGACCGAGCAGTTGAACGTGGTTTACAGGTAATTCAATCAACTGTAGACCATGTTGCTGCAACACCTCGACACCTTCTTTCGAGCGAAGTTATGACTTTACTCGAGCGTCAAGTCCCTCAAACAGCAGGAGCAGTTCGAGGACTTGCTCGTTGGTCTGTACAACAAAGACTCGAACACCAACTCGGTGAAACAGTTGGCCATGTTGTTCTTGATTTAGAACATCTGCTCGAAGATTTCGACCGTTCAATCACCATGTTGCGACGACTTCGCAATGTATTGGAACAACTTGTTCGATTAGGAGCCCCACCTCAAGAAGTGGAAGCATTGCTCAATAATTGCACACGTCCTGAAGCATTGCCAAGCATCGCACAAGCGACTCGTAAATTGATTCAAGTCGCACTCGACGATATTTATCTTGAAGCCGACCAAAGAGATGCCGGTGAAGCAATTGCACTGGAAGAAACCGCGCGTGTATTGGAAGAATTAATCACCCAACTCGATGCTTCAGGACTTGCGGATGGCGTTCCTCGTGGTATGCTTTGGGAATTCCAACGCGATGGCTTGTTGCCGTATGAACGCAATACAATTCCCGATGCACAGCGAACGCCAGTTGAAGAAGAGATGTTGTTAGACATGGAATCTTCTCTTGCCGGAACAATCCCAGTTTCGCTGGATGTTGTTGAAAAAGAAGTTGTAACCGATGATGCGGGCTGGGAAAGTATGCCAGTTCCGATCGATGAAGTTGATGAAATTGAAACTTCGACAAGTTCCGAAACTGTCGTTTCTCCGTCATCAGATATTCCACTCAATCAAAGCGATGAGCGGGCGGACCTCGAAGCGGAATTAGCGCGATTAGACGCCTCGTGGAACCATCGTCAAGAACCAGCGGCTGAACAAGCAGTTGACCCTGCTTTAGCAGCACTTGAGGCACGGTTATCCGGTCTTGATTTTTGAGGTGTTGGGATGTCATCTGAAACAAACACTCTCTTGCATCGCGATGAGTTGCAGGGAAAACGGTACCCATTGTATTTCGAACGTGCCGTTCTGATTCTGGCATTGGTTGCAATGTTTTTCCTTCACCCAGTAGTTCTTTCAATGGTCGATGGAACATTAGGCATGCTTGTCGCATGGTGTGGGTTGCCGTTGTTTTTACTTCTGTGTGCAGAAATGATTGGACGTCTCGTTCAATCAATGCAAAAAGGCTAATATTCAAATTTCGACAACTTCTTTCGACTGAGAAGCAGTTTCTTGGGTGCGCCGAGCATAGATGAATCCCCAAATACGCTCCCAGGGTACAAAGAATCTGAGCAGTGCCATGATGCTCAAAAACATCGCAGCAGAGATGACCAATCCATACGTCAGTGAGAGTTCAATCGATTCTGAGATTTGCCCTGCCCATTGGCTACCTGTTGAATCCTTGACAAGGTCCAAGAGCACGCTGTGGAAACCAAGGGCCACCATTGTCGCAATACCTGTCAAGCCGAGGAAACCAAAAGTATGTTTCAGGTGGGTATTGAGGACATTATCCATTTGGCGAACGTATTCAGGGTCTCGCTTACATGATTCAGGTAGACGATATGCATATTCCAAATAGCGGATAACGCCATATGAAGATTCTTGGAAAACCATGATGAGGACAGCAATCATGATGAGGGCGAATTGTTCCTTCGTTACCAACATCAATCCGAATATACCAATGGTAGGTTCACTGAATTGCGCTCCGATGACACTCACAGAGTTCCCGTAATCTCCAAGTTGGCCATTGATAAGAGGGAATGCAAGAATTGCATGGATACCAAGGAACAGGAGCGTGAATCCAATCGCCCAAGCAATAGAGCGACGAGAAAGCCCCCAAATTCCACGCACACCCATGATTACGGGTAAGAGGTATAGGAAGAGAATCATCAAAGATAAAATCATCAACAACGGCCATTCCAAAGTACTCAATTCAGCGGTGTTTGGTAATCGCAAGTCAAAACTAAACAACATTCCAGTGAGCCACGAAAGCAAGAGTTGGCCGACTAAAACAACGATGAGTGTTATGATGAAACCTAATTTCACCCGTTGTTGCACAACCGGTGTTTGGAAAGCGAGTAAGGCCATACCGCCGCCAAGTCCCAATCCTAAAATCAAAGGTACGAAGAAACGAGCTAATCCTGTTCTACCTTCTCCAGTGAGCCAATCGCCAATCGGTAATTGGTCTCCAATGAGAATTTCGATGGTGTCGAAAAGCATGGTGTGGTCGATTGAACCGACAACATAGGTTGAAACAACTTCCAAGTACATGCCAATCAAAGCGATGGTTGCAATCACTTGGAGCGTGATGATTTGCCATTGCTTTCTCAGCATTTTCAAGTGTAAAGTTCGTGGACGAATTTCTCCACTTATTGTGACGTCTCCTTGGAGTCCTACATCATCAGCCATCTTAGTACCCCCTCACTTGCATTAATGCCTGAGACAAATCCATGTCTGGCATCCAGTCAATGACCATGGCTCCTGAGCCGGCTAAAGTTGTCAAACGGTTTTGACGTTCAAGTTTGAGAACTTCATAGGACATTCGAGGAATCCGGCTCACTAAGCGTTCAAAGTCAATACTTGAAGGCGAAAGAACGGTTACTTCGTGTCCTCGCCCAACGAGGTCTCGAACAGCAGCGGGTACTGTTCCATCGCCTTCACATGAAGAAATGATGAAAACAGGACTACCTCGACTGAATCGGCCACTTAAGGAATTGGTAACTGCTTGAAGTGGCATAGTTCCTTTAGGAGATACTCCTGCTAGTGCACTGAGGATTTTGAAATACTGCTTGTCACCAGTATCTGGTGGCAGATAGGAAAGATTGTCATCAAAGATAGCCAAGGCCACAGAATCTCGTCGTTTGAGGAAGAATGCAGCAAGGCTTGCCGCAGAGACCGTTCCCATTTCCAGTGGATTTTTTAGAACAGTTCCTATTCGAGCAATATCTCGGCTATCCAAGAGAATATACAAGTCAGTTACTGCATCACGACATTTCTCATTCACCATTAATTCTCCAGTGCGAGCAAAAGCTTTCCAGTTGATATTCTTGAACGGGTCTCCTGGAACATACTCACGCAGTGAATAAAATTCGGAACCTTGCCCAGGTGTTCGAAGAGTTGTTGCACCAGTATACATTTTTGGCGTTCTGGAGCGAAGGAATGCTTCTTCAACTTCTTTGATTTGAGGGAATATGACAATGTCGCTGTGGTGATCTACAAACATTTCATCAACACCTAGATTGAATGTATTTCGTGAACGAAGCGAAACTGGACCAATGGAATAATGTCCCCTTAATGGGCAACGGAGAACATATCGAATACGAGCACTTTCGCCAGGTCGCAGATTCAATCGCATTTGATTAAGGCCACTTCGAAGTTTCATTTCATGTGGAATATTATCATACACTTCCAACAATTGTGTGTTTCGATTTGAACGGTTCGTAACCAAGAGTTCGACATACAAGTCATCACCCTTGTAGAGATTATCAGCGGAAAGAGTGCGTTGTACTTCGACATCACCATGGCCCGATATCCAAGAATTCACAACAATGAATGCAATAAATGAAATTCCAAGAATCATCATTTGAAGATTTGCAATCATCATGCCAATAAGAATCAGCGCAATACCGCCGGTAAAGGTGAATGATGCCTTACGAGTCCACATAGTACCACCTCAGGTGCGTCCCCACGCTTTGATTCGTTTTACAACAGCCACCGTCTGTTCAAGAGAATACTTTGTTGGCTCAATTGCAAACTTTGCTAACACTGGGTCGTTGATGAGATTTACAAGTTCTCGAGCAGGCATCGCATGGAATTCTTCACGACTCAGACCGTTTTGGTTCCGAACCTTCGAAAGGAAAACTTGACGGATTTTGTCAGTTTTTGCATAGTATGTGTATCGGTTTGCATCCCCAAATCCATAGTAGATGATACTGAATACGTGTTGCCAAGATTCAGGGTCTCTCTTCTTGATAAGAACCGCTTCAAAGGCGATAAAGAGGAAGAGAAACAACAACAACATTGCCAATCCTTCACCAGTGAAATAGACCAGAAGGAAGTATACTGTATTGTATGAATCCGCAACCAAGGCATTTTGTGGATGGCGTGATTCATCAAAAATAACCATCGCATTTTCTGCAGGTTGCCCTTCTTCTCCAACATTGGTTGACATCAATGCTTCAGCAATGAAGTCCATTGCCCATTTACGGTTATCATTTTCAGGAATGCACTTTTCATTGGAGGTGATGCATTCATTGGAGCCATACAATGGGTCGTTTGGATCATTGAAACCTTGGTAGTCATAAATGGCATTAATCAATGCAGAACCATCAGCCATAAACACAATTCGTCCACCATCATTTGGATTGCATGACTTTTGAGCACATGCTTCAACACTCAAATTGAATTGACCCCACAAATCAGGAGTTTCAGGTGTTATTTCATTACCCACCCAAATCTCGCCGTCGCCATTGACATCGACGGTTGCTTCGTTACTTGTAACCGCACGAATAGAAACTTCTGAAAGGGCCCCGTTTACACCGGGGATAAGCTCCAAAGCAGTGATGTTATTGAGCAGTAATTGATAGGTGGCGTTGTATTGAATCTCTCCATTTGACCAATGTTGAGTGCACAAGCCGGCATCTTCGAGTGGCATACTTTGACCGTTTAACAAACTGCAAGGATGCGCCCCTTCGCCGTTCATTCCGCTCCATCGCTCGTGAACCGATATGGTCTCAGGGTCGATACTGCTTCCATTCATGCCACAAGGAGTTGCTTGAATACACATCCACACATAGTTGTAATCGAGTTCTTCGACATAGGTTGTGTCGTAGAGTTGGTAGCCAGTATATCGAACACCATAGGCTTGAGCAATACTTCCAGCAAACCCATAATCATCAAGGATTAAAGCGGTTCCTCCGGCATCAACAAATTCGACAATAGCATCGATTTCAGAAGGTGAGTAACCATCTTCTGCTGCGATTGTAATGAATCCATCACTGTCAAATTGAGGCAGCGAAAGTGTGTCTCGTTCAACTCCAGCAAGAATATAGGTCGTATTGCGAGGGTCTTCAATATCTGCCAATAACAGTGGACTACTTACCAACGAATTGGTTTGAATGCCCATGTCTTTGATATCTTGGCGGAATGCTGACATGTCATTCCAATCGTCATCATAGGCGGACAGTTGATTTGTGTTGGAAAGGTTGACAAAATTGAGCAAAATACTCATCAACAAAAGAAACATTACAAGCCAGAATGCAGCCTGTAGGCCGATTCTTCTGTAATTGAGATTTATGTTGTCGAGCATGAGGTCACCTTCTAGAGCACTGTTCCGACTTAGCCACGTGTTCCGTTGTGTTTAGAAGGTTGTTATCATGTGGGAGGCAAATGCTCATCAGAAAAGAATATTTTTTGACTGCAAAAAACCATTTTTAGCGTTTTAAATGGATTCTTGAGGCGATTCGAGCCACTTCCTCAACAGGGATATCCATCAACCCATCAGTCATCTTCCAAGGGAGTACAGTTGGGTCAAGATTTTCTTCGATTTTGACCCTGATTCCAGAGATTGAGCCAGATTGTTTGTCAAAGACAATGTCTCGGAGAATACCAAGGAGTTCACTGTGAGAGTCGATGACTTCTCGACCAACAATTTCACGAGCAAAGACAGCCATTCACTTCATCCCTCAGTAACATGCTAACCACATCGATGCAGCACATCAATGCGTCGATTCAAGGGGCGGCCTCACATCGTTTCCATTCCGAATCCAGTGTCCCGGCTTCGCTTGATATTTGAAAGACCAGAGGTGAGCAAAGTTTCCATCTTTTGATAGTAAGCAAGCATTTCAGCATTCACAGTCGGGCGAACTCTCTTAATCGCTTCTTCAAAATGGGTCTTTGTGACCTTTTTCTTGTTTGCGCGCATACAGATAAGTGCCGCTTCACGGCATACTGCTTCAATGTCAGCACCGGTGAATCCGTCAAGACCGCCAATGATGTCTTTGAGAGAGAATTTCGACAGTGGCATTCCCTCGCTATGAATCTTGAAGATAACTTCTCGTGCCGCTTCATCTGGAGGTGGGACGTGCAGTACACGTTCAAATCGTCCACTTCGAAGTAGAGCCGGGTCAATCATTTCAGGTCGATTGGTTGCAGCAACGATAATCACTCCATCAAGTGATTCAACACCGTCCATACTCGCGAGCAACTGGTTGACAACTCGATTGCCAACATCACTGCCTTCAGATGCTGAAGACGAGCGCATGCTTGCGATTGATTCAAACTCATCCAAGAAGATAATTGCTGGAGCAGATTGCTTCGCTTTCTTGAAAATTTCACGAATACCACGTTCGGACTCTCCAACCCATTTTGAAATCATTTCTGGGCCTTTGATACTGATGAAATTCGCTTGTGCTTCATTGGCAATGGCCTTGGCAAGCAAGGTTTTTCCAGTTCCAGGGGCGCCGAAGAGTACGATTCCTCGTGGAGGTTTGATTCCAAAGTGTTCGAAGAGTTCTGGCTTGGTAAGTGGCCATTCAACAGACTCTTTGAGGCGATCTTTGACTTCTTCTAAGCCGCCGACTTCGTCCCATGTTACTTCTGGAATTTCGACATATATCTCTCTGAGCGCTGAAGGTTCAACGTCCTTAATCGCTTCACGGAAATCATCCATACGAACTTCCATCTTTTCAAGAACTTCTGGGGGGATGGTTTCTTCTTCCAAGTCAATTTCTGGCAGATAGCGTCGTAAAGCCCTCATTGCAGATTCACGAACCAGTGCAGCTAAATCCGCTCCAACAAATCCGTAGGTATTGTCGAGAACCCAATTTATTTCGAAGTCATCAGATATTGGCATTTGGCGAGTATGAACGTCCATGATTTCATTGCGTCCTTCTCGGTCTGGAACACCAATTTCGATTTCCCGGTCGAATCGACCTGGACGACGTAGTGCAGGGTCCAAAGCATCTCGACGATTGGTAGCGCCAATAACGACAACATTGTCTCGACCTTGCATACCATCCATGAGTGTTAACATCTGAGCAACGACACGTCGTTCAACTTCTCCACTCACGTCTTCTCGCTTAGGACAAATCGAATCAATTTCATCGATAAAGATAATCGCTGGTGCATTTTCAGCTGCTTCATCAAATATTTCTCGGAGTTGTTTTTCAGATTCTCCGTAGTACTTGGAGATGATTTCTGGGCCGTTGATGCTCTTAAAGTGTGCATTCACTTCTGTTGCAACCGCTTTGGCAATCATCGTCTTACCTGTGCCGGGAGGGCCATGAAGAAGAACTCCCTTTGGCGGGTCAATACCAAGTCGCCGGAATAGTTCTGGATGTTTAAGCGGTAGTTCAATCATCTCTCGAACCTTTTGCAATTGCTGTCCAATTCCACCAACGTCCTCGTAAGTGATACCTTCTGATTGTCCAACATCGACATCGTCCACTGCTTCATCTTTGATGACGATATCAGTATCATTGGTGACCTTGACGATGCCTTTTGGAGTCGTTTGAAGAACTGCAAATGGTAGGGCTTCGGCAAACAAAGTCATTCCAGGAATGAAGATTCTGTCGCCTTGAACAACTGGCCGCTTGGAAAGACCTCTTCGAGCAAAACCTTCGATGCCAGGGCCAAATTTGACTTTTTGTTTATTAGCCATGACTGGAGACAGAATCAATTTCGTACATTCTTTGGCTTCGACTTTACTCACTGTTACGCGATCGCCAAGACTGACGCCAGCATTTTTCCGAATAATACCATCGACACGAATGATTTCCATCTTTGCGTCTTCAGGTCTACTTCGCCAATATATAGCAGCAGTTGAGCGCTTTTCACCTTTTATTCCAACGATATCACCGGGTTTTAATCCGAGATCATTTTCACCTGAAATACGAGCTCTTCCATGGCCTACATCCGATGGAATTGCTTTGGATACACGTAACGACATTACTTTTTCATCTTTCGCCATACTTTCACTTCCTTTGTTGAACTGTCGAGCCTATTTAACAATGGGCTGACCGGCTCTCCTCTGCTCGTTTCCGCCGACCCCCTTTTAACCTTAAGATGAGAATTCATGAACTGAACCAAGATAACTCTCTTTCGAAACCCTCCATCAATTTCAAGAGGGGTGTTCCGTTGGCTGTGTCATGGTTCACGTTCTTGAAACAGGTCTCGAATTCCTAGCAGCAGAAAATCCAAACGGCAAACCATCCGTCAAAGGGTACAATATCATCAATGGACAACTTACATTGGCGAGTGATGGTGCAACATTTACTTCAATCAATCCAGCAATTCTAAATGATACACTTGGCCAATTTCCACTTTCTACCCGAGACGATGTTCACGCTGCATTGGATGCGGCACATGCAGCATTCCCATCTTGGTCAGCGACACCTGCTCCAACTCGTGGCCAAATCATTGGGAACATGGGTCGTTTGTTGATGGAGCATAAAGATGCAATTGTTGCTCTTGAAACCCGTGAAATCGGTAAAACATTGAAAGAATCTGCTGGTTCTGTTCAAGAAGCAATCGACACATGTTTATTCTTCCAATCCGAAGGTCGCCGTCTTTACGGCCAAACTGTAAACTCAGAACTGCCTGATAAAGAATTGTTCACTTACCGCCGAGCACTCGGCGTTTGTGGTATTATCAATGCATGCAACTTCCCTGCAGCTGTACCGTTTTGGAAAATGATTCCAGCGATTATGTGTGGGAACACATGTGTATGGAAGAGCCCTCAAGATGCTCCCCTCCGCTCCTTTGCTCTCGCTCGCATCATGCATGAAGCAGGATTGCCAAATGGTGTGATCAATCTCGTTCATGGCAAAGGTAGCGGCGCAGGTCAATTCTTAGTCGATGCAGTTGATGAAGGAAGAGTCAACAAGATTTCCTTTACTGGCTCGACAGAAGTTGGAAAGATGATTGGTGAAGTCTGTGGGCGGAACCTTGTGTCTTGTTCTTTAGAACTTGGAGGCAAGAATCCACTGGTCGTAATGCCGAGTGCAAACCTTGACAATGCTGTTGAAGGTGCTTATTGGGGTGCTTTTGGAACTGCAGGGCAACGCTGCACTTCTCTTGGTAACTTGATTCTACACAAGGACATCTACGATACTTTCATGACGAAATTCATGGCCAAAGTTGAATCGACTACAATTGGCGATTCCCTTGCTCATGATGGTGTGTTATATGGCCCTATGTTGTCTGAAAAGTATGCAAAAGATTTCCTTACTGGAGTCGAAATGTGTACCGCTTCAGGTGCCAAACAAATTTTTGGTAAAGGGCGAATCACCAGCGACAATCAACCTGCAAACTTCCTTGGAACTGCGGAGGACGGCGTATTCATGTGGCCTCACGTCTTTACCGAAGTAACCGAGGACATGGAGTGTTTCCATGAAGAGGTCTTTGGACCTGCTGTTACAATCTGTAAAGCAAACGATTTCGACCATGCTCTGCATTTGGCAAACGCAAGTCCATACGGTTTGTCTTCAGCAATCTACACCAATGACCGCCTTGAAGCCTATCGCTACAAGACTGGAATCAAGGCTGGGATGACTGGAATCAATAATTCAACAACCGGTGCTGAAGGACATTTGCCGTTTGGCGGCGTCAAAGGTTCAGGGAATGGTACTCGTGAATCAGGAATTTGGGTTATTGAAGCCTATTCCTATTGGCATGCCGTGAACGATGAATTGTCTGGAAAACTTCAACTCGCTCAAATGGATGTCGAAGAAGTCGAGATGGCTGAGGCAGATGTGGATTGGACACAATTGGCTTGATGGTAACTGAATTTTGTCATTGAGAATAAACCATACTTCATATACGAACAGACAAGCAAAGGAGGTGTTGGAGTGACTCTTGTGCCGTCGATTTTTCTACTCAATGAAGAAAAAGATTTAGGTTCAACCGAACGCGTAAATTTGAGTTACATCGAATGTGAAAACATCGCTCGCTCAGCGTCCTCCTCTTTCTTCCGCTCCTTCCGCCATCTTCCTGAACCAAAACGCAAAGCAGTGAATGCACTGTATGCTTTTTGTCGCCGAGTCGATGACATCGTTGATGGTGATTGGTTACCTGAAAAAGATCTGAGTCATCTTGATTCCAAAACCAAGCAGCAATGCAAAGAGCTGCTTGAACAACGTTCCTTTAATTCACTGTTTTCCGAAGATGAACATTTTCAAAGGCTTCGTGCGCTCAACTCTTTTCGAGAAAATTTAGAACTTATCGTGGCTGGCGAGAAAATGACTGAACCCATGTTCATTGCTCTTGCAGATACATTGAATCGCTACCCAATCGAAGTTGTTCATCTCCACGAACTTATCAATGGTATGGAAGATGACCTGTTTGACACGACTTACGAGCGTTTTGAAGACCTTCGTCGTTATTGCTACCGTGTTGCTTCGACCGTAGGACTTTGTCTCATCGAAATATACGGTTATTCAGACCCCAATACTCGCCGTCATGCGGTAGAGATGGGTATTTTCCTTCAATTGGTCAATGTCTTACGAGATATCCAAGAAGATTTGTCTAGCAATCGAATTTACATTCCTTCAGAAGAACTGGCAAAGTTTGGGCTCAATCAAAGTGACCTCAAAGACCCTGCTCTTGCCGGCACTAAGGCTTGGCAAAATTTTATGCGGCACTACTTTGACTATATTCGTGCACATCGGACGCATGCTCTTGGCCTCTTGCCTTTACTCGACAAAGATTCACGGCGTTCTCCTCGATTGATGTGCATGGCCTATAATGCAATTCTGAAAGAGGCAGTTCGCCGAAATGGGGATGTGCTGAGTCGTCGATTGACTTTGAATTTCTATCGAAAGATGCAAATTGCATTTTCAACTCTTCTTTTCCCAATTTTTGATTGATTCATTCGCTCAGTGCGAAAAATCGGTCCATTCACATATGCGCAATCCTAGCGACGAATGGTCATATGTCTATACTTGCAGTTGTATTTCTTGGTATACTTGGCTTAGGACTTACTTTTTTCTTCGTTTCCTTGTTGAAAAAGAAAGAGATGTGATCAGTCTTTCCACTTCCCCAGAGCATCCCTTAGAGCTGGTTCAAGCGTAGGATATTCAAATTCATAACCGCTTTCCAATAATCTGTTTGGAAGAACTTTCGCACTATCGGTCGCTAGAGTCACGCCCATTTTTCCAAGTAAAAACCAGATACCTATGGTAGGCACGGGCATGAAGGATGGTCTCCACAATACTTTGCCCAATACTTTGGCAAACGTCTTTTGACGAAGTGGAGTTGGTGATGAAAAATTGTATACTCCTTCACACTCTTTGGTCATCATAACATGATGAATACCGTAGACCTGGTCATCCATTGACATCCATGAGTACCATTGTTTGCCCCAGCCAATCGGCCCACCAGCACCAAGTTGAGCAGGTAAGAGCATTTTCTTCAGTGCTCCACCAGTTGCATCCAAGACAAGACTCGTGCGACAGTGAATTGTACGAATACCAGCATCTATTGCTGGCTGTGCTGATTGTTCCCAAGCATGACAAAGTTCGGGAAGAAAACCTTCTCCTAATGC
>JAACDG010000009.1 GCA_009937025.1 Methanobacteriota archaeon
ATGTGGTACAATATTTCGCTTTATGTTGGTGTTGCCTTTGTTCTCTCTACGGCACTTGGTATAATCCTCATACGTGCAGTGATGAGCCCGGTTGTTACTGAGGATGCATAGGGCTCCATGTCCAGTCTTTTTGGTAATTATAATCGCATCATTTTCAAAGGCAATGTTGATGAAGCGTGGCGTGCAGACACAAGTATGGCCTTCTGCCCACTTGATTACCGATACGGCTGCCAAGATTTCAAACGAATTTGGTCGGAAGTTGGACGACACGAACGTCAACTTGAGGTTGAACGGGCCCTTATTTGGGCGCATATGCAACTTGGGCGTGTTTCTGAAGAAGATTACAACACGGTCGCCTCCATAGCAAACTCAGATGCTGTGACCAAGGAACGAGTTTCTGAAATTGAAGCAGAAACACGACATGACATCATGGCTTTGACCAAGGCAATGGCTGAGGCTGCTGGAGATGCAGGATGGTGTATACATCTTGGCGCAACTTCAAACGATATCGTTGATACTGCTGTTGCTCTACAGCTTCGAGACAGTATCGTTCTCTTGAGAGAACAACTCTGTTTGTTGATTGGGGTTTGTGCAGATGTTGCTGAACGGGAACGTGATACGGTGATGCTAGGTCGAACGCATGGTCAAGCAGCCGTACCGATCACCTTTGGATTGAAGGCAGCAGTTTGGCTTGATGAACTTCGCCGACAACTGATTCGACTGGATGAAGCATCACCACGTATTTCTGTTGGAAAATTCCTCGGAGCAGTCGGAACCGGTGCTGCTCAAGGCGAAAATGCCCGTGAATTGCAACGATTAATTTTGACTCATTTGGGGCTTGGCGTTCCTTTGGCAACAACACAGGTTGTTGGACGAGACCGATATATTGAGTATGTTTCTTGGTTGGCAAATGTGGCTGCGAGTTGTGAGAAAATACTCCAAGAAGTGCGCAATCTTCAGCGTTCCGAAATACGTGAAGCGGGTGAAGGTTTTGATGTTGAAAAGCAAGTAGGTTCTTCGACAATGGCTCACAAAAAGAATCCCATCAAATCCGAGAATGCCTCTGGACTTGCCCGTATTGTGCGTGCAATGATTATCCCTACCTACGAAAACGCTTTGCTTTGGCATGAACGTGATTTAGCTAATTCCAGCAGTGAACGTTTCACGCTCTCTCACGGTTCTGCACTTTGTGAAGATGTTATGGCCAAAACGCGAGACGTTCTGAAAAACATGTGGGTCGATGCAGAACGTTGTTTGGCAAATATCCATTCGCAGAAAGGATTGGTTATGGCTGAAAAAGTTATGATTGATTTAGTCGACCATGGAATACCTCGTGATGAAGCGCATGAGATTTTGCGTGCAGCATCCTTCGAAGCGGTTGACAAAAATATTGAACTCATCGATGTATGCAGTCGCACTCCAGCAATTGCAGCAGCATTTACTGCTGAAGAATTAGAAGCGATGTTTGAACCTTCAAACCATATTGGTGTTTCAGGTGAAATTGTTGATGAATGTGTTGCACTTGCCCGTCAAGCAATTGAATGAACGCTCTCAATTTCAAACGTTCCACGGACACCATCCCAAACCACTGAACCATTCAGGCGTAAGGTCCCAGGAAGATGTGGCCCCCCAGTCACGAGTGTCTCGTATTCCCCACCTTCACCATCGACATTGAATCTATATTTCTCTGCAAGTGATTCCAATTTTTCCAGTGATGAAGAATCAAGAGTTTGCCCAATCCATTCTTCACCCAATCCCTCACAACTTACTCCTGTGATGAATACTTCAAATCCATTGTCGATTAATCCGTGCATATGCGCTTGACTGCTTTGATGCCACAATGGTGTCCAACTTTTGATGTTTAGACGTTCGGCCATTCTTTCGATACGACTTTTTTGATAATCAGAACGTAACGCTCCACTCACAACACCATCAATATCCAATGTTGACAAAACGCTTTCCAAGTCTGATATTTCAATTTCCTGTTGACCTTTCGAAGGGACTTCAACCCATTGAACTCCGGCAAGTTTTGCTTGATGTTCTACCAGATGAGTGCCTGGCACTTGAAACATCCATGAATCGCCGCCGGTGATTCGTACGGTCACAAGATGAGAGACTTCCCAACCTCGGCATATTGCCCACCACCAAGCGGCAGCGGAATCTTTGCCACCTGAAGAGAGTACTGCGACACGCATGTTACTCCCAAGAAGACCTGTTTGATGAGTTTAGGGGTGAGGGGTGTTTTGGTGAGGGTTCAAATGGGGTGGCCAAATCAGCAAAGTGATACGGCCTTTGTGCGAGGATTCATTCTGTTGACCCCTCATCCTCATAAAGCGTCGATTGAACGGAACTACGAGAGTGAAGATATGCAACCAAGCGGAAGAGGATATGACCACGGAATTACGACATTCAGCCCAGACGGACGATTGTTCCAAGTTGAATATGCAAGAGAATCAGTCAAGCGTGGAACCACTACTGCTGGATTGAAATTCCGAGACGGTGTTGTTTTGGTCTGTGATAAGCGCATAGTCAGCCGTCTTATCATCCCTGAATCAATTGAAAAAATGTTCAAGGTTGATGGCCATATTGGCATCGCAACCTCTGGATTGGTCGCTGATGCTCGTCAATTGGTTGCTCGAGCTCGTGTCGATGCTCAAGTAAATCGAATCACATATGCTGCAAAGGTGCCTGTAGATGTTCTTGTCAAGAAACTCTGCGACTTTAAGCAATCATTTACCCAATACGGCGGTTCACGGCCATTTGGAACCGCTCTCCTCATTGGTGGAGTTGACGATAACGGCATTCATCTGTACGAAACCGACCCGAGCGGAGCATACCAATCCTACCATGCAGGTGCAATTGGAAGCGGACGAAACACGGTTATCGAATACTTCGAATCAAACTGGAAAGAAGGTCTCACGCTCAATGCGGCAATGAAACTTGGACTTGAAGCACTTCGTAGTGCAAACGATACCGAACTCAACAGAGAAGCAGTTGAAGTTACTGTTGTCGATGCTGAAGGATATCGAGTTCTAGACCGTTCAGAAGTCAACAAACAAATTGACCGTCTCAAACCTCTTGACGAGTGAATTTGAGTGACCACGTTCAAAGGCTGCCTCTCTACTCAGCAAATGAGGGATTACTATGGTTAGTCTAGATGATGCCGTTTTAGCGCGGATGGAAAAGGGTGGCAAACGTTACGAACTGTTGGTTGACCCGAATACAGTTGAGGATTTCAAAGCAGACCCTGAGTCGATAGACCTCAATCAGTTTCTCGCTATGGATGAAGTATTCCACGATATTCGCGGTGGAGAAAGACCAACTGAAGAAGCGATTGAGAATACATTTGGCACACAAGATATTCTGGAAATCACCAAGACCATTTTAACGAAAGGAAGCATTCAACTCACAACTGCTCAAAGAAAAGCAAGGGTTGAACAAATGCGTCAACAAATTGTCCATGAAATTCACACGATGGCCGTGGATCCTAAAACCAAAAGCCCTCATCCAAAAACTCGAATTGAATTGGCTCTTGAAGAATCAAGATATTCGGTTGACCCTTTCAAACGATTGGACGACCAAGTCAAAGATGCAATCGAACTCTTGAAACCAATGATTCCTCTTTCTTTTGAATCTATTCGCCTTGCCATTCGTGTCCCTGGTTCTGCCTATGGGTCAGCCTCCCGAATCCTTCGCCCACATTTGGAAAAAGAACAATGGTTGGAAAATGGTTCATGGGCTGCCATAGTGGAATTCCCCGCAGGCATGAAAGATACCATTATTGGTAAACTAATGCGCCAATCATCGGATACAGAATTCCGAGAATTGTAAGTCTAAATCTCTCGGTTTCCTTAGAATCGTTAGGGGTCGGCTTTATCATGGGATGGCGATTCGCCACGAATGGAGAGAAAGAAATGTCCAACGGTCAAAATGGCGCCGAGCTGCGCCTCGTGACCCCGGGTATGGCTATTGGGCCATCTGCCGGGATTCGCGTAGGAAGTGGTGCACTCGCACAAAACGATACAATCATTGCTACCCGACTCGGGTGGGTAAAACAACTCAATAATACGGTGTCTGTAGACCCGATTAACAGCGCTTATATGCCACGTTCTGGAGACTTAGTTGTCGCCACAGTGGCAGTTGTGCGTAACAACCTCTGGTTCATGGATGTCAACGGTCCATTCCAAGGCCTTTTGCCAATGTCATTGGCTCCTTGGAAAGTCGAATTCGGTGCTGCTCGAGAGCACATGGGAATCGGCGATGTCGTCTTGGCTCGTGTTCAAGAAGTTGATGAATGCCACAATGTTGTTCTAACAATGAAAGGCGTTGGTCTACGACGACTCAACCAAGGCTCTGTCCATTCAATCCCAATCACGCATATCGAACGCCTTCGTGGCGAAGGTAATGCTACTATTCAACGTCTACGTGAGGCATGTGATTGCCGCATAATCGTTGGAGAAAACGGTAAAGTTTGGGTCGATGGTGATGCAGATGGAATGGCTTGGGCTCGCCAAGCGATTGATTTGGTTCATACTTCTGGA
>JAACDG010000053.1 GCA_009937025.1 Methanobacteriota archaeon
TATCTTGTAACCTTCAGACAAATTGACCCACTTTGGGTCATTGACATGTCGGACGAAACCAATCCAACAATCCTTGGAGAACTTGAAGTTCCTGGCGTTTCCACGTATATCCACCCGCTCTCGAGAGACCATTTACTCACCATCGGCATGGGGCCACGAGATGCTGATGGAACCGGCCTTGATTGGTCAAGCACCCGACTTTCCTTGTTCAATATCAGCGACCCAACAGCGCCTGCAGTTGCCGACCATCTCACACTCACGCCAGTCTCAGATCCAAACGACAATGCTTGGGTTTGGTCGTATTCAGAAGCCTCATATGAGCACAAAGCATTCCAATATTGGGCACCTAAAGGATTGCTAGCCATTCCACTTTCGACCTACAGATATCAAAGCTGGACGGATTCGAACGGCGGCTACCATTGGAATTACCAATACATTTCCAAGTTGATTTTGGTGAATGTGTCGGAAACCACAAACACTCTTTCAGTCCATGGGACGGTTGACCACTCGGACCTTTATGACCGCGACGACAATCAAAATTATTGGAACGAATACAACATTCGCCGCTCCATCTTCATGGGCGATTTTGTCTATGCAATCTCTTCAGGGGGAGTAACTGCGACAAACCTTACCTCAATGAATGAAAGCGCAAGCATCGAACTTGCTTATACAAATTCATACAACATGTATTACTACGATGATGAGGTTGAATCCGAGGACAGGGAAGATTCTGCTGGCGGCGACTCAACAGCATCCGGCGACTCAACCCGCGACGGTGAAGAGCAATCATCAGATTCAGGTGATGACGACGGCGCAGGTTCAAGCCCGAGGTCCGATTGAAACAAAACCACATATCCCTTCAATAATGTTCTCGATATAGGAGCGTTATGGCCAAACGCCAAACAGCGATGAAGACCTTTCTCGAAAAAGGCGAGAAATTGGCTGAAGAATTCCCTGAAGAGTCGCTGAACACCCTTCGGAAATTTTGGGAAGCAGCGATTAAAGAATTAAGCGAACGATATGAGTGTGAAGGGGCTACGAACCAACACACGTCATCGAATTTGAGGAAGAGAATTCCTCCTCGTCTATTCTATTATCTTCAACACATACAGAGTATGGGCAATTATGGTTCGCACTTCCAAGAAGATGGAGTGGAGCCATCTATTGAAGATGCCCGATATTGTGTTTATGCTGGACAAGAATTGATGCAATGGATACATCCCGAAACAAATGAATATTTGGCGAATAAAAAAGAGAATTTCATCAAAGTGATTGCTGATGCGGTACCTTGCCAACATTGCGAACAACCGATTGGGGGTGTTTGTTTAAAGAAAAACGGGCTTCCAACCGCAACAAATTGTGAGCATACTGTAAGAAAGAATGCTTATTCCAGTTATCGAAGAAATTATCAGAAGCAATACAACACCACTATTGCTGATGCGATGCATGAATTGATTATAGAATTAAATATCAAAAACGGGCAATATCTCGAAGCGAAGGATATTAGAAATTGGTTCGATAAAAACTATCCAGCTTATACTGAAAACGCCGTTAACAGCCATGCAATGATGATGGCAACAAATCTAAAAACCCGACATTCTCACCCAGTATCGAAAAACGGTGATAGCAAATACAACCTTTTCTTTGCTGAAAATAGAAAGTTTAGACTTTATGAGGCAAAGAACGACCCAACACCCTTACAATTTGGTAAGCCAAACCCGTTTACTACAAACGAAGAAGGTATTTGAGTCAAATTCGTTTAACATGAGCATATAGAACGACGGTTGCTTCATCATCAAGAACAAGGTGGCAAGTCCATGAGCGGGCTTCTACCAGGCGGCACGCAGTCATGGCATCGGCTTGACGAGTCAAAGGCCGACCATTACAGCCAATTGCAACTCAAACGGTGCCTTCATGACCGTAATTCTTTACTTCCAAAGATGGAAGATAAGTATGCTGCTCGAGAGATTGTTGAATCGAAAGACGTGTGCCGGTTACCCAAACTCTTGCATTGGTCAACTTCAGCATCGGGCATTCCTTGGGATTCATTACCAGAACAATGCGTAATCAAAACCAATCATTGGTCTGGCGATGTCTTGTTTATCATGGACAATGGGCCAACCCCTCTAAAGAGCGTGAATCGTTCTTTCCGTCTCTTTTCCCGAGGCGACAATCGCTACAAAGTAATCCGTAATGGCAGGGACCAAAACGGAAAATTTTGGCCAAGGTGGAGGATAGAACGGTCCCTTAAATGGTGTCTTCGTCAAACATTCCCTACGCCGCTTGAGTGGGGCGCAGCGTCGATTGAACCACGAGGCGTCATGGTTGAAGAATTACTGATTGAAGATGGCAAATTACCCGATGATTGGAAAGTCCATGTTTTCCACGGCAAAGCGGGCTTCATACAACACGACATCGGTCGAATGACAACACATGCTCAATCCATATACACGATAGAAGGACAAAAAATAATCCAATCAAATCCTCGATGGAGTGAGCAAGGAACTCCCGCAGAAATCGTTTCGATTTTGGGTCAAGACGGGGTAAATTCTCTTGTGGAGATCGCAGAAAAACTCGCAGAAGATATCGATTATTCACGTGTTGATTTGTTTCGCGTCAATGGTGAATGGGTATTTGGCGAATACACCAATTACCACAATTCATGCCACCCGCAATCCGATGAGTGGGAAGCACTCGGTGGACGATTATGGCTCGACCATCCAGAAGGAGGCGAACAAACATGAAGACAGCAATTTTACTTCTCGGCTTCAATAGAGTTGATTATTTTGAGCAGACGCTCCATGCCCTTCAGGCAAACGAAGCGGCGCACGCATGTGACCTCCACGTTTATCTCGACGGTGGAGAAAAAGCGCGGCAATCCGCACTTGTTCAACTGGTTGAAGCCTCTTCGTTTGAGAACCCAACTTTTGTTTTACGAGAGGAAAATTGGGGCATTGGACGACATCTTATCGATGCGCGACGGATGCTTTTTGACGAACTTTCCTATGACCGAATCCTCTTACTTGAGGACGATATGTTACTCGCACCAAGTTATGTGCAAACGGTACTCGATCTTTCAGATTGGTCTCAACAATTTAGTGACGTGGGGACGGTTATGGGCTACAACATCAATCACGATTCTACCGAATTACAAACTCAACATATGCAACACGTTGTCGCTACAAACCGCCATTTCTGGGGATATGTTATGACGCGTGAAGTTTGGGACATCATCAAACATATCATCTATGATTTTGAAATTAAATATTTATCGAAAAACACCTACAGAGATCGCTCGCATTTCAAAATCCGATGGTTGTTTATGCGTTCAGTGATGTCAAAAAAACGCCAAACCCGTGGTGGAAAAAACCTCATTCCCGAACAATGCCTTACTCCACCTTTCCCGAAAATCCCTCGTAAATCGCCAACCAGTCAAGACGCCATAACAGCTCTTGCGCTCTGGCATCATGGGTTTGGACGCATTACTACGCGAGTCTCCCGGGCCGAATATATTGGTGTCGAAGGGTTTTCTTTTTCACCAAAACTCTATGCTGATTTCGGATTTGAAAATCAAAATACACAAGACTTGTCGACGTTCACGACAGCCGTTGGCCAGTATCAATTTACAGCACAGGATGAACAAGGCAACACTATCAAGCCCCGGCCATACGAATGATTGGTTGCAATGTCATTAAATGTCGGCGTGGTCGGTTGTGGCCGGTGGGGTACCAAACACCTCAAAACACTTGTATCGTTGAAAGAACAAGGAATTGTGAACGAAATATATGCGTGCGATATCAACCCCAAACGCCTTGAAAATTTACCATCAGGAATATCAGGCGTTTTTTCCAATTGGAGCGAAATGCACCGTTCCACTGAACTTGATTTGGTCTCTGTAGTTACACCGAATTCAACCCATATTTCCCTCGGTATCGCAATGTTAGAGCAGGGTCTCAATGTCTTGGTCGAGAAACCCCTCGGGTCCGCTTTTAGTGAAGTAAAAACCCTTTGTGATGTTGCGAAGAAGAGCGAAGGCACCCTCAACTCAGGGTATCTTTTACGCTTCCACCCCGGGATTGAACTCGCCAGGGAGCTCATTCAAAAACAACATATTGGCCGACTCAAATCCATCCGCTACACAAAACACTCATCTCTTGAAAAACCTGCACACGCGAATGTTATTGAACACCTCGCCTCGCATGCTTTTGCAACGATTCCCCACCTGATTAATTCAACCCACCTTCCACTGTTCCCTGTCGCGGCCACACTTGAAGAATCAAGACCAGCCCCTCTTGAAACCGCCCCTCAGGCGAGATTCCACATGACCTACCCGGGCCAAGGAACCCTTCCCCGACTCGATGTTGAAATTCATGTCGGATGGGGTCAAACAGACCGTAACCAACTGACTATCGAGGGCATGAAACAGAATCTTCGAATCGATTTCCGGCAACACACCTCAATAGAATGCGGCACATTACAAACCGGTTATCAAGAAATTTTGACACCACATTCAACCCCCCCACTCGAAGCTCAATACAAACACATTCTGCAGAATAAAGACACGATTCATGAAGCGATAAACGACCATATTCAAACCGCGACATTACTTGCCAAAGCAACATCTCTCGCTCAACAATGGCATAGGAACAACGCGTAGAATCGAGGCCCACTCTTGGGAGTCTTCAAGAATCAAAGGCCCTTCGCTCACGACATGGGCCTTTCTTTCACGACCGTTCAACGAATGTTTATCGGTAGTTTTCTTGCCTCTTTGTTTGTGTGGTATTTCCAAGGGGCCGTCATGGATGCAGCATTGACGCTCGTCGGCCTTTCAACCCTCACCGGAATCGTCTGGGGGTTGTCGGAAAAAGACATCACCTTCGACGCTCTTGGCGTTAATGCTGCAGGTTTCCTTGTGGTGTTTAGTTTCCTCGCCTCCATTGCTATTTTTGCTGAAATATGCATCGGCGTTTTTGATTGGCCGACCGTTGGCTCCTACAGTCTATCGCTGTTTTTTGTTGGCTCCTTTTGGTGGACCGGCGCACTCATTCAACCGAGCAACAACTGATATTCATCACTCCCTTGATGCGAAGGGTGAAATGCTCCCCTTACAGACGATGACCGATTGCAATGGCTAAGTTCGGCGACCATCCCCCCCTTCCTCAACCAATAGAAGACCTGTTGATGGAACAGGTGCACACTGTTTTCCTCAAAGCAGATTGCCCACCACGAGTCAAACAAGGTTCGATTGGTAATCTCAAATTAATCGAGGTAGAATCCGAACAAAATTGGGATACTCTACGCATGGAGGCCTTGCAAGAAGAACTCGTTGAATTGGTTGAAGAAAACCGCCACCGTAGTGATTGTTTTCTTGAAATCGACCGGAAAGGCTGCCAAGTTGTTCAGCTCGGAGACCTTCGAATTTCCTGTGCATGGCCCCCGTTCGCAGATGCTCGAGAAATCACCATTGTTCGCCCAGTGGCGAAACTTTCCTTAGGAGATTATGAATTAGATGAGCGACTCATTGTTCGATTAGCAGACCATCACCGAGGCGTCTTCATTTGTGGGCGCCCCGGCTCAGGAAAAACCACCCTCGCCCAAGCAATCGCAGAATATCTCGACACAGATATCGGCGCAATGGTCAAAACAATGGAAGCGCCCAGGGATTTACAATTGGCTGACCGTATTACCCAATATGCTCCACTTGAGGGGGATTTAGAGAAAACCGCAGAGATCATATTCCTTGTTCGGCCTGATTTCGTAATCTTCGATGAAGTTCGACGGGCTCGAGATTTTGAGATTTTTGCTGATGTTCGACTCGCAGGGGTAGGACTCCTCGGGGTTACGCACGCAAACTCAGCACTCGAAGCCATTCAACGCCTCATCGGGAAAGTTGAACTGGGACTCGTCAGTCAAGTTCTTGACACAATCATTCACGTTGAAGCGGGCCAAATCCAACAAGTATTGGAATTGAGAATGACGGTAAAACCTCCAACTGGAATGCAGGAAGAACTTGCGCGACCTGTTATTGAAGTGGTCGAATTCCCAAGTGGAAAAATCACCCATGAAATGTTTGCCTTTGGTTCAGAAATTGCTGTTGTACCGGTCGAAGGCAGAGCTTCCAGCGGCATTTCTCCACTCAAAGCACTCGCTCGAGACCAATTGATTCACATGATACAGCAATGGGTTGGTGTAGAATGCCAAGTTCAATTCAAAGGTGAAACAAGGGCAACGATTTATGCTCCACAGAACATGATTCCAACACTGATTGGAAAAGGCGGAGAAAATGTCCGGCAATTACAAGACGAACTCGGCGGGATGCACCTCAGTATCGAATCTTTCGAGGATATGCCTGAAACGATGTCGGCACCCAAGAAAAAGCACTGGCAAGATACATCGGATCAACGTAGCCGAGACAGTCGCGCGTGGGAAAACAATAATCGCGGAAACAAAGGCCGGAAAAACAAGGGAAAGAAAAACCGCCGTTGATGTTTCTTCGTTGAAGAAAACCGCAGACCCGTTTATGATTGGTCGTTTTCTTTTAAGTGGTTGTGAGTTAGGTCTCGATATGACCGATGGTAATAAGTCGAACAGCGGAGAACAAAGGGCATTGATTAAATTCCTTTTAGAAAACCGAACATCGGTGAACTATCTTTCAATTCTAATGATTGTTTACGCAGTTTGGGCCACCATCGAAGTCATAACCAACGCATCAGGTGCAACTTGGTGGCCTCCGGAGACAGGTATTCCAGCCTCTGAAATATTCAATAACCCTGACAATGCTCAAAATATCAACAACGGATGGGTCATTGGACTTGGAGCCGTTTTTGGAACAGTTGGGGCCATGATCCAGTATTTTTACCGCGCTGCCCCATATGTTGATGCATCAATGCAAGCAACTGCAGCACTCATCATCTCCGCAGTAAAGGAAGACGAAATCCAAGAGTCTGCAGAAAAATTGGCTATCGAGATGGTAGCCGAAGCGGAAGCAGAAGCAGAAGCAGAAGCAGAAGCAGAAGCAGAAGCGGAAGAAACAACTCTCGATGCATCAGAGGAATCCGATGGCGATGCGACAAGCGAGGACGTCGAATTGCAGGATGACGATGGGCAACGAAAGAAATTCTAAGGTGATAATATGTGGGAACATCGATCAGTATCAAATAAAGTGTATGCCGAAACAAAACAAATGCGACCAAGCGAAACATATGTTCGTTTGATGGACGTTGTTGAAGAGGCCGTCTCGAAAGCTCAAGTTGAAGAATTCGACCATGAAGCATTTCTCAAGTATGTCCCTCGAAGAGGCCCCTGGGAAGAATTACCCCCAACAGATACCACGAAAACCGACCCACGTTCTCGTTATATTGGCCCGGCTCGTGCCAGATTGCTCAACACCAACTTAATTTTGGGCTCAACATGGATTGAGGCTGAGCGATTTAAATTTGAACGCCGAATTTCCAATGTTGCGGAATTCTTGAAGCAGAAAACCATCATCAACGCTAACATGTGGACTCCAAAACAACTCTCTACTACGCAGACTTTGTTTTTCTGTTCTACTGGCGATGAAGAACGCATGGGCGGCTCTTTCCTTACTGGGGACGGGCCAGGCGTTGACCACCCATTCCTCGGCTCTAAGGATGGCCTAGAACCTGAATGGGAACCGATTCTATGGGGCTTGGGCCACCGCGGCGTCGTTCCCGACTCCGACCCACTCGACCAATGCTTCTACCCTTCATTGATGCACCGTGGAGTGTCATTCAACAACCGACTAGGATGGACTCGTTACTCTCCCGCTGGTTTCGGAAAGGATGCAAGCGGCTACATAATGACTCGACCAGGGACTTGGATTTGGCCAGCGGTCAACGGAAACCGAGAATCTCCAACCGCATTCAACTTACTCGTGAACCTTCCAGACCGACGCCTTTCATTCGGTGAAGAAGGAATTACCGATGTATTCATGACCACTGGAAAGACTTCACTTTACAGTTTGATGGGCATGATGAGTTCTTCTACCGTTCGACAAATGTTTGGGGCAGGTTCCGAAATGGTGCCTCTCGAATTCCACTGTATTGAACCTGGATTGGATGAATGGATTGCAAGTGCGAGCGATGAAGACAAATATGCTCGCCTTTTCGAAGTCTGTGCATCCTTTGGATACATGCTCACCGACCCATGGATCGGCGGTCTTGGTGGCGGGGCAAAGCGCCGACGCCTTCTGGTTTATCCACGCGATCAAGGCAATTTGTTGACCTGTGTCAACGCCAGCCAAGTCGCAGACCACGCTCTTAAATCGAACTATGAATCTACCGTGTTTACAAAACTCGACCAAGCAGACTTCATGAACAGAGTCACTCGCCGATTCAAAGCATACGCAGACCTTGTTGCAGCCAGCGATGTTGCACAAGGCTCCCGATGGATATCCCAAGCTGATTTCCACGACGGCGATAAGAAGCAAGTTGGACCTAACGTTCACTCTATTCTTTCAGTACGCGGTTACGATGTAATGAGCATGGATGAATATATTCAGACTTTCAACGATATTTCTGCAGCACCTGACCGATTGATGCGTCGCTGTATCCAGTCGATTGCAAGTAACGCATTGAAGACTGTTTATCCTCTTAGCGAACTAGGAGAAACTGGTGATGCGGCTCCATATTCGCACATTTTTGCATCCAAAGACGGCAACCCATTGGTCTATTACACGGATATCCGATTCCTTGTTCCAACATCAATTGACAAACTTCGCAACATCACTGGGGCAAGTGGAGCAGACCGTGGACGAATGCGTGAAGCATTCACAGCCCTAACAAACGGCGACCCAATGACGAGTCTTTCTATCCAAGACATCTGTCTTCCGTTCCTTGCGGACATGGGAGAAGGCTCTTGGCAAACCGGAACCGGGTTGAATGAAAACGAAATCATCGTTGAAGTCACTATGGCTGTTAATCCGGCCCGTGTATGGCGTTCTTTATTGGATCCAGCGACCAAGGAAGTGTTTGACTTGCCTAAGGGCAACCAAGGAACAGCAGCGAACCTTTGGGGCGACATATTTATCGAAAACGAAACGCTTCATAACCGCATGGAAAAAGATGGCCTTGGCCACTATCTCAGGTTGTTGAAACTTGCATTCCATTGGGCAAACGACGAAGCACGTAAAATTCACGGATTGAAGAAGTGACCCCTGTAAATATGCAGAGGTGAAAGATTGTGTCGGCGACTCTAAACCTTTCCGAGATACTCTCAGGCCTTCAGGATGAAATCACCATTAATGGAACGATTTCAACAGAGCACCGCGCATTTTACACGGCTTTTCGTACTCAATTAGATACACACCCAGGAGCCTTTCTTGCAGCCGATGTCCAACGATTGATGGAAGCTACCCGGGCAGAGATGTATGAAGAAATATCCGATGAAGAATTTGAATCATTTACAAAAGCGGTTCTTTCCAAAATCAGCACCAAAGAATTACTTGAAATTGAATCAAAAGAGAAAGCAGAGATACACTCTGCTGAAAGGGTTGCAGAAATGGTCCGGGAAGTTGAAGAAGAGACCCGAGCGAAAGTGGCCGCAGAATATCGACTTAAGGCAGAAGAAGAACTGCGTGAAAAAGCAAACGCAAAGCCCAGTGAGAAACCTGCGACCGAGGATATTGAAGCTATGCTTGCAGAGAAGGCAAAACTCGCAGCGGAGCAAGCGAAACTTGCAGTTGAACGGGCCGCAATAGAAGCCGAAGCCTCAGCACGGCAAGCTGAAGAGGATGCACGCGCACAACAACGTAAGGATGAGCACGACAAAGCGTTGGCTGAAATTGAAGCAGCGAAGATCGCCGCACAAAAAGAAACAGCGCGCATCAAGGCAGAGACAGCTACAAAGATTCGAGAGGCAGAGGAGGCCCGCGAGCACGCAGCACTCGAAGAATTAGCGCGAGCTGACAGAGAAGCCGCAAGAATACATGCCGAGAAGGAACTCGAAGAAGCCAAGATACAGGCCGAGAAAGAACTTGAGGAAGCCAAGATGCAGGCTGA
>JAACDG010000001.1 GCA_009937025.1 Methanobacteriota archaeon
ATTTGAGGGGGTTTTTCAGGGAAATCGATGGCGGGCCATTGTGCTGCTGCGCATGCTGCAGAATCTGAAATAACGGCTCGCTGGATGAGGGTGTTGTGGAGGGTTGAGGCGATCCATTCACTGGTCACGCCTTCTGGCAAACCGTAGAAGGCATAGGTGTGATAAGTCGATATTGTAGCGTCAATTCTGTCCTCGTGTTGGGAAAATATCGTTTTGAAGCCGTCGTATGCTGCGCTTCCTGGATTATCGGTTACGCCGGGTTTGAATCCGATTGTAATAGCTGCATCTGGTGTTTTTGAGAATTGTTCTGCTGAGGAAAGGAAAAGTGAGTCGGTGAGAACATCTTCAATGATTGGGTCGGAAAAAAGGTCATCAACGCGTTGAGCGATTTCAGATTTATCGATGTCAGATTTTACGAGGAAGCCGTTGATAGAACGAACTTCGCCAACATCGATGTTGTGGTCTGCTTTCAATTGGCGGCGGATGACGTCGCCGCGAACATCCCGCATCCCGTCGCCTTGTTTTGGAGTAACTTCTACTCGTGTTATGGCCATTGGAGAACACCCGCCCCCTACGGGGGCGTAAAGAAGGCCATCGACTACGCTCTTTGAACAATACGGAAGGTTCAATTGAGAAGTTTAGCTAAATATTGGCCTGTAAAACTCTCTTTATTGGCCGCAATGTCCTCTGGGGTGCCTTGTGCAAGAATGATTCCGCCTCGTTCTCCACCTTCCGGTCCAAGGTCAATAACCCAGTCTGAGCATTTGATGACATCGAGATGGTGTTCGATGACAATTACGCTGTGGCCTTTGGCCCTCAACTCCAAGAGTACGTTGATGAGTAATTCTACATCTGAGAATGAAAGGCCTGTTGTTGGCTCGTCCAAAATATAAACGGTGTGTTTGTTGGGTGGTCTACGTAATTCACTTGCAAGTTTGACGCGTTGAGCTTCTCCTCCAGAAAGTGTTGTTGCTGGTTGTCCAAGCCGTACATATGAAAGGCCAACTGCACAGAGGGTGTCGAGTGTTCGGAAAATTTTCCTGTGGTTTTCGAAAAAGACGACTGCTTCGCCAATCGGCATTTGGAGAATGTCGTTGATGTTCTTTCCTTTCCAAGTGACTTCGAGGCATTCGCGCGTATATCGAAGGCCTTGGCAAACATCGCAAGTAATCCATACATCGGGTAAGAAGTTCATTTCTAATTTCATTGAACCGGCCCCTTTGCACGATTCACATCGGCCGCCTTTGACGTTAAAACTGAAGTGTCCGGGTTTGTATCCGCGCTCTTTAGCAAGCGTTGTTTTGGAAAAGAGGGTGCGGATTTCATCGAACACTTTTGTGTATGTCGCTGGATTTGAACGCGGCGTCCTACCAATTGGCGATTGGTCGATGATGATGGCCTTGTCAACGTGTTCAAGGCCCTTGAGGCTGGTGTGTTTTCCGGCAATGGTATCTGAATTATGGAGGTGGCGTTGTAAGGCTGGTGCAAGGATTCCAGATACGAGAGAGGATTTTCCTGAGCCAGATACGCCAGAAATCGCAGTCATACAACCGACTGGGAATTTCGCATTGATGGATTGCAAATTATTATGTCGGGCTCCTTTAATTGAAATCCATTTTTTGCCGGGTTTTCTCCGCTCTTCCGGAAGTGCGATTTTTCTTTTCCCGCTCAAAAAAGCACCCGTTATCGAGTCTTTGGTTTTCATGGCGATTTCTGGCGGCCCGTTTGCAACGACCGTTCCTCCTTCGAGGCCTGCTCCTGGGCCCAAATCACACAACCAATCTGCTTGACGAAGTGTATCTTCATCGTGTTCAACCACAATGAGTGTGTTGCCAAGATCGCTCAATTCTCTAAGTGTGGCTAAAAGACGGGCATTATCGCGTTGATGGAGGCCTATTGAGGGTTCGTCAAGCACGTACATTACACCGGTTAGGCGGCTGCCAATTTGAGTTGCAAGACGTATACGTTGACTTTCACCACCGGAGAGGGTGTTTGCTTTCCGGTCGAGTGTGAGGTAGTCGAGGCCTACACTGTCGAGGAATCCGAGGCGGTTTTCGATTTCTTTGAGGATATCTTTGCCGATGAAAAGACTTCGTTCGTCAAGAATTTCAAGTACGTCAGCAAAATTTTCCGGGGCGCCCGCTCCGTTAGGTTGCCACGCACGGATGAGGGCGAGTGAGTCGTGAACGGAACAGCGGCTAACTTCGGGAAGTCGAATTCCACCAACGGAGACATAACGTGCAGCAGCGGTGAGTTTTTCTCCTCCGCACCCTGAACAATCAAGGTCGGTCATGCAATTGATGAGTCGGCTTCGTGTTCGTTCAGATGTTGTGTCGGTGTAGGTTTTCTGTAAACGCGCAATGATTCCCTCCCAAGGGCGATTCATTTTGTAGACTGAGCCATTATCTGATTCGAAATGGAAATTGATGATTGTCGAGCCAGAGCCATTGAGTAGAATGTCTTTATCGTCATCACTGAGTAATTCAAACGGGGTGTTTCTCGAAATTCCATAGTGGCTACATACTTGTTCAAGCAGTCGACGGTACCATGATGGGGACATTGATTGGCGCCAAGGGCGAACACAACCATTTGAAACCGTGAGGGTTCCGTCAATTATGAGTTCGATATTGAATTGCCTTTCAACACCAAGGCCTTGACACACATTACAAGCACCAAGAGGGGAGTTGAATGAAAATACGCGCGGGGAAAGTTCTGGCATGAATGCTCCGTGGTCCGGGCATGCAAAATCTTCTGACCAAGCAACGGTTTCTCCTACTTTCGTGAAATGTGCGCGGGTTCCTTCTGAGAGTTCTGCGTCTTCAGGTGGTGCTTCCATGCTCTCGATAGCTACTGTGCCGCCACCAAGACGTAAAGCGCCCTCAACCGCTTCAGTGAGGCGTTGCCTTCTGTTGATTGTGCAAGGTAGGCGGTCTATTCTGACATCGATGTCGTGCCTGAAGTTTTTATCCAGCTCTGGAGGATTTTCAAACTCAACTTCATGGCCGTTGACTTTGCCATGGAGATATCCTTGTTCGACAAGTTGACGAAACAGGTCTTGGTGGGTTCCTTTTCGTGAACGTACTGCTGGTGACCAGAGAATGATGGCATGCCCCTCCATGTTCCATATGATGTCGTCAACAATTTCCTGTACGGTTCTGCGAGCAACTTCTCTACCGCACGTTGGGCAGTGGGGCTTACCGATTCGAGCCCATAAGAGTCGGAAGTAATCTTGAATTTCTGTGACGGTCGCAACGGTCGAACGAGGATTGTGAGAGCCTTGTTTTTGATCGATTGAAATCGCTGGGGATAGGCCTTCTATGCCGTCGCAATCGGCTTTTTTCATTTGACCGATAAATTGCCGCGCGTATGAAGAAAGACTTTCGACATAACGTCGTTGACCTTCTGCATAGAGGGTGTCGAAGGCAAGACTAGATTTTCCAGAACCCGACACACCAGAAACAACAACAAATTTGCCGCGAGGTAGTTTGACGGTGATGTCTTGAAGGTTGTGCGTACGGGCGCCGCGGACTTCAATCCAGCCGTGTTCATTCGCCTCGCCCATCGTGCTCCCACTCACTTGCGCTCGTCGATGGTTCAAGAAGTCTCGGAATTTTTTATTGTTTCCTAGAGATTATACAAAAGGAATTTTTGATTCGAAGCGAACCGGTTCGTCGGTTTCTGGATGAAGGAATTCGAGTGCGGTTGCATGGAGGCAAACCCGATTGAATGAATTTAATTCCGCCCCATGTAATTCGTCCCCAACTACAGGGCACCCTAGGGACCTCATCGCCATGCGGATTTGATGTCGGCGCCCTGTTTCGATGTTGATTTGGATGAGGGAGGTGTGGTTGTCGGTGTCAGATACTTCCCAGTGAGTAATGGCTTCTTTAGCGCCGTGAAAACTTGATTTGACGCGCTTGACAAAGAGATTTTTGTCTTCGACAAGCCACTGCCGAGCCGTTCCTTGCATCTCTTTGGGCCGGCCTTATATCAAGGCGTGATATGTTCGATGTACAGCTCGTTCGGCAAATTGGGATTGAAGGTATTCTTTGTGCCTATGATGAAGTGCAAATACCATTATTCCAGACGTATCTCTGTCGAGTCGATGGACGATGAAGCACCATTTTTTATCATCCTCTTGCCGAATATGTTCGACGCATCTTGAATGAAGGGTATCAACTTCGAGTTTGTCGGTAGCGATTGAGAGAAGGCCCGCTGGCTTTTCAACAACGAGAATTGCGTCATCTTCCCAGATCACTTTGAGGTTGGATTTCTTTTGTTTTATCGCTGGAGGGGGAGTGATTTCGTGGGCTTTAACCCTGCTTAATAAATCAAGTTCCATGCCTTTGGATAGAGGGAATTTTGCTTTATGTTGGACGATGCCGTCGACTTGAATTCGCCCTTCTGTCAGCATTTTACGTAATTTGCTGCGAGATGTGTCGGGCATGCATTCTGCAAGCATATCGAGCAAGGTAGTTTCTTTTTCTGCTTTGAATTTCATAACTGTCGCCTACAATAAAAGTGCATCGCACCACGTACCTGTTTCCCCACTATGGCCGGGCTCAAGTAAAGTTAGGGCGTCGGCAAGAACAAGGCTGTTGAGGTTGCCTGAGCCTTGATATCCTGTTGAATAAGCAAGAAGTTTCTCACCAGAAGTATTAACAAATATTCGGCGAAGAATGAGGTTTTTCCCGTCTGTTTTGAGGGGTTCTGCAAGCTGTACTCGAATTCGTCGTTCTTGAATTCCTCCCCCTCCTGTCGACGCTCGTAAATACGGGCCGACGAGCATTCGAAAAACGACATGGCTGCTCGCTGGATTTCCCGGTAAGCCAAACAATGGTACGCCTTTCCAATATCCAAACAAGGGTGGGGAGCCGGGGCGTATTTTAACTCGCCAAAATTTGATATCGCCCTCGTCTTCCATCAGTTTTCGAACAAAATCCCAATCACCCATTGAAACACCACCTGATGTTAGAATGAGGTCGCATTCTTGGGCTGCTTGGTCGAGAGTTGCACGTAAACTATCGAGAGAATCTACAACAGATGTGTATCTTTTTGCTTGGTGTCCAGACCATTTGACAAGACTGACGAGTCCGAA
>JAACDG010000054.1 GCA_009937025.1 Methanobacteriota archaeon
GCCAGAACCTGTTCCGTCATCGTATGCACCGGTGTTGGTGCAGCCAGGATAGGTGACGCCAATCAGCGGTGGAGGAGAGTAACAAATCGCATCGTGATGTGCACCAACAACACGCCAATCATCTTCTATGGTTCCGTTAATGGTGACGACAATGTTCTGACAATTGCTACAGACTTCTGTGGTGAACGACTGACGTTCAACCTCATAGCCCATTCCCTCAAGTTCACTGGCAATCCAATTGCGAGCATTCTCGTTGGCAGAAGTGTCGATTTGACGGTAACCAAATTCAGTCAGGCTCACCATGTTGTCGTAAGCAGTACTACCTTCAGGCCATGAAGACGGTTCCTCGATTTGGCCATCGGTTGAGGCAAGGTTGCCAGGCAGACAACACGCCATCAGCATGAACAGTACCAAGAGTGAACTCTGGTACGAGCGCTGAGCCATAGAATCGCTACTGATGGCGTTTGACTTGAGACTTTCTTATGCGCGCACCTAAATGAATTAGGAATTGTTTTATTGAGTTCTTTATATACTGTTGAAAAGTTATATTGATTCCACGGTGAAAAAAGATGGCTACATTATACGATGAACAAGGAACCCAAATATATGCAGGAAGAGGAAAATACAGTCGACGTGCTCGAAATATGATTGAACAACGAGCTGCATACATGCGTAACGAGGATGAGCAACTGGTCGTGTATGTTCCTGAATTACAGACTCCTGTGCCTCAACGTGCTTCTACCCTTGAGCAAGATACACAAAAACTGAAGCGGGATGCTCAACGATTGGGCCAACAGCTCGGACTTGGACTGGATGAAATCGAAGTTCGACGAGAAACTCCTGAAGCCGTACTCATCGCTCACCTTAAGCAAATGTCCACCGCTGTTCTTGCTGGCCTTGACAGTGATCAGGCTGCGAAACTGATGCAGACGCTCACCTACTGGATACTGCGTCAGAATATTTCCGTTCACGACCACGATGAGTTCGTTCGTAACATGCACCAACTCATCAACGACATGCGAGTTCCCACAAGCGGATCTGCTGTGCTCAATCGCGATGGAGTTCAATCTCGCGAAGAGGCTGTCAATGTACACCCAGGAGCACCAACCTCTAATGTCTACAATGAACTTTGGGTACACGCCTTCTTACCTCCAAACAGTCACCGTTGTCGACCAAGCGTACGTCAAGCAGAACATGATAATGGCGTTCAGGCCGACGGCCAAATATGGTTCGATCCTGCTCTCATGGCTGGAACCGAATTTGTCTGCAATAACCTTCACCAAGTAAGCAGTCTTGCAAGTTTCCGTCAAGGAAGACATGGGATCATCCGTGTTTACTTACCCTATAATCCACGCCAAAATTTTTCAGATGATAACGAAAGTAGTCATTGGTTTCGAGACCGAGGACACCTTCAAGAACCCCATTTTGGCCAAGAGAATGAACCATGGAGAAACTGTCTTGAACGGTTCATCGATGCTTGCGCCAACATCAAAAACACCGTGCGCACAGACCTTCGCCTTATTATCCACCGAGGAAGTGAGGCACCACAGGAAGTGATTCTATGAACGTAAAATATCTAGCAAAAAACCCAACGCCCGTAACCCAGACCATCACCCTACGCCAAGGCTTGCCCATTGGCGATTCAGGTGTGCGCAGCACTGAAGCAGTCACTGTACAAGTGCCACCAATGAGTGTTCGTGAAATTCTGTTCAATGAAAACGGCACTCCTCTTATCGAAGGATGTGTACAAGATTTGACAGTGACTCTTGAAAACGAAGAAGGTACTCCAATTGACCCACAT
The DNA here is from genome assembly GCA_009937025.1 of Methanobacteriota archaeon. GTDB lineage: Archaea > Thermoplasmatota > Poseidoniia > Poseidoniales > Poseidoniaceae > MGIIa-L1. Next base: position 1,802 of record JAACDG010000054.1, read on the forward strand.
TCCACTCGCCGTGAACGTACAACTATTCGCAACATAACTGGCGAACGAACCAGTGTGTTTGTTGAGCAAGCTGGTAAAGTCTACCCTGGACTTGATGTCGAAAATGTTCGCAATTTGGGTGGGACTCAATTACTTGCCTAATTCTCACATTTGCGCAGTACGCGTGACAACACTACAGCAATCTATTCACCTGCTGCACTCAACATGACCTTTGAATCACGTTCTGACAGCGTCTACCATGCTGCTCGAATCGGCCAAATCCAAATTGAATCCATTACTGGAAACGGTTTTGATTCCGCCAATGCAGTTCAGATGGAAATTACCAACTCCAGTCCGAACCCTGTGCGCATCGTGGTACCCCAAGGAACCATGTTTGAACAGCAAAACTGGAACGGTAATCAGAACCTCGTGGTCAAAGAAGATGTTTGGATTGACATTCAACCAGGGCAATCCGGAACCTTCCCTCTGCCCGCTTTCTGTGCCAACTCAACCGGCGGTTCGCCCAACAGCGACCCAATGAATCTCACACCTTTCGTATTCCACGACATGGGTGAGTCTTTCCGAGACCAAGATTCCATGTGGAGAACCACTGACAGTCAACGCAACGTCCGAATGCGCTGATGAGTTTTGACGGTTAATTTAATTGGGAAAGAACGTCGATTGTCTATGGCGGCTAAGAAAGCAGCAGGGAAGCCTGTTAACGGCCAGAAACCGGAACTCATTGATCACCTCAAAGAATGATTCCCTTGTCTGGAATCGAACCAGATCCTCTGCTTGCGCAGTGTGCACCATACACCAAAGGAGTCCCAACGGGCTACCACCATACTCGCATCCAACAGTTGTGTAATCACGCGCCAAAGTGCGAATCCCCATTCTCTGAGCCAGTGGCAGTTGTGTGCAAGTCAATATCTCAGCTTGAGGTATTTACCTCCGCTAAAGCACCGGCAATCAAAGGCCAGTGGTGTTGAAACTCGGTATCACTCATCGAGTAGATCTCATTCTGCCAATCGTTGAACCTTCTATGGTGTCTCCAAGCGAGGAAATCCTCATGGGTGTTCTCAGGGAAGTATTTGACAAACACATGTATTGAAGTGAACATTGGGTCCTGTTTCTGAGCATCGATACTGATGAGGCTCAAAGGCCAATCCTGCTCAATTTCAAGATAGGCTTGCAACAATGAGTCCTCACTCATCTGAATCCCTCCTTCTCCAATTGTGTGGCAGATTCTGTTCTTGATACTCATTGGCATCGAGATGGACAACGGTCAATTCGAGAGTATACAGCGGTCTTGAAACTTCTTGACCTATTTCCCCATAATAGGCCTCAACTGCAGCCATAACTTCGCTCAACGCACCCGTTCCATGGGCGACGGTGATGATTTCTCTGCACTGAAAATATCTTGAATTATGATATGTTCCGCCAAATGATTGTGCTTTGGAATGTTCAATCAACTGTTTCGCCAGATGTGGTGTTGCCGATTCACCTGACCACTTGAGTGGCTGAATTGGATTGGATAACCAAGACTCTCTGGTTTGAATCGTTGTTGTCTGATACTTCCACCATGGACACCTTGCCTTGATTTGCTGCTGTAATTTGTATCTCACTGCTATGGCAGAATGTTTGGTGTACAGTGCAGGTGCTAATTCGAGAATGTCACCATGAACAATATTGAGAACAAAATTCTCACCCATCAATCTGTATGACCTTTTTCCCACCTCGATTTGCAAACATTGAGGATGGTTCACAAGCCACTGAAGATAACTTGCATATGCTTCATAGGGCCACGCAAACCTCGAGGGAACGGGGGTTTTGAACGTCATACCCTCTTCTCTATCATCCATGTATATCGTCGACCATGTGTCGTGCCAGTTTTCCCATGTGATGGCGTTCGGATGAACGCTTTCCTCGATTTCATCATCTATCATCTGCTGTACTTGAGATGGTGAGAGACACATTTCGGGAACCATGTTCCAAAACCACGGTTTGATTGCTTCAAACCAATCTGTGTGCCCAAGAGGGCCGTTCGCTGAATGATGTACTTTGAAGACGGTCGCCGCATAGGTTTGCATCTCACCATTGGCATTTCCGCCAAGCCATTCAATATCGCACATCTCCTCCATTTGTGTGTTTTCATCGATTGCAAAAATTCCACCTGGATGATTGAACCATCTGCAACCATTCTCGCCCATTTCTCTGTGTTTGTGGTCAACAATGACCAGACCTCCATCTCTGATGTTCGAGGTATAGTGTGCCATCATATCGGCAAATGCAGTTTCATCACTGGTGATGAATCTGTCCAGCCAAGTGAACCAATCGACATACAAAACGTCGACAGGTGGGGCATTGGAGAGATAGTTGAAGGCTTCACCTCCAACATGAACCTGCCAATGTGGAACATTGATGCAGACCTTTCTGAAAACTGGGTCTCCTGTTGATGTATCATGCAATCTCTGATAGTTGGCATGATTCGCTTCATTAGCGTGATACGGCCATTCATCTGGACAGAATTGACTTAAATCAACCAGCACATGCACAAACGGATGCCCTGCATCCTCAAACAGACTCATGCTTGCATGGTAATGATTTGCAGCTGCAGGGTGTGCAACCACCAGTGGTCTGTTTTCATCAACTTCAATGGGTAATCCAATTCCCATGTCCTTATCTTTACCGTAAGCAATGCACATGCCAAATCCGTTTTGAGAAAGTTTTCTCGCCATACTTTGACTCATCATACATACCTCGGATGACCAAGAGGAACCACTCTGAAGATTCTCTTGGTTTGTCTTTCCAGTCTTGCATAATCGTGGGCTGCTATCACGCCACCTGAACCACAGTGTTTCGCAGTATCATAGATGGTATCTTTGTGCAACGTCACAATGTGCGCTGTGCAGAGTTTACCTTTTTCATCAGGGTCACTTGGTGGATTCACCGAATAAAAGCACAAGAAAAACAGGTCATTGTGTTCGACCAATTCGTCAACATAATGCTCAACTCTCCTCAAATCATGGTTGCAATACGCCAACTGCATGCCATACGGCTTCAGCGCATTGGACCATGAGTGCGGGGATTGAGAATTCGTGACTTTCTTGAAATCATCAGGAGACACATCCGCACCTGTTGAGTGCGCAATCATCGCCAATGTCGTCGCTACACACGATGGCCCAATTTGTTTGTCGTGTTGAATGTCAATATCCGAGAAGTACGGTCCTTGCATTTCATTTCTGTTTGCTGCATCCCATAGAGGGGCACTTGCATTTGGACTCCAAGGCATCATTACAACCACTCCTTTGAAAACGCAAGGTCATACGTCGGTTCATCATCTTCAGAAATGGAGATTGTGTTTTTCTCACAATCTAGGCATCCACATTCATCGGATTCCCATTCTTTCAATGTTTTTATTTTCATTTCTGTATATTCAATCTGCTGCTGCATGTAAGCAACAAACATCGCCATTACTTCGTTTATATTCATTTTTTCATTGTTTCTTCTTTTCATACTCTCACCTCACTGGTACTCCCAGTCTTGGTCCGGTCTTCCACCAGGCCATTCCCTTTCCATGAATTCATGGTGTTCGATATCTTTCATGTCTTGTTCAAACATCATACTCCAAATTTCTGTATCATCAATGCAGAGTTGGATGAGCGTTAGGAGAGCGAGCGGGAATATTTCGCTGTCCTCTTTATCGATGCAGAATCTGTTACCGTGCGTGTATCTGGTCGACTGACCACCATACTTTGGAACGTGTTCTGGACAAACCCAATATTCACCGAGTGAATGTTCAATCTCATGTCTTGAGAAATACAGCAGTGTGTTTCTTTTCCAAGGTGGCCCAAGAACGCCTGTTGCATTTTCATTGGTTTTTTGATAATGTTCGACAAGGCTTCTTGGAGATACCCAGTATTCATACTCAAGACACATGTCAAAGGTAAACTGATGTCCATGATATCCGTCAATAATGATGGTATAACCATCAAGTGTAATTGCATCTGTATCATAGATAAACTGCATGAGGTTGAGCCAATGCTGTCTTTCTGCAATAATTTCAGGAGTGTCTCTGTCCGCATCCTCGAAATGAAGGTCATCATTCATTGATGTCAACACGAGTTCCCAATCTGGCCACACTGCCCATGCAGTACCATCAGCTCTGTGCTGGTGGTTGTATGCCGAAAATATCGTCATCAGTTTTTCGATTGGTTCTAAATTGGCATTGTGGTCAATCGCTGCTATCTCTGGATGGACGTCGCCGTCCCATCCGTGTTCATTCGTGTTGTTTTGGTTGGTTTTTTTATTCATATTTTTCACTTCCTTATGAGTATTCCATCTCCATGGTTGCGAGTTGGCAGGGGCACCGGGAGTCGAACCCGGGTCTGGAGACTCGCAATCTCCAATGCTATCCGTTACACCATGCCCCTTTGAGTGCAAAACAGGCGGAGGTACCCGGATTCGAACCGGGGTCCAGGGATTCGAAATCCCTGATGCTATCCACTACACCATACCTCCAAACTGCTTTACAGGCGACGGCGGTTGCACATGTGTTTGACACACATGCAGCTACGCTGCCCAAACCCAGATCAGTCGCACTAACTGCGATGACGGAGGGTCCGCTTCAACGTAAATTGGTTGTTGAATTCTGGTCCCCTCATATTTTTCACCTGTTCCGGTTCATCCAATGTAATGCCGGATACCTATAAAAGTCTTTCGGTTTTTTACCGTCTTCCGGAAGATTAGGTGTGACCTATATGCGCGGAAACTCTCTTTACCACGCATATACGCGTGTCATACATGTAAAGGAAAATTACATTTTTGAAAAAAACGTAGGCCGCCAGAACAAAAAATGACGAATAAATCGTAAATTTGACTCAATGTTTCCGGTAAATTACGTTTGTATTGAATTTGATGCATAAAAGCGAACATTCAAGAGGGAGTATGTACTTTGCTTAATCATGGAGACTCATCCCCCCGTGAAAAATGAATCGTCGACACTTGACGCCCTTCGAACAGCCTACGTTTTAGTTGTAAAACGACAGAACTTCCACCTTGATTTCCTGCGGATTTCAAAAGAAACGGAAGAACGTATGGCTGAACCTGGATTCAAAACGATGTTCTTCTACGGATTGTAATCAACTCAATGCCGCACCCCTCCCGTTTATCGCATGTTATCTCCAATGTGGAGGGGTGATGGCTTCTCCTTGAGAAGTGTTGATGGCTAACTACCAACTCGATGGGGTATGGAGCCCCTCGCCTGGGAAGCAATTTTTGCGGCAGGTGTCTTTTTTGTTCTAGGAGCCATATCGCCTGGACCAAGCCTTATCATCGTATTGCGCAATACCCTCATCGGTGGTAGACGCCAAGGAGTTGCTTGTGCTGTAGGCCATGGAATTGGCTTTGGACTCTATGCTGGAAGTGCGGTTTTTGGGCTCATTCTTTTACTGGAAAACGCACCAAACCTTTTCTTTATACTCCAAATCATTGGTGTGGCACTTTTGATCTGGTATGGTTGGATGATGTGGTCTACAGAAAGCAGTGATTTACAGGAATTTGAAAGCGATTCGATTCGAAGAAAACATCAAGGTTTTACTGAAGGTTTTGCCATTGCTTTTTTCAATCCTAAAATCGCCTTATTTTTGGTTGCAGTCTTAGCCCAAGTACTCGAATCAGGAATGGGGATTGAAACAAAACTAGCCATTGGAATACTTGGCATGGTCATCGATATGGGTTGGTACATGATTGTAGCCATTGCTTTGACTGGCACCCCTGCATTGGAAACGCTACGTGCTAAAGGAAACGTTGTCTACAAAATCACTGCGCTTGCGTTATGGTTCTTCGCAGGCTCAGTCTCATTGAGTATGTTCTGATTATTTTTGGCATCTTGGGCACAAGAAAGTCGAACGATTACTCTGAACAATTCGCTCGATTGTACCATGGCAACCCTCTTTGAGACAGGGTCCATCTTCTCGGTCATAGACTTGGAAATGATGTCCGAAATATCCGAGTGTACCATCAACAGCGGCAAAATCGTTGAGGGTTGAACCGCCTACTGCAATCGCTGCTTCAAGAACATCTTTGACATGTTTGACCAATTCGGTTAGGGCTTTGGTTGGTTTGCCATTTTTACGAACCAATGTGTGAGTTAGGCGTGTTGGGGAAATACCCGAACGGTGCAATGCTTCGCACGCATAGATATTTCCAACACCGACAACAAAGCGTTGGTCGAGTAAAGTGGTCTTGATAGGTGAGCGTTTTCCTTTGCATCGTATGGCTGCATCTTCAGCAGTCCACTGTTCGAGAGGTTCAGGGCCAAGATGTTCAAGAAGTGATTGAGTCGGTTCTTCTGCCCGTTCAAAAAGGTCTGCTATTCCAAACCTTCGTGGGTCTGTATACACAGCCACGGAGCCATCATCGAATTGAAATTCCATATGGTCGTGTCGACCATCAAAGCCTGTAAGTTCCCCAAATTTGGAATGATTTGAACTTGCATCGACGTGGTGGAACCGAGCGGTTTCAGAACCAGAAATAAGTGTATAGCGGCCCGACATGCCAAGGTGTGAGAGAAACACAAGCCCGTCGGTGGTATCGATAAGAAGGTATTTTGCTCGACGGCGAACTTGAGCGACGGTTTGACCGGTTAGCCGTTGGACCATGTCTTCAGGAAAAGGGA
>JAACDG010000055.1 GCA_009937025.1 Methanobacteriota archaeon
ATTTGAAGAACCAGTGATCAGTTGCCCTACAATCAAGTTGAGGCCTGCATCGTCGGCAGCGCCCATCACTTCACTGAGCATATCTGGAATATCGAGGCCCGTCATATTCGTGACATCGGAGTCCAAACTGCTCCAATCGTATTCAACACCGTAGTAGAATGCGGAGGCTTCAGTTGGGGTTGCAGCCACAGGCCCAGCAGGTAGAAGGGCGGCCAAACGGAGGGCGGTCAGCGACAGGCTGGGTGCGGTTTTACGCATGTTCATAGTGGGAGTGGATATGTCAAAGAATATCAATATGTCCCCAACATAAATTTTTCATTTTTCAAATTTATAGGGCGAATGCCGCTCCAATCAACATGGCGCTGCTCAACCTTTGGTCCCTTGGCCATTTTGTTCAATGGACCTTTGTTGGCAGGTTCATACCGATGGGGTGGGGGCTGTTTTTTGCCCTATCAATCGGTTGGGAAATTCTTGAATGGTTCCTGCCTTACGAGTTCACTACCGAAGAGATCAGCAATAAAATTTCAGATGTCGTGGTGAATTGTGCAGGATTCCATCTCGGAACCTCTCTCAAAGGTTCGCGAGACGTCTGAGTGGCGCTGAACTTAGTGGAAACAACAACCGATGGAGGTCTTGCCAAATTCCGATATCTTTATGATATCACGCCAATAGCACGAAATGGTCCTACCTATGGAATCTGCGACAGCCAGCCAAGAACTCAAGCCCTCCGAATTAGAGATACGATTCAATGATGTATCGAAAGATACCCTGAACGGTTTTTTGGGAATTGCAATCCACTGGTTGGCCGTTCCTGCTCTTTTCCTTCTGACATTCATATTCTATGCTGGAGGAGGGATCGGCGTTACAATCGGAATTTTACTTCAAATTGTCATTGCAATCGCTTGGTTTTTGATGTTCAACAGTTACCTCGTCATCAATCCAAATGAGGGTGCAGCTCTCCAATTCTTCGGCAAGTATTCAGGTACCGTCGACGAGGAAGGATTTCACTGGCTGATCAATCCACTCTACGAGAAGCGAAAGATCTCACTCCGAATTCGTAATTTTGAGTCCGCGAAACTCAAGGTAAACGATGTAAATGCGAATCCGATTGAAATCGCCGCTGTTGTCGTCTGGAAAGTCGTCGATTCTGCCGAAGCCTTGTTCGAAGTGGATAATTACCATGATTATGTGCAAATTCAAAGTGAAGCCGCATTGCGCGCCATGGCGACAAAGTACCCATACGACATCATTGAAGACAAGGATATTGGTGGCATAGCGCTTTCCAGCCATCAAGAAGTCATCGCAAAGGAATTGCAAATTTCAGTCGAAGAACGCCTCAAGCGAGCCGGTATTGAAGTGCTTGAAGCACGCATTAGCCACCTCGCCTATTCCCAAGAAATCGCCCAAGCAATGCTCCGCCGACAACAGGCGAGTGCCGTTGTTGCTGCCCGCAGTGAGATCGTCAAAGGAGCCGTAGGCATGGTCGAACTTGCTCTGGAGCAACTCAGTCAAAAGAACATCATCGAACTCGATGAAGACAAGAAGGCCAGCATGGTGAGTAATCTGCTGGTGGTGCTCTGCTCAGAAACGGATACGACGCCAGTGGTGAACACTGGTACTTTGTATCAATGAACTTGGAATTTTGAGGTGTTCGCAAATGGATACTGCAGCACTCTTTAGGCATGCGCCAACCATTTTTGTCACCGTTTGCCTGCTCGCATACGTCACGTATAATTTCGTGAGAGGTGGTGCGTATGTTCGTGGTAAAGGTTGGCAGTCAAAGGTGGAGGCCCCCAAATCCTACTACCTCACACAAGGAATATTGATCTTGATTTCTTTCGGGCAAATAGCGAGCATTATCTTCTATTTGTACAAATGAGGAGGCATTCGGGTGGATAAAAAGAAAATTTTACTGAGGATTGATCCTAAACTCCACGACGCAACAAGGCGTATGGCAGAAAACAACATGCGTTCAGTGAACGGTCAAATTGAGTTCATGCTCAAAAAATCAGTCACTGAACAACGAGGTGAATGAACATGAATCGAGAGGACGGAGCGAGAACTGGTTTTATCAGTCGATGGTTTGGTTTCGCAGGGTGGAAAGCCATGTCGGTTCAAGCAAGAGTGTTCACTCAAATCGTGTATCGAGTGTTCTTTTTGTTGGGATTGGCAGGTTTGCTCATTGGCCATGGCCTCATTGTAGGGGACGACCCCGGCGGCTTTACGCTGATTGCAATGGTTGGAATCTGGTTTCTGCTGTTCCAAGCAATGGTCAATTTCGTCTTCATTGAAGGTTCACGCTAAACGGGAATTCACTGGGGCGAGCGAGGGCCTGTCATCTCTTCAGG
>JAACDG010000056.1 GCA_009937025.1 Methanobacteriota archaeon
GACAAACGAACAGAACGAGTCATTCGGACTTCCTCTTGGTCCAATGGTAGACGGCGACGGCCGCTGGCAAGTACTGGATTTGCGAAAACGAGTGTGACTTCACATGAGCGTGCTGGCTTGGAATTTTTTCCGCCGTTGAAAATCAAATCTTTGGCGTTTTGAGCACGTATCACTTTGTTGCTGCGTGGACCGAGTACAAATTGAATAGCGTCTCCACAATTTGATTTTCCAGAACCGTTCGGCCCAGTGATTGCAGTGAATCCTCGATCAAGGGGGATGGTGATTTCGCCTTTGAACGATTTAAAGTTTGAAATTTCTAGTGCTTGAAGATACATCCCTATCCCTCTAATCGAAGTACTTTCCCTCGACCTTATCCGCGACACCCATCTCCCACAGGTCTTAAACAATCCGAGTGATAGAAGGCCAGTGCATTGGTTTTGGCAGGTAAATCACGTGAGCCGACTGGCATCAAAATAGCGTGAATACCAAAACCAGAGATGGCTCACAGTGTGCCGGATTGGTCGCATTCATTACATCCACCACCCTTGCAATATGGGCAAGTTGCAAGAACTTTCAGGCTTTTCGAGGTATTCCGTCGCATATGCAATTGGGAATCCTTCTTCAAAAGTTGTGAACGCGTAATTCGATTCGACGAACCTCGTCGAGAAGTCAAAGACATTTTTACTGAACCAAAAGCCTCTCTGAAATCGTCTGCAACTTGCCTACGTTTGGTTAATCGTTCTCGAGTTTGTTCAATCGCTTCCGCTTCCCAGTACTTTGGCCCACCCATGAGGAAGGCACCGATTGCAGCAATGATGCATTGAACCAAGAACGGATTAACATAGAACGGTATCAATTCAGAAATGCCTTCTGAAGTTGCAGCACGAGGTAAAAAACCAAGCCGGTCGAGAATTGCGATGCTGAACATTGCTGCACCGGTTGCGAAAAGAACGTGATAACGGCGTTGGGAGCGACGCCCTATGTTGGTAAAGCCTACACGTCGGTAAAGTAGAACAAATAATCCTAATCCGAGAAACAGGAAATCAGCACCGTCCCAAACGCCAACTGGTCCAAGACAATACGGTTCGTTTCCATTTGCCAATTCTTCTTCAATAACTCCAATTCCACAATGCGGTTCAAACATTCGAGTGAAGATCATCTTGGTATTTTCTGCTCCTTCGATAAAGTAAGGAGCGACTTTACCCATTCCTGCGTTTCCGATTGAAACTCCAACGAGGCAAATTCCAAAAACAATGCCAATAGCATCACGAAGGCTCGCCATAACAAGAGGTAATCGATGGCCGAACATAGCGGTTTCGCTTGCCGATGGGGTGAAATGTAGTTGCATGCACCCATAGACAGGTGGGGAGCACTATGGCACGTATCGTCATCATCGGAAGCGGCATTGCAGGATTGTTTGCTTCTTTACGACTTGCTGATGCTGGGCATACGGTCACTGTCATCACCAAACAACGCCCGGTCGATTCTTCAACCAATTGGGCTCAAGGAGGTATTGCTGCAATTCTCGATAAAACCGATGGCGTTGGACTGGAATCCCATATTGCCGACACATTAGCTAGCGGCGATGGATTATGCGATGAAGAAGTCGTGCGGCGTGTGATTGAAGAAGCTGGAGCAAGGATACGTGATCTGCTCAATATCGGTGTTCGGTTTGAAACCAATGAAGATGGTGAATTTCACTTTGCCAAGGAAGGTGGCCACTCACGTCGAAGAATTCTCCATGCAAAAGACGCAACTGGAAGAGAAATTGAGCGTGCATTGAACGATGCTGCAAGTTCTCATACCCACATTACCCTCAAACCAAATACTTTGGCAATGGACTTGATTCAACGAGAACATCAACATCCCGAAAGAGGTATTGCAGGTGTTTGGTGCCTGAATCAAGAAAACAATACGGTCTTTACTGAACCTGCAGATATTCTGATGATTGCTACGGGCGGCGTAGGACAGTTGTGGTCTCAAACAACAAATCCACCAGTTGCAACAGGTGATGGGTTAGCAATGGCTTACCGTGCAGGTGCAGCGGTCAAAGATATGGCTTTCATTCAATTTCATCCAACCGCACTTGCCGTCAAATCAGACCGGCCGTTCTTGATTACCGAGGCTATGCGAGGTGAAGGAGGCGTCATCCTTGATGATGAAGGACTCCGCAATTGGCAGGCTGCAGTCAAAGATGCTGGCAACCAAGGTTCCGAAGTAGCACCAGGTCCCTTTTCATTCACGTTGAATCATTCATCTCTCGGTTCCATGGCGACCCGAGATATTGTCGCGAGAGCCATTGACCAGCGATTGAAAGAAACTGGCGACCAACACGTCTACCTGATTACTTCTCATCTTGACCAAGACCATCTATTGGAACACTTTCCGAACATTCAACAACGCCTCGACCGACATGGTTTGATGCTTGGACGAGACCCTTTACCAGTCTCTCCAGCAGCACATTACATCGTTGGCGGTTTAGATGTTGATGAATTTGGCCGACCTCACTGCCGAGCATCAGGCTCCATCATGCCGTCTTTGTATGCTATTGGAGAGGTAGCATGTACTGGAATGCATGGAGCAAATCGACTTGCATCAAACAGCTTGCTCGAAGCGGTGGTCTATGCTGCACGGGCTGCAAATCACATTATCGAATCAATGCCTGAAACCAATGAGATGGATTTGCCAGAATGGCGTGCTGATGGGCTCAAAGACTTGACTGAACATGTTTCGGTATCCAACGATAGGGAATCGTTGTGCAACACAATGTCAAGAGAAGTTGGTATTGTTCGAAGGTTCAATCGGCTTCATCGCGCATCTCGGCGTTTACAACTTCTTTTACAAGAAGTTGATTTCATATGGCGAAGAGCATTACCTTCGAGACAAATTGTCGAGTTGCGGAATTTGGTATTGGTCGGTCAACTGGTTACCGAAGATGCTGAAAAACGTGTCGAGAATCGAGGTTTGCACTACAATACAGACCTCATTCAACATGAAGAGCATTGACCATTGCGACCAGCATTTGGTTGAGTGGTGTTGCGATTCCCGCTCGTTCTCCGCGAACAACAATGGCTTGATTCAACACTGAAATTTCTGTTTTTCGCCCTGCCCGTATATCTTGAAGCATACTGCAAATATTGGTTGAAGTCGCAGTAAGAACTTGCCGTAATTGTTGTTCAAGTTCTGCATCATCTGGAAGAGCAACTCGTTCCATTCGGGCCACAGTGGCTCCTTCAAGCATTGTTGAAAAGGCTGCTGAAAACAAATCTGGACGTAATAACACTCCATTTTCGACACCTGCTAAAGCTGCTATTGGATTAATAGCGATGTTCAGAAGTACTTTCTTCCAAAGAGCAGCCAAGCCATCAGAAGACCATGCAGGTTCTAATCCCGCTGCAGAGAGGACATCGAGCAAGAGTTTGGCTTCCAGTTCACCTGGGCCACCCGGTAAAGAGCCGAGAACGGTCTGACCTTTCCCTGCCCAATGTACGCACCCTGCCGATGGACGCCATGCACCGTGAGTGGAGGTCGCCGCAAAAACTCGCTGTGGACCTAGAATTTCGATGCATTGTTCCGCATGACCAAGCCCATTACTGAGGCACAAAACCATGCCTTGGTCATTCAGTAATTGATGTGCCAATCCAGCGAGATGCGGCGTTTGACCTGCTTTCCCAGTAAGGAGGGCAAAATCGATTGTGCCAAGAGAATGAGGAGGGATACCAACTGCTTCAAGAGAAAAAAAGACGTCGTTGTGCGAAAGAAAAAATGACTCTAAACCTGCTAACTGAAGCCCATTTGCAGCCATATGAGCGCCATGGCTGCCTCGTCCATGAACCAAGAGTTCGACACCATCGACCTGCGAAAGAAGTGCTGCATACAATGAACCAAGCGAACCCGACCCCAAGATGGCAATTCGCATATTCATCCCTCACACATAACTCGACAAATGAATCACAAGCGTTTCGTCTTGATGTTCAAACCAAAGCGTCGAAATGGTACTTGTTGGGGGAATGAATTCAAATGAATTCCAACCTGTCGAAAGTGAATTTGACGAGTTGACGGCCGTCCACTTATCGCCATTACCTTGGTAATTTAACTGCACAGGAACCGAGGAGTTGTCTGAACTATAGATGGAGAAGGTGCCGCCATCTGGTAGTAATAGACTACCGTTGTATGCCGCCATCCACAGATTTGACCATATTCGATGAGAGGTATTGTAACGTTGAAATACCAATTCTGGACCTTCTTCAACGGTGAAATTAAATTTAGGTTCAACAGAAAGTTGAGGAGCACAAACATGCATGCTTGCTCCATCAGACATTTGGATGTTCAAGGATTGATTTCCATCGGTTACCGATGGGATATTGGATATCTTTCTCACCTCAAGGTCCCAAACCCATTGCCCTTCACTGGGAGCAGGAGGGATAGATAATGCCGGGTCCAGAGGGCAAAGTGAATCAATTGAACTCAGTAAGCCGCTTGAATCAAGCATGAAGCCCCAGCCGAGAGAAGAGGTATTGGTAACTGTCCAGCCATTGGAGGGAACAACAGCCACCAATGGGAATTCCGGCAGGCCACCATCGAAAACCTCATCATTCAGTTGAATTGTGTTGAGTTCCGAAGTTCGAAGAACAACCGGGTCTAAACCTCGTATACAAAGGCGGTCTGGAGATTCTTCATAACTTGCTGTCAAGTTGTTATACCCCTCAATCCACTGCAAACGGGATTGAAGGTCAACGAGTTGCCCGGCATCAGGGAAAGTGACATTGAGGGCTTCTGTTGAATCAACATTCAAGTCCATGCAGCGTTTCATTTCACCTTCATCATACACCATTTCCCAAAGTGAAGCCGGATGGATGGAAAGATCTGGTTGCACTGAAATTGGATAACTGTCGTATTCACCTTGTGCCAACGAAATGAGGGAGAAGTCAAAGGCATATGGAGCGTGTTCTTGGTCGTTCCAAGTTAAATTCAATACCACGGTTGTTTGAGTTTGAGGTGGTAACGTACTTCCACAACCAAAACCAGCGATATCGAGTGAATCTTCACCATCGCATTGCCACACTTTGTCCCAATCTGATAGCAGAGAATTGTATTGGTCGAAATCAATGGCCCAATCTCGGTTGAGAGATGAAGGATTCACTACCAGTACAGAAACCAAAGCATTCCATTGACCTTCAGATTCACTCGCTGTATAATTCATGTCGATATCATAGACAATCGATGCGTTCCAATCTTCATCGTGTTCAAACGGAACCTGACTTGGTAAAGCGAATAAGATGGCAACAAACATCACAATCCCAATATTTCTCATGGCTTTGAGTTCAAGGCCTTTCGGTTCATTGAGAATCAAAGGGGAGCTTCGGTCAGCACCCATAAACAACAACAGAGGTAAAATCAAAGTCAGAACAAAAATCCAGATTGTGAACCCGCTAAAGGCATTAAACATCCAAGCAAAGACCAAGATGAGGAGGAAGATAAACATCTGATTTGTACTACTTCGTGCTTCGAATGAACCTGCACGAGAAACCATAATCCGGCCACCTGGGAAGGTAGGGATAGGAAGTAAAGATATCCAACCAAAGAACGTTAACAATGCTCCAGCTTTAACGAAAGGGTGCGACCAAATGAGCCGTGTCAGATAACCATCCAATTGCCATTGTGCAACCAATTCAACTAAGAAAGGACTGTTTGCTACATTTTGTGGGCTTGTAATCGCAATATATTCAGGAGTTAACCAAAGGCCTATGCCCCATAAGACCAACCCGAGACTTACCAATGTAGTCGGCACTGAAAGAGCGACAATACCCAAGACTTTCCGGTCATCCCAGAGCCGAGCATCCATCCGTGGGAAGGTAGGGATGAGAAATAAACCAAAAGGCCAAATCAGCGACGCTTGAGAAATCAACCCAAGACTCCAAAGAGAAATGGTCGGTTCAGGAAGAGGCATGATATGCCCTACACGGTGATTGAAGTGCAAAGCGATTCTTTTCTGTATGAGTGAGGCAATAAACAGGCTACCAAGGACTGGAAGGGTATAACCCAAAACGGTGTCGAAAAACGCCGATTGAGTGAACCACCCACCTTCGGGGCGTGAACCATCCATCCAGTATGCACCTGCCAGAGTGAGCGTTAATGCTGAAAAAGCCCACAGTATAAACGTAAATTTCAGTGTAGGAAACTGGCGCTCAGGAAGTGGGAACAATTGGACAACCCATTCTTCAGTTTGCGAAAGTTTTGCAGCCCAACCAAGTTTTTTCAGATGGGCATTGGCTTTGTCGAGACATTCATCGATATCCTTGTCGTCTTTTGGTGAAACAACCCATGTCGGTAAGATTCCTCCTGACAGGTTTGAAGCAACAAAGAAAGAACGACTCAAAACAGTCGCAAGAAGTTCATGTTGTTTCCATTCTGAACGATGTACAGGCATCGATTCGAGAGAAGAATCGACTTCCATTGAATCATCCGAATCAGTTGACATGTCTTCTCCTCAAACCTTTGTAGTTCTGCTTCCCCTTTGAAGGAATCCCTTGACCTGTCCAAACGGGTCAACAAGAATCACTTGTTTTTGAAACGCTTGAGGCGGAATGTTTCTTCACGTTCCATCTCTTCAAGTCGAAGTTGGATGAAAATTCGGGCTTCTTCGAGTTCTGGAATCACTTTGAACTCCAAAGCATTGACACGTCGCTTGGTTGCTTCAATTTCTTGAAGCAATCGCTTGAGTGTTGCTTCCATCTCGGATGCTTTGACGATCTTTTCAATCAAACTGCCAAAAGATTCACCTGCTTCATCGATATAAGGCGAGGAACCGATGTATCCGACACCTCGCTCTTGGAAAGTCGACTTCAAATTGGTCCCACTGACGCTTGGAACGACGACACCCATGATGTTTCGTCGTTCGACTTCAACTTTAGGGTGGCCAGTGTTTGCAATCGCGGCTGCACGAACTGCTAAACCGCCTTCAATAGCATTAGCCAAATCAATACGTTGCTTTGCCAAACGGTATGCGGCAGTCAAATCACGCTTTGCTTCAATCATGGCTGAAAGAAGACTTCGGAATTCATGGAACAATCCATCACGCTTCATCTTCAAGAGTTTGTAACCATTCTTGGTTTGCTTGATTCTTGCCTTGAGTTTAATCAACTCACTGCGGGTTGGTTTGATGTCGAGTGCCATGTTCTTTCACCTCCTTTCCTGATTGTTTCAAATATTTCAAGCTCGGTTATCTGGATGGTACTTGTCAATCCACTTTTGGTCAAGACGGACAAGGTACTTGGTGTCGATTGAGGACAGAAGGGTCCAGCAAAGGTCGAGTGTTTCTTCGATTGAACGGTCTTCATCACGGGTTTGGCGAAGGAACTTGTCTTCGAAAACTCCGGAGAAAGTAAGCAATTGCTTATCTCGCTCATTCAGTGCATCTTCACCAACAATAGCGACAAGTCCACGGAGTTCGCGGCCTTGAGCATATGCTGCATACATTTGGTCCGAAACTGACTTGTGGTCTTCACGGGTTGTTTCCTCACCAATACACGAACCCATCAATCGAGAGAGAGATGGAAGAACGTTGATTGGCGGATAGATACCTTGTTGGTGCAATTCACGTGAAATAACGATTTGTCCTTCTGTAATATATCCAGACAAGTCAGGAATTGGGTGCGTGA
Source organism: Methanobacteriota archaeon (assembly GCA_009937025.1). Taxonomy (GTDB): domain Archaea; phylum Thermoplasmatota; class Poseidoniia; order Poseidoniales; family Poseidoniaceae; genus MGIIa-L1. Next base: position 7,662 of record JAACDG010000056.1, read on the forward strand.
TATCGTCACCAGGCATGGTGAGAATTGGGAATTGGGTGATTGAACCCTTCTTGTTCTTGATAATTCCTGCACGTTCGTAGAGCATAGCCAAATCGGTATACATGTATCCAGGGTAACCACGTCGTCCAGGTACTTCTTCACGAGCAGCACCAATTTGACGAAGAGCATCACAGTAGTTGGTCATGTCAGTGTAGATGACAAGAACGTGGTAGTCCTTCTCGAAAGCGAGGTATTCTGCAGCAGTCAATGCGAGACGAGGCGTAATGATACGCTCGACAGCAGGGTCGTCAGCAAGGTTGACGAACAAAACCGCATTTTCAAGAGCACCGGTTCGCTCCAAATCGGAACGGAAGAAATTGTATTCTTCAGCGGTGATTCCCATTGCACAGAACACAACAATAAACTCTTCATCGGAATCCTTGAGCTTTGCTTGACGAGCAATTTGCAGAGCAATATCATTGTGTGGAAGCCCAGATGCTGAGAAAATTGGCAACTTCTGTCCACGGACAAGGCTTGTACAAAGGTCGATTGCGGAGACACCAGTTTGAATGAAATCATTTGGACTCTGTCGGCTGTATGGGTTGATAGCAGCACCGATGATGTCGGCCTTTTCTTCAGCAACAATCTCTGGTCCGCCGTCTCGAGGGCGTCCTGCACCGTCGAGAATTCGACCGATAAGGTCAGTACTCACTGGGAGTTTGAAAACATCACCCATGAAGGTGACACCAGATTCTCGGTCAATCTTGGATGTTCCTTCGAAAACTTGGACAATCACGAGGTCGTCCGAAGTATCGAGAACTTGTCCGTTCTTGATGGTACCATTAGAGAGTCGTAGGGTAACGATTTCACCAAAGGCAACAGGTTCAGTTTTGTTCAAAAAGACCAATGGTCCTTTCACGTCAGTAATGGTTCGGTATTCTTTTCCAGTCATGATATTCCTCTCCTCAGTTTTCCTCCACCGTATCGGCGATTTCATCGGTCATTTTCTTGACCATGTCAGCGATGTTGTCGATATAGCCCTTTTCGAATCGACCTCGCATGAGGTCGGAACGAGCTGGTACGTTAACAACATCGTTGAGAACAGCACCGCTAGCCATTGCAGACTTTGCTGCATCTTGGAAGGATAGAATGGCCTTTGCCATCTGATATTGCAAATGAATATCACAGTATGCGTCAACATCGTGGAATCCATTTTGTTGCAAAAAGAATTCACGGATCATACGAGCGACTTCAAGAGTCAATTGTTGGTCAGTAGGAAGTGCATCGGAACCGACCAGTTGGACAATTTCTTGCAGTTCAGATTCAATCTGAAGCAAACCACTGATTTGTGTTCGGACTTCTGGGAAGTCTTGAGAGATGTTATCTCGGAACCATTGGTCGAGACTTTGTGGATACAAAGAATACGAGTTCAACCAGTTAATTGCAGGGAAATGCCGTTGTCGGGCAAGACCTGCATCCAATCCCCAGAAAACCTTGACAATACGAAGTGTTCCTTGAGAAACTGGTTCGGAAATGTCTCCACCAGGAGGGGAAACAGCACCGATAACAGTTACAGAGCCGTCATCGCCGTTAAGTGTTTCAACACGACCAGCACGTTCGTAGAATTCTGCGATACGAGAAGACAAGTAAGCAGGATATCCTTCTTCACCAGGCATCTCTTCAAGACGGGAGGAAATTTCACGCATTGCTTCAGCCCAACGAGAGGTTGAGTCTGCCATCAAAGCGACGTCGTATCCCATGTCTCGGAAGTATTCTGCAATGGTAATTCCAGTATATACAGATGCTTCTCGAGCAGCAACAGGCATGTTTGAAGTGTTTGCAATCATGACGGTTCGCTCCATTAGAGGCTTACCGGTGTTTGGGTCAATCAAGTGAGGGAATTCGTCCAACACTTCAGTCATTTCATTTCCACGTTCACCGCATCCGATGTAAACAACGAGTTGTGCATCGGAATACTTTGCGAGGGATTGTTGTCTAACGGTCTTTCCAGAACCGAATGGTCCAGGAATTCCTGCTGCGCCACCCTTAGCAAGTGGGAACAGGAAATCGAGAATTCGCATTCCAGTGATAAGAGGGGTTTCAGGTGCGTATTTCTGCTGGAAAGGTCGAGGGGTTCGAACAGGCCACTTCTGCATCATCTGCAGTTCAGTGCCGTCTTCAAGAACACACACGGTTTGTGTGACATTAAAATCACCGGATTCAATCGATTTGACAACACCGCCAACGGTTGGAGGAACCATGATCTTGTGAACGATTGTTTCAGTTTCTTGAACGTGTCCAATAACTTGTCCTGCAACCACTTCATCGCCAACAGCGACTTGAGGTTCAAAGGTCCAAATCTTTTCGAGGTCGAATGCATCTGCGTCAACACCACGAGTGATGAAAACACCCATTTCTTCTTCTAAAGTTGGAAGAGGACGCTGAATACCGTCATAAATTTGAGTCAAGAGACCTGGACCCAAAGAAACGGACAGTGTTTCTTGTGTATTCAATACTGGTTCACCCGGTCGTATACCAGACGTATCTTCGTATACTTGGATGACAGCTTTATCGCCGTGCAGTTCAATCACTTCGCCCATTAAACCTTCTTCACCAACACGAACTACGTCATACATTGCAGCTTTCATGCCAGTTGCGGTTACAACAGGTCCCGATATTCGGTAAATTACTCCTTCATTGCTCATTTTTTTTTCCTCCATATAGTTTGGAACATTACTTCCACAGGTCGACTCCTATTGCCTTACGAATTGTATCTCGTAAGGTAGTGTCTTCTTCCGTTCCAATGCCAAGCACGGTCGGAGAGACGGATGCCGAGAGTTGGTCACGAAGACGCTCTGGCAGCGTAGAAAGGATTGAGGAGTCAACCACGACAATCCCTACGCTCTTTGTATTGAGTAGTGTTTTGAAGGTTGAGACCGTAGCCTCTTCCCCTTCAGGGTTATGCAGGTTATCTATACCTGCAAGTTGGAATCCGAGGGTGAATTCTGGTGTTCCGACAACTGCGATATCCATACTTCTTCACCTCACAAAATATGTGCTTCAAGCACTTCAACAGACAATCCAGCAAGGCGCCCACGAACGATTAGGCGCAAATCATTCACTTCTTGGACCTTCATGGCCACATAGTGAATAACCGGTAGTGCTGATACTGGATGGAGGAAGCTCATACGCTTCATAATAGCATGCTCTCGTTCCTTGAACCATGTAATGACAGGGTCAAGGCTGTTCATTTCCTTTGATGCGGAAAGTGTTCCTTCGAATGCAGGGAAATCAAATCGCCCTGCACTACGTAACAAATCCATAGCAGCGTCTTTTCCGCCTGCAGCAATCGAAGAGAAAGCACGGGTAGGAATCAATCGTCCACCTGGGACAAGCATTGAGATAATGTTCTCAGAAGAAATACCAACTGCTTTAGCCTCAAGGATGTTCAAGAGGTTTCGATGATCGATTTCAGCAGCAAGAAGGTCCTTCAAGAATCGGACATCTGCGCCTTTACCATTCAAGGGAGCCGTGGCTTTCTTGAAGTAATGGAAATCAAGAGCATCTTCATAATCGGAAAGTCGTGAATCTTCTGGGACCGCATTAAGAGCAGGCCCAAACGGTTTACGACGCATCTGAACGACCGCTGAACGCAAATCATCAGCATTCTCGATGATTTTCAACCAAGGAGTATTGATATCATTCAATTCAGGGAGAATCGAATGAGCGACTTTTTCAAGTTCTACATCATTCACAACAGCTCGAAGAACTACTTTGGCGTTATGGTACTCAAACCGAGAGGTGTAGGTCTCAACCATACCACGGATTTTACCGTTGCACATCGAGAGCATTTTCTCAAGTTCGTGTTCCAAATTGTGAGTTAATGCAGCCTCGACCAAATCGCCACCAGTCAATTGCCCTGCATAGATATCAATCTCTGCACGATAACCGATTTCTCCAACTGCAACGGTGAGTTGTTCAGGAGATTGGCTGATCAATTGGCGTAGCCTGGAACGGTCCGCAAGTTTCTGCCGTCGCGACTTAGCACGGGCAGCAACATAAGGTGTATTTCCAAGCATTACCATCATTTATCCCTCAGTCAAAAAGTATTGAATTCGTTTCAGCGAGTTGTGCACTCCACGAAGAATCGAGGAGCGTATCAAAGCGCATATCATAGGACACAGAGCCATCTGGTGCTTCAAGAACAAAGCCGCCAAGGCCATCAATTGCTTCGCCAACGCTACGCTTTCCTGCCAGTTCTGAAAGGGCCTTACGGTCAATTTCTACTGGACGAACAGTGTAATCGTTGCCACCAATCTTGTCAGCCATGGTCATCAAGGACTTGAGCAAACTTGCTCTTCCTGAGAGTTTCGGGCTTCCAAGTTCATCGCTGGCAGTTTGGAAGGTCTCATCGAGAACCTTTCGTCGTGCAACGAGAATTTCTTTTTGGTTGGCTTGGCGTGCACTTGCTACAACTTCACGAGCAATCTGAGTTGCTTCACGTTCAGTTCGAGCTGATGCTTCCGAGCGAATGTTGTCGGCTTTTGAATTGGCTTCGGCAAGAATTGCCTTAGCCTCTTTCTTAGCCGCTTTCATCATTGCCGAGGCTTCAGCCTCAGCAGATTTTGCGATATCCTTTGCGAGTGTTTCGAGCGTCATGTATATTCCTCTGTGTGTTTTTTTTCACTTTACTGGGAGTTCCCAGAATATTGCCTTCTTCCTCAAAGGAAGAGAGGCAAAGCACCGAGAATCACGATTGATTCTGGCCACGCAGTGAAAATGAGTGCGACACCGAATTTGCTTCCATCTTCAGCAAGCATGCCGACAGCTGCGCTGCCAATGGCTGCTTGGGAGACACCAGCACCAAGGCCGGCGAGTCCGAGAGCGATACCTGCGCCAATAGCTGTGTAGCCATCGCCGTCGGTTGCTCCGTCTGTTGGTTCTGCTGCGACACCTTGAGCAACCATGGTGATGGCTGCCAAAAGGATCAGTGTTCTTAGGCTCATTTTTAGGGTATTTACGTTCATATTTGCTACCTCCGTTTTTTGTCCGTTGGACTATGATTTACTCTCCACGTGTGCGCTCTCCACATGGAGATTGCGGCCACCGAGCGGTGCGAAAGCACGGCCGGACCCGTCGTAGAACTTGCCCATCCATTCCACAAAGTGGAGACGGGCAGCGTGAATAGTAGGGGAAAGAATTCCCAAAGCGATGGCAAAGACTTGGATGCCAAGGAACAAGACAAAACAGAGCAAGGCAGTGAGGTACCCCCCAGCTCCGCCACTGGCGAATGCATCAGCCATTGGTTCGAAGCCCATGGTGATGGAAACTTCTGCAATCTTGACACCAGCAACACCGACTGCCATGATGCGCAAGTAAGAGAGTGTGTTTGCAAGAAGACCGAATGTTTCGATTGGACCCATGATGAGGCCTCCAACCCAACCGAACTTCTCAAAGATTGCCAAACCGATGATGAGGCTGACAATTCCTACGATAAGGAAAAGAGTCCAGATTTGGAATTCAAACAATTCATTGTATCCACTGACCATGTTTCGGCATTGCATGAAGCCGCCGACGAGGATAAGAATCCAAGAGCCCTTTTCGAAGAAGGCTGCTGCTGCGCCATGTGCCTTGTAGACATTGACCAATCCAAGAACAAATCCAACAAATATGTGAAGCGCACCCAAATAAATCGAGAGTATCACATATTCTTGCAATCCATGGCCTGCTGATGCACGGTGGAACGGCATGTGAAGTCCACTGAGGTTCAAGAGTTCAGCGATTACTTCTGGGACATGGAGATTCGCATAGGTCCATTCATAGAATCCAGTGAACGGGGAATTCGCGCCCATTTGCCCAGTATTATCCCAAACAAAGCCGAAGCCTTCTGCGAAGATGATGCCCCAAATGATACACCAGACTCCCATCCAGCGAAGTATAGTAAGGCCTTTTTGAGCCATTGGGTCAACTGCGAATGCTTTGCTGCCGAGCCATCCTGCCAAAGCAAGCAGAACAATTCCATAGCCCCAATCTCCCAAAATCATTCCATAGATGAATGGGAATGTCATCATCAGGAACATGGTTGGGTCAAAGGTACCATACTTTGGACGTCCGACCAAATCAACCATCAGTTCAAACGGTTCGGATGTTGAACCGTTTGTGTATTGAATTGGGGGTTCAACCTCAAGTTGTTCCTCGCCTGCAGATGGTGCATTGCGGATTCGAGTCAACGTAATATCGAGTTCTGGAAGGTTGATTTTTCCATCGCCATCAAGGTCGACGGCAGCAACGAGTTTACCGACTTCCCAAGGTGGGAGATTGGCAATATCTGCATTTCGGAGAGCATTTTGGAATTCATAACAGTCGATGAGGCCCGAGTCATCCAAATCAATGGCTTGGAAGAATTGGAAAATCGACTGGCTCGTTTTATGGAGGTAATCGGAGAGCATGATGAGTTCTTCAGGGTCGTCGTTTGCGTGTTCATCATGTTCCTCGTGATGGTGATGCCCACCGACATAGGCTTCAACACTGACGTGAGACGCTGCTTTTGACAAGATCGAACTGACCATCTCTGCTTTATCAGCAGGAACCCAGCCGTCCAAAGCGAAAGCCTGGTTGCTTACTGCAACCAAGGTTGGTGCAGTATGAATTGCTGATTCACGGACAAGGTATTCTTCAACTGCCACAAGTTTGCGACCGTTGCGAACAACCCAGGCATCGAGTGCCTCTTGAACTGAGACGATTTTTGTTTCAAGACGATTGATTTCATCTCGGAGAGCATTTGCTTTTTCAGCCGGAGAGCCTTCTCCAGCAGGAATCTGGACAGCCTTTGCACCGAGTTCTGCCATGCCGATTTGAACTTCAGCGGATTGCGAAGAGCGGCAAGCAATAGCGATGAGGCCACCGGCTGCATGCATTTCAATATCTGAATCAATATCAGAAAAAACATCTGTTGCTTTCGAAGCGCGGCTTGTTTCACCAACGAATACCTCAACACCTTCGAAACCACCCATCAGTTCCAGAGGGATATCCAATGGAGCGAGGCGGTTCAATGCTTGATGTTGTTCTTGAGAGGTCGAAATATCTGCTTCAGCCTCACGAAGGGAATCGAGGTATTCCAAGGCTGCAGTGATTTTTTCCTCAAATGAAGGAAGCATCTTTGCTACTTCAGCACGTGAAAGTGCGCCTTCTGTGTTGGCTGCATTCACTGCGGAAGAAACTGCTTGGACTTTAACCAACAAAGCACTTACCGAATTTGCATCTTCGGAATCCATTGACTTACCAACGCCAATTCCATCTTCAAAACGGCCGTATTCTTCGATATGAACGCACGATAAGTCTGTGCAAATTCGTAGAATTTCTTCCATTTTTTCGAGCGGGGCGGCTACCGTAAGACGGGACATCTCGGAGGTAGCAAACATGGTATCGCCTCATTGTGATGTAAC
>JAACDG010000057.1 GCA_009937025.1 Methanobacteriota archaeon
CCGCCGAAGGCGTAGGCTTGGGTTTTTTCTGGGTCTTGAACAATGAAAGAATCGTCGTCTTTTCTCACTTGTAGAAGGCGTATTGCAGCGTAGAGGAGTGTTATTGAAAGAAGTGTATCATAGATTGCTCCATCAACTCGCAGATAACCTCCGATAAATGCAAATGGAATGCTTGCAAGGAGAAAGGGGATTGTTTTGGATGATGAATGGTGTCCTGCTTTAGAATAGTGGAAAAAGGCGAGACTGGCTACAACGAGGTTGAGTACCCAGACATGTTGTTTCAACCAGGCGCTTTCCATCCCACTATATGCTGTCAATGAGAGAATTGCAAGATAGCCTGAGGCCCCTCCGTGGCCAACGCTGGAGTAAAGAATTGAAATGCAAAAAAGCCCGAAACATATTACAAAAAGGGCAAAACCCTGGTCCATACTTTCGCCTCAAGAGCGTTTAGTCGAAATTCATAACAAAACCGCATTCTGGGAAAGCGCAGGTAATTGTGTATCGCGCTTTCTTTGGTTTTGGGATTTTGAGCATGGAGCCACATTGGTCGCATTGAACTTTGAGGGTTTCAGGCGCTACAGTGGTTGGTGCATCTCCTAATGTTCGGCCGACGTCTTGGGACCAACCGAGTGAGTCAGTATACTTGTCTGCTTTGACATTCAGCTTCTTTTGTTTTAGAGAAAGGCGCATCTTCCGCTTTCTCTTTTTTGGTTTGGAGCCTTTTGGTGCCTTTGCCGCCATGGGTATCGTTCACCGCTTGTCGTAGTTATATTCAATTACTTCGGCTATATTCTTCACCAAGATACTCTGAAATCCCATTTACAGGGTTGTGAACAATGTGCCCGTTTTTCTCAAGTGCTTCAACTAAGGGTGGACGCGCATGGTTCGGGTCTGTGTGGTATACAATGACTTCTTCAGCCTCACATGCTGCTGCAAAATCAACGATTTCTTTGTGTCCAGCATGTGTAGAAAAAGAATACGACTCCCATTCAAGTGGAATTTCGGTTTCATTACCAAAAATATTGATTTTTCCTTCGGTTTGAAGTTTTCTTCCTCCAGTATTCGAGGCTTGATACCCAGTAAACAAAATTGCGTTGGAGGTATCTTGACGGAGACGATTGAGATACCATATCGATGGACCGCCTTGGAGCATTCCAGAAGTTGAAACGATAACGTCTGCTTCCAGCGCTTTTTTCCGATCGGATTTACTTGAAACTCGGCGACACCATGCCCAAGCATCTTTGAAAGCTTGTGGGTCTCGCAGGGTCTCTGGATGATTCATTTGCATTTTTGCAATTCTTTTCCCCATCCCATCTACGTGTACATCAAGATGAGGGAGGTGTTTGTAGAGGCGCATGACAACATCTTGGGTTCTTCCATTTGCAAAGGCTGGTATGAGGATTTTTCCTCCACGGTCGACAACGCGTTGAACGTGATTGGTGAATTTAATCTCTTCTTCTTGAAGGGGTGGATGTTCGCGACCGCCGTATGTCCCTTCCACAAATAGTGTATCGGTTTTTACTGGTTGAGCGCCTTTTGTAAGAGGGGAGTCTCGAGTGTCAAAATCTCCTGAAAGTAGAATTTTTCTTTGGGGTGTCTCGATATTGAGCATTGCAGCGCCTGGAATATGGCCAGCGCGCTGAAGTTCGAGTTTCCAATCGTCATGCATCCAAGGTTTGTTGAATTCATGAATATTCCAAGATTCGAGGGCTGTATCAATATCTCTTTTATCCCATGCTAATGGGTATTTCTCAATTGAGCTTACTTTGTGGCAGTCATACCACATCAATTCCGATATTTCTGCAGTAAGGGCTGTACCATGAAGGCGTGTTCGATGATTTGCACATAACCATGGTGCCATACCTAAATGATCTACGTGAGAATGTGTTATGACAGCATCTCGTACTTCTGGGGCTTCTGAAGGATACCGGGGTGGTGTTGTTGGTGCAAGCCCATAATCGAGTAACAAACGAGTTTTTTGGGCATCTTCAAGAACAATTCCAACGTTCCCAACTTCATCACCACCACCTAAACAATGGTAACGAATTCCTTTTTTTGGGTGGTCTTCTGGATAAGAAGTTGTACGACCTGGTGAATAGAAGACCATCTGAACCGTTCTTTGCTAACAACAACATGTATTGAAGTTGGTTCTGTTTTGGTCACCAACACCCCTGTATTTCCATTGGAAGGAATAATGTCCAGAAGTGTTTGTTTTCCATAGTGTTTGTAGTGGTTAAGTTAAGTGCTTGTCGCGACCATATTCTTCGGGGCATACTCACGTTTCTTTCCATCCCTTTCTTCGACATACTCACTCAGAACATTAGATTTTGCTCTATAGGAAATAAGGGGGTCTCCCCATACCTACTGCTTTTCATATTGAAATCTTGAATATCCTTTCTTCTGGATTCTTCAGAGATTGTATTCCTTTGTCTTTTTCAATCTCAAAAAGAGTTTGTTATTCATTTCGAAACAAGAAGATATCCACTCGAACCTCATATTGTAAATAAAAAAAGCGAAGGTGAGATGAACCCCTCCCTCATGGACATGACATGGCACGACAAGATGGTCACCACTTTCTTGTCGATGAAGACCGATGTTTTGGATGCGCTGCCTGCATAGCTCTTTGTCCCGTCAATGTGCTTACACTTGTAGATCGTTTAGCAATCGTCGATGAAGAAAACTGCACCCATTGTGAACTTTGTATTCCTTCATGTCCAGTTTTTGCCCTCGACATTCTTCCGATAAAAGGTGATTAAAATGAAATCAATCGGTTTAATCGGCGGTACATTTTCAAATCTTATTCTCGCAATCGAACTTGCTGAAACACATCGAATCACATTATTTGAACTGAATGCTGAAATTGGTTTACCTTCTGTGTCCCCTGGATATATTGAAAATAAAAACATACTAACACAATATCTCAAACCTAAACAAATTGATTTTTTACAAATTCATTCCCTACAAAATGGATTTACATTACGTTCAGAATGGGCTTTGAAACATCTTGCAGTTCTTGCAGCAGAAAAAGGTGTTGAGATATTCACCCGTACTCGAATTACCGAATGTACTGAAAATCCGAAGAGACTCACTCTCCATTTTTCTGGAGCCGGCCCAAACAGTGCTGGAACTCTTGAATGTGATTCAGTCATCAACGATATCCAATGGACCTATCAAGCACCTGGTGCAAAAAACCACCACCTCATACAATCAAATAAGATCCAAACACCCTACTTCGGAGACTTTACAACAATGCATGGAGGAACAGCCCTCACCAGCGACTGTTTAACAATCCCTGTTGAAATCATAACATATCCACGGGCAGAAGGATTGACAGAAATCTGGCAAGACTCAGAAAAATGGATACCAGAAAAGGGGTGGATTGAAACTATCCAATGTACACTACCAAACAATCTTGAAAAACGCTCCATAGATGCCCAAATACACGAAGGTCGACGAATATCAGTCTTGTTAAAATAAACAATTGTGGTGTCGCCAGACACACCACCTTAAAACCCCCCACCGTCGCCCTTTGGATGAAGAGAACTACTTCAGGAGGGGCGGAAATGGCTGAACATCCACTTGCAAATCTAAGAAAAAAACTGAAAGAAGAGAACCTGCTCGACATACCAACGAGTAAATCTTGGACCAAAGTCATCCTTCTTCTCGCCGTGGTTTGCGCCCTTTACATCGCCCACATCTATCTTCCACTCAAGTTTGGGTTGATACTTATTCCAATCACCGCTCTCTTTTCAACAACACTTGCTATGACTGGACACGAAGGCGTTCACGGTTCAGCATGCCGTTCGAAAGCAGGCAACATCTCACTCGCAGCAGTTGTATTCCCTCTCTTTGCCGGATTATCAATGGAATATTGGCGTGAAAAGCACAACGTCAAACACCACGCCCAACCAAACGTGGTAAACAAAGACCCGGATATTCATTCATGGCCGTTTACTTTCAGCCAAGAAGAGTACAACACCAGCGGGCGAATTCGCCAATTTTTCCAACGCCACCTCCAAGGCTGGACCTTTTGGCCCATCTCCCTACTTGTCGGCCACCTCATGAGATTTGATGGGTTGAAATATATTGCTATGAAGCCTTTCAAATCGAAAAAGAACAAGCGTTTCACAAAGATTTGGCTCCTCGACTCCTCACTCATGCTCGTGCACTTTTTCCTTTGGCTGGCTCTTCCAATTCTTCTCGGCCTTTCCTGGCAAGTAACGTTCGGTTTCTACGTTCTTCTCTGGGGTCTTGTTGGGACATATCTTACAGCGATTTTCATCGTTGGGCACGCAGGACGACCAATCATCACAGAGTATGACCAAAACTGGCGACTCCAAATCGAAACAGCTCGAAGAATTAAATTCGGCCCTATTGGCTCCTTCTTCTTCGTAGGGCTTGACTACCAAATAGAACATCACCTCCTTCCAGCACTTTCTCATTTCAATCTCCCTAAAGCGGCTCCTCTGGTGAAAGAATATGCAGAAGAACGCGGGTGGCAATATCAAGAACTTGGATTCTTCCGTGCCCTTTGGCAATCAACAGTCGCCCTGCAGTACGCTTGGAAAACCCCCTCACTTGTGTTGAATGAAAACGGAGAGTTGAACGACCCTCTCAAATCTGGAAAATCAACATCCTGAAAACCTCTTCAAAGGTGACTTCTACGCATCACCATGACAACCGAATTGTTATACCTCAAAAGCATTGAATCTGGTTATTTCACTGATTTTGATGCTACAGTATCTGCGGTAGATGAAGAGCATATAACGCTCGATAGAACACTATTTTACCCTCTCGGAGGAGGTCAAAACTGGGATACGGGAACGCTTGAGGGCCCAAATGGACTGCTTCAAGTCCACGAGGTTCGCGGGCGCGGAAACATCCTCCATAAAGTCGGTGAAAACCACCAACTCGAAGTTGGCGACAAGGTTGCCGGCTCTCTTGATTGGCAACGCCGGCACGCCCATATGCGCATGCATACAGCACAACACCTTGTTTCAGGCATTGTGTATGAAACGTTTAACGGAGCGAGAACCGTTGGTAATCAAATTCATAATGACCGGTCAAGAATTGATTTCAACCCAATCTCATTCACAGAAGAAATGCTTCACCAAATAACCACACAAGTCAACAATCTCATCGATGAAGATTACCGAGTTACCGATTCAACAATGACTCGCGAGGAAGTGAACGCAGAAATGCCCCCTGAACGAACCAATATGGATCTTCTACCCTCATCAGTGAAACAACTCCGCGTTGTAAAAATTCGCGAAAACCTCGACTTATGCCCCTGTGCAGGGACGCATGTGCAAAGGCTTGGAGAGATTGGACACATTGAAATTACCGGGAAAAAGTCGAAAGGAAAAGGAACGCAACGAATCACCTATGAGTTGGCGATACCCGACATAATTCCAAAGCCAAACACCGATAGAATTTGACTGGGCTCGAGGGAAGAAACATTACTGGAAACAAATAATAATAATTGTTATTTGTAAAACAATAATTCAATCTTCAATATTGCCTGATTCCTCGAGTAAATCATCGACTTCAGAAAGAACGTTTTTCCATTCTTTTCGTTGTTCTTGTAATGCTTCAAAATTCTCTTTTTCTACCTGTTCTTTCTTTTCAACAGGGGCACGTTGCGCCTCAGTAGCTGCTTGCAAGCGGTCTGTTAACGCCACATCTTCCCCACTCCTTTCACTTCTGTCAACCTGCTGTATATCGCGTGAAGGTATTGTTCGCGCCCCATATTCGGAATGGTCTTGTTGTTCGAACTTTCCAATCATCTCTTTCTGTAATTCTTTTGATGGCGCTTCATTTTTCCACTGGTTTTGGTTTGCTATATCCTTTATTGGGTTGACTTTCACCATGCTTTTTTGCTGTTCAAACAGCGCTTCAATATCTTCGAGAGTTGATTCTGGAACCGGCTCTGAAAGCCCAGCAGCGAGGCGTTGTTGTTCGATTAATATCGGCCCATGGATTTCATCATGGTCGTGCCGATGAGGTGCAGCCGCCATCACTAAGATTTCTTTTGCGAATTGTGTAAACGGGTCTGTTGATACCCCGGTGAGTTGATCTCGAACGCTTGTATGCCGAGAAATACATCTCTTACAACGTGCAGAAGCAGCAACATCTTCAGCATCACAACGAAGACAACAGGCTTGAAATCCCATTTCTTTCATTGCACGCCTTGGCATCGACATAGTTGGCCCCTTTGCTGTGTGGGAGCGCTGCCGCATCAAACTTCGGATGCGAGGCTTCAAATCAAACAGCATGAAACAAGAATCATGGCGAGAAGGGATTCACGAGCAGATATACTCGATGAAGACCCCTTTCGAAAACAAAAACCACGAGTCCATCGAGTCCATGCTCGCCAGGCACAAGATGGAACAATACATTTTGAAACAGGAGCAAGCGCAAAGATGAATCCGCTTTTTGCTCAGATGATGGGACTTGCGCCCCAACAACCAGCAAAAATGCATAAAGGTAGCATTTGGCACTTTAGTTCAGAAGAAAAAAAACATCTCCTTCTCGCAACCGCCGCCTTTACAGTAGCTTTGGGTTTTATGGCCGTTGGAGGGATATGGGGCGTTGGGAATTTCGGATTGAGTGCATGGTTCATACAATTTTTGTTATCTATGCCCGTTCTTCTGTTAGCAGTCGGGCCTGCTTTTCTCTTGCATGAAATCGGCCACAAAGTCGTTGCAAAGAAAAACGGTTGCTGGGCTGAATTCAGAGCAGACCCAAGCGGTCTTCGGTTTGGGATTTTCCTTTCGTTTTTCATTGGAATTTTATTTATGGCCCCAGGTGCAGTGATGGTTGCAGGCCTCGTTTCACGTCGCCAAAACGGCCACATCGCTATTGCAGGCCCACTTGTTAATTTCGGATTATTCCTCATCGGCATCCCACTCTGGGGAATAATTCTTGGGCTAACTGGTGCTTTTGAAGTAAGCAGCCAAGGAAGTATGTATCTTGTGGGAGGGCAATTAATTTGGCAAAAAATGCTCATTGATGCTGGTATTTTTTGGATTGGCGCAAATTTAATTCTCGGTCTTTTCAACATGATTCCTTGGGGCCCGTTAGATGGGTCGAAAGTAAAAGACTGGAATGAAAATGCATTTTATGCGACCATTTCATTATTCGGAATTCTTGTAGCATCTTGGCTTTTCCTCGGAATATGGAACCCAGAAACACTCATCAAATCCATCGCCGAGTTCTTTTGAAATACACCGAACTTGAAAAATCACAAGTAAGCGTTGCGAACAGGTGTTTCATCAAGGTGGAAGAATGAGTAAGTGGCCCACCAAGTAATGGTGTCAAGAGCATCAACAAGGTTACTTGTCCCCGATTGCTCATCACCATAATCCTTGCCAGTGGTGTCCATCCAATCGACCATCTCATCAACCGTATCACACGTCTGGTGATAACACCAATATCCATCGACAAGGCCTCCAAAGCCCATGGTAACTGTTCCTAAATTATCTTGGAAAGTTGCGTGGTCAGAACGTGCCGTTGTATCCTCGTAGACGATGATTTCAGGGCGGTCTTTTGCCATCCAATCATCAACCTTCCAAGTTTCTGTATCATAACCTTCGCCAAGAAGTGGAGCCATTTGTTCTTCAACACCAATAGCATCAGAACCAATCCACATAGCGAGACCAACCATACCAGGTTGATTCATCACATCGTGGTCTTGGCTTGGACCAATATACACACGCATTGGCCATACTTCAGAATCCTTTGGATATCCATCTGGGTCGATTTCCGGCTCCGGGTCACAGCCCGCAGCTCCGCCACCATGGCCGTTGCCACAAGGAGCGCCACCGCCACCCGGCCAATCTACCCCAGCCATATCTAAATTCACATAATTAGTAACTTCAACATTCGGGTTATCTTCCTTCACCCAGTAATCAGTCCACAAATCACTGCCACGCTTTCCACCTTCTTCGCCAGACCATAAACAGAAAACCATTGTGTTTCGAGTACTGTATCCAGCCATTGCTTCAGCCACACTGAGAACCATACTGGTTCCAGCAGTATTGTCGTAAGCTCCGACACGGGTCCCATACGTTCGACCGAAGATGTGCGGGTCTAGCATTCCACCATTTACGGGCGGTGCGATATCGAAATGTGCTCCAAACACCATCCACTTATCTGGGTCAACTTCTCCAAATCGGTAGCCACATATGTTGTATGCTTCAGGATTTTGAGCCCCAGTCATCAAGGACTCATATGTGAATCTCTGCGTGATAACTTCTAAACCAAAACTTTCGAGCGTTTGAATGAGATATTGGGCTGCATCTTCGTATGCAGCGTTTCCTTGTCCCGCCCAACGATCTAAGTAACCTATAGCGCCATCAGCAGCGTCAGTAGGGTCAGAACTTTCGTCTGTTAGCATTGAGAGGTAGTTGAACGTAGTCCGCCCATCAACAATTCCAGTTGAATGCCTACCGCCATCTGCTTCACTGTATGCAGCAGCCATTTGCCTCTTGACCTGAAGTGTGATTGCAATTACTGAATCTACACTACCGTTGAGGGTTTCAACGGTATCAAGCGCACCATTAGCGCCGGCGACCCTCACAATTCCAGGGTTATCATCCGACTGTTGACCACCGCGCTCATACCATGTTTTCCACGACTCATCAATCGACCGAATAGGCCACGTATCGCGCCCATAGTCCCCAATCAAAACAACCGCAGTATCTGTCCTTGGCGGTGCTAGAACACTCAACAGTACTGATTCTCCCGCTTTCAAATCAA
>JAACDG010000058.1 GCA_009937025.1 Methanobacteriota archaeon
ATGCATTGAGTCTTACCTCGCTAGTCTCAACCAATGAACAGGCTACGCTTCGAATACGTGCTACATATCTCATTGACGATACGACATTATCGGATGTTTCGGATGACTTTACGGTTGAAATCGATGGCCCAGAACTGCCTCCGAATGGGGTTCGATTGCCCTTTGGTATGGATTTGAGTCAATCCGATTCAATGAATGCATTGTTTGGCGGCTGGGGTCTTTCGTTCCTTCTTCTAGCAGTTCTGTATCTCCTTCGTGGAAAGAAGAATACTTCCATTGATGAAGAGGAATCGGAAGCGGACGAGGTTGAAGAAGAAAAGGAAGAAGTTTCCCTCGGATTTAATGAATGCAGAATGGAGGGAGGCAAGGTCTCATGCCCTTCATGTGAAGCAAGATTAGGAGTTCCACGCGGAAGTGAACCACCGTTTAGATTCACTTGCCCGAAGTGTTCGACAATGATTCGAGTTGTTGAATGATTCAATTTCGTCGATAGGCAACGAGTAAGAATGCAGTATGACCAAACGGTCCATTCACTGGTCGAACGCCGCCTTTGGATGCTTTACCCCATTGGCGTTCGATGAGTTCACCAGCCCATTCGATTTCAAATCCAGCTTGTTCACATGCAATCCAGGCTGCTTCAAGTTGACTTGTGACTGGGCAATAGCATGCTATTCGCCCACCTATTCCGAGCAGGGGTGCTACTGCTTCAATAGCGCTTGTATGTTCGGGTAAATCAAGAATAATTCCTTCGAATTCATCACTTACTTTTTCAATTTCCTCGACAACATCTTCGATGGCACCTTCGATATGGTGGTGGGCTGGAAATTCACTCCATCCTTCTTTGACACGTCGAAGGTTTTCCAGTCCAACTTCGGCGTGTTCATTCCGAGGCTCTACGGTGACATGGGTGCCTGAATTACCTAAAACCCGAGCGATGTACATTGAAAGACCGCCGCTACCAATTCCTGCTTCTAGGATTCGATCACCAGGGCCGATTCCTAGTCTTGAAGTCATGAAGCCAGCGTCTTTTGCACTGATGGTTTGTGCTCTGCGAAGCATTCCTTTGCTCAACTCAGGTAGACGAAAAGGTACGCGAGTCAAAACTTTCTGTCCAACCAACACTTCTTCACCCATTTTTATATTGGAAAATGTCTCAATAGCATCCAAAACCCCAAGTCCCTTTATTTTACGAACTCCAGAGGTGAGTTCAACAATGTGGACTTTTCCATCGGCTTCAAGAAAAGCAGACCACTGCGTTTGGTTCATGTTCCTGCGACACACTATTTAGCCTAAACTTTACCGTGGGATTGTAAGTATTGAACGCGAGATTTTATCATGATTCAAGAACTGTCCAAATTCACCGGAATGGGAGGGTTTCATATACTGTCTTGAAGGTGGGCAAAGTATGAAGATGTCCGCTCGCCTTCTCGCCCCCGCCCTTATCTTGCTTTTTGTGAGTAGTTTAATGATTGGTTTGACTGATGAAATGAATGCTAAGGAAGAACAGGTTGAATTGAAAGAACCTGTAATCCTAAGCGCCCCAACTGACCCCGGGCATACTGTTTTTGCACAATATATCACTTCTGATAATTGTGGTTACTGTTACCAATATGGAAGTCCAGCACACGACCAAGCGAAGACTTCACTTCCTGACCGCTATGTCTACATCTCCTACCACAGTCAATCATTCGGCAACACTGCAGATGCTGAATCTGGAAACATTGCACCTATCTACGGTGTTCAACACCTTGGTGAATCTGGTGGAGCGCCAAAGACCTCTTTTGGTGATGCAACACTGAATACCGGTTGCGGTTCAAACACATGTTGGGACTCCTATATCTCGAGTGGCGGAAACATGCACAGCACATCGACTGATTATTCAGTCTCGGTTTCTCAAACAGACAACGGTGACGGAACCGTTGATGTTTCAGTCAGTGCAAGTTACGTCGGCTCAGGGACTGCGCCTTCCAGCATTACACTTTACGCAGCAGTTACTGAAAAAGTCTGCAACTCCCACACTTATGCTGATGGCAGCAAGGGCCACAACTGCTGGGAAGCATGGCTCTTGAACAACGGTGCTTACGCCCACAATGGTGGTAATGTTGGAAGCGGAAATGGATTTGAAACAGTGAACCTCAACTCCGGTCAAGCAGTGAAGACCTGGACCGTGCCAACAAATTTGGTCAACGGTGGAGCAAGCAACATGAACACAGTTGCAGCGCTCTACTCCACATGGAGCACAACTTCCTTCAACGCTGATGTTTATGCCGCAGCCGACTCAACCATGGCTCCAAAATTGGACCTTGCAATCTCGAGTGTTGCAGTGTCGAACCCTTCTTCCTCAAACAGTGGATTTGTTCTCGGTGATATCGTTACTCTCGATGTTACTGCAGCGAATGTGGGCGACCTCGACTATACCGATGGAGGCACCATTCAATTCTTCTACAAAGATGGAGCGAATGAGGTTTCAATCAGTTCAACACCTTTGAACAACTTGAATGCTTTGGCTACACAGACTGCTCAAACAACTTTTGATACTTCGAGTCTTTCCAGCGGATGGAAAAACACCTTTGGCGCACGCCTTACTGGGTTAGTTGCTGATGGAAACGGTGGAAACAACGTCGCTATGCAAGAAGTCGACCAAGACCGTCCACCAATTACCAAGAACCCGCAAGTTACCGGCGACCAATCGATTGATCGTGGTTCACATGCACTCGTACTCGCCAAGGCAGACCCGAATGACATTGTCGATACAACAGAAACAATGTCATTCAATATTGAAGTCTCTCCGACTGGCCTCAACCAATGGATTAGTTCTGTAGTATCAGGTGGTCAAAATGTCGTCTATACTGGAACTGCAAATGAAGGCCGTGAATATGTAATCACTCCAACTTCGGCAATGGGTGCAGGATGGTATGATGTCCGTGCTCAAGCCCTTGACTCCCGAGGCCAATCCGGTTCCTGGATGGTAGGTGCTTCTGTATTTGAACTTCAAAATGGTGCTCCAACAGTCATCACCGACCCAATTCCATCTGTCATGTGCGACACATCGACCAAGGTTTCAATGGATGGCCACATAGTGGACCCTGAAACCCCACTTGAGAATCTCATCGTAACTTCGGATGATGAGTCTTTTGTTGCATGGCATGCAGTCACAAAAGAAATTGAAGTGAAATTTGCATGGGGCGAATTAAACGGCTGCCCTCTCGGTCAACAAGGTATTGAAATCAGTATTGATGATGGAGGAGACTACTCTGCAACCGGCGAACTCCCATATGGGACTCTTCTGTTCAATGTTATTGAAAATGGACAACCACGATGGAATGGACTGCCCTCTCAATCTGTAATTGAAGGTGGGTCGGGCCTTCTTGCCCTTCTCCCTTACCTTTCAGATACAAATGATGTTGGAGAATCAGTTCCTGCTGAAGGGTTGACAATTCAACTGGTCAGCAATTCCAATGAAGAGGCAATTGATGCCTACCTCGTCGGCAATACAATTGGATTTGACACAATTGATGAGGATGTCAACGGTCAAGCAATCCTTACTCTACGAGCAAGTGATGGTGTAAAAACATCTGACACAACGCTCACCGTCAACATCCAAGCAGTGAATGATGCACCACGAATTATTCCTTTCGATGATATTGAATCGATTACTTTGAAGCGAAATACTCTACTGGCAATCGACCTTAACAGTCGCCTTGTCGATGTTGATAACCTAGCTTCGGAAGCATTCGTCACCGTTTCTTCTTCTGAACCTGGAGCAGCACGCTTCAGTTTCATCGATGGAAGCCTCACATTGTTGTTTGAAACAACTGGTGTTCAAACCGTTACAGTCACAGTTCGAGACAAGTATGATACAAATACCTATGAAATGTCAGTCGACGTCTTTGATGCCTACCCATTCCTTGTCTCCCAAGATGATGATGGAAGTGGATACATGTATGTCGCTCTCGAAGATACCTATGTTGGGCAAATACCAACGGTAACGATGAGGCTCACCGATGTCGCTCCTACATTTACATTCATTTCAGTTTCTTGGAATGTGTGTAATGAAATAACTGGGCAATGCGAAGGACTCTATGAATACGACCTCGATGTCTCAAAATCAAATGTTGGTTGGGTCGAAGAACTGCTTGTTCCTTCACTCATTACTACTGGATTAGCACGTGAAGATGGTTCACTTTACAGGGATTATTACGAATTGTCGATTATTGCGAACGACGGAAGTTCAGAATACAAGACAATGACCAAAACCAAGTGGCTCATTACAGAAAGTATACCTGCTATTGAGGACATGGATGATGAAATGTTCACCGACTACCTGGAAGATATCAATGCTGAAAAGGCAGACATCGTTGCACAGATTGACTCTGCGGCTGAAGGCGAGGATACCAGCGAGCTCGAAGTAAAGCTTGCTGAAGTTCAAGTTGAACTCGACACAGCATGTGATGACCCACGTGCAACTTGTATCCAAGAAAACCAATCCGGTTCAGAAGAGGTTACCGAATCGAAAGTGCTCGACATGAAGTTGATCGGCATCATTGGTGGAATTGTCCTCGTCATTCTCTTGCTTTCTATGATGTTTGCTCGCCGTGGTAATGATGGAATCAAGGAGGATGCTTGGAACGATACTGGCTGGAACCCAAATGCAGTTCCTGCACATGACTCGGTTGCAAACTCGATGTATGGAGGAGCTGAAAGCCTCTTCCAACAACCTGTGGCAATTCCTTCAACTCCACAAATAGCCGGTCCACCATTGCCGCCTGGAGGCCTTCCTGCGGGATGGACTGCTGAGCAATGGTCTTACTATGGACAACAATATCTTGATGGGAAACTTTGAATCTCAGGTAAGGAATTTGACACATGTTGATACATGGTCGAATTGTAAACCCATAAAGGGGAGCAACGCGGGGGGTAATGTATGAGCGACACTGACTTGGCTGAAGATTCGCCCTCCGAAGAGGAGGAAATAGTCCTCAATGAGGATGTCGAGGAAGTCACAATTTGGGCACCAGAACCGGGGCCAGACTCTGATGATATTGTATTATTGAGTGTTGACGAATGGATTCAAAGCGTTGACTTCAATACGACGGAAGATGTTCCAATCCCTAACCGACTTGTCGATCAAGTCATTGGACAAGAAGCAGGTTCTGTCGTTATCAAGAAAGCAGCCGAGCAACGTCGGCATATGCTCATGATTGGAGACCCAGGTACTGGAAAATCAATGCTTGCCCGTTCAATGACTGACCTTCTTCCTAAAGATTCACTCGAAGACCTTCTGGTATATCCCAATGAAGATGATGAAAATGAACCACGCGTTCGTTCAGTTCCGGCTGGACGTGGCGACCGTATTGTGAAATTGCAAAAGGAGTCGATGCGCACCCAAAGAGAGCGCTCTCAAAAGATGCTCTTGGTTGCATTTGCGGCCGTTGGTTTTCTCTTAGTCATCGCAACAATTCAAAGCGGAGACATTCTTACTCTCCTGTTTGGTGGTTTTATTCTTATGTTCGGCTACATGTTCATTCGAGGACGCTTGGGCTCAGGCGATGAAAGTCGAATTCCCAAAGTTTTGGTGAAACATGACAGCAACTCAATGTCGCCATTTGTCGATGCAACCGCAACTCTCTCCGGTTCTTTACTCGGCGATGTCCGACACGACCCTTTCCAATCGGGTGGCATGGAAACCCCTGCCCACGACCGTGTTGAGCCTGGTGCTATTCACCGTGCCCACAAAGGTGTTCTTTACATCGATGAAGTCAATCTTTTGCGACTTGAAGAACAACAAGCATTGCTCACTGCTATGCAAGAGCGCGCCTTCCCAATTTCGGGGCGCTCAGAACGTTCTTCTGGCGCTTTGACCAAAACAGAACCAGTCCCTTGTGATTTCATTTTGATTGCAGCAGGTAACCTCGATGCAATTCAAGGAATGCACCCTGCTCTCCGCAGCCGTATTCGTGGCTATGGATATGAAGTGTATGTGAACTCAGAAATGCCTGACACCGCTCGTAACCGTCGCCGACTCATTCGATTTATTGCTCAAGAAGTTCGACGAGACATGGGGACTTCTCGAGAAATTCCACATTTCGATAAATCAGCAGTTTCTATCATTTTGCGTGAGGCGCAACGCCGAGCAGGACGTCGAGGAAAACTTTCATTGCGTTTGCGTGAACTTGGCGGTTTAGTCAGAATCGCTGGAGATTTAGCTATGGCAGAAGGCGTAGAATTCGCATCTGCAATGCACGTTCTCGGTGCACGAAATATCGCCAAGCCGCTTGAACAACAGGTGGCTGACCGAATGATTGAACGACGCCAAGACTATGCAATGATCGTAAATTCCGGTGAACGGGTTGGACGTGTCAATGGATTGGCAGTTCTTGGAGCCAACTCGGGACTTTCAGATTTCAGTGGAATCATGCTTCCAGTCGAAGCACTCGTTACCCCTTCTTTGGGCGGCGGTGGAAAGATTCACGCTACAGGAGGGCTTTCTGACCTCGCAAAAGAGAGCGTCACCAATGTAAGTGCAGTCATCAAAAAGTTAACTGGTAAAGACATCTCTGATTATGATATTCATATTCAATTCGTCGATACACACGGTGTTGATGGGGATTCGGCATCGATTACAATAGCAACTGCGATTATTTCTGCACTTGAGAATATTCCAATCCGTCAAGATTTGGCAATGACAGGCTCTCTTTCAGTCCGAGGTGAAGTCTTGCCAATTGGTGGAGTTACGGCAAAGATTGAGGCAGCAGCTCGCTCAGGAATCAAGACGATTGTTATCCCTCGAGCTAATATGCAAGATGTTCTTTTGGATGAAAAGTATGAGAAGATGGTGGAAGTGCTACCTGTCGACACACTCGATGAAGTCATGGAATTCGCTCTCATTAAGCACGAGCAAAAGGCTGGATTAGTGGAACGTCTTGGACAGGTCATCGACCGTCTAACACCTCTACCAAGCAATACTACCTCTGCTTGAATCTCTTGTCAAGGTCGAAGACTCTCTCTTTGTCATCGTACCAGTGCGTGAGATACTAAAGCGAATTGATGGTGGACAAGTTATGTCTGAGACAGCAATGCAATCTTCAACAGTGCGTGATGCTGGAAAGGGTGCTTTACTGGTCTTGTTTTTGGTCACCATGATCGACATGATTGGCTTCGGAATTGTCATACCATTTTTGACCTATCTCGTTGAAGATTTGACCCCCGAAAATCAAATTGCCAACATCGGTCTTTGGGTTGGCTTACTCATGACATCGTATTCAGCAGCACAATTTTTGTTTTCTCCATTTTGGGGTTCTCTCTCCGACCGTATTGGACGGCGGCCAGTACTCATGGTTGGATTGGTTGGAAATACGGTATTCTTCACAATGTTTGGGTTTGCAAATACGCTTCTTCTTGCATTATCGGCTCGTTTCCTTGCAGGGGTCTTCAACGGCAACTTGGCTGTTGCCCGTGCCTACATTGGTGATGTCAGTACTCCTCAGCAATTAGCAACCCGAATGGGGTTGATTGGCGCTGCTTTTGGCCTCGGTTTCACTTTTGGTCCCTTTATTGGCGGCGAGTTATCCAACCCAGCAGCACGTTGGAGTTGGTTTGAAAACACAATCTTTGATTCGCACCCATATCTTCTGCCTTGTGCAGTAGCAAGCCTTCTTTCACTTTTCTCATTGGCTGTTGCCTACCGGTCTCTCCCCGAGTCTCTCCCACCGGAATCACGAGTTCAGTCAGAACCATTGCCATGGGCGACTCGAATGGGCCAGATGATGAAAAACTCAGCTTCAATGCTCAAATCGAAGAACGTCTCTTTGATTATTTGGGTCTCGATGATGTTTATATTCGGCTTTACAATTATGCATGCAGTTTTCATTCTCTATACTGAGATGGACCCGGTGAACGGCGGACTTGCTTTTTCTGAGGCAGACAATGGTCGGATTTTTGCTATGATTGGAATTACTGGAATAGTCACTCAAGGGCTCTTGATTGGCCCTCTATCACGGCGTTTTGGTTCACGGCGATTGATACCAGTAGCCTGTGCGATCACTGGACTCGGTTTGGTTTTGGTCCCCTATACTCAGGCTACAAATGCATGGTCTCAAATCTTGCTTGTTGCAGTACTCATCGCATTGGGTAATGGAATATTCCAACCTTCTTCGTCTTCCTTTTTGACTCGGATTGCAAAATCAAATGGATACGAACTCGGTGTTGTCATGGGTGCTCAAGAATCTCTGGGAGCATTTGCCCGTATTCTCGGTCCTCTTACTGGCGGATTGGTATGGACGTTAACGGTTTCAAGAGATTGGCCCTTTGATTATCATACAGCATTCCACTTGTGCGGTATCATGATGCTTCTTGCTTCGCTTCTTGCTTTCCGTTTGCCAGCATTGGATGATGAAGATTCATTTTTGAACAATGCTGAAGAATGATGCCTAAACACTCAAGAGGTCGAACCCTACCCCTTTAGCATGGAAGTTGCTTCACCAGCATGGGATTCGGGTCGCTTTAATCGAAGAGTTTCGACTTTTGCTCACATCTCAATACTCATCACATTGATGGTAATTTGGCTTATTGTTCTCAAAGGTGTCCTCCAACCCTTTTTCATTGCACTCGGCATCTATTTTGTTCTAAAACCAGGCTCAGACTATCTCTCATCCAATGGTTTCCCGTTGATTTTATCCTATTTGACAATGGTATTATTTACCTTACTCCTCGTTTCAGCAGCCTCTTTTGTTGCCTATCACCAAGCCAATGACTTAGTTGAAAATGACGAGAAGATGGATCTGTACAATTCGAAACTTGAAAGTCGTTGGAGTGACCTCAAACAATCTCCACTTCTTGGGATGATGTTGAGTGATGAATCGGATGCTGCAAATTCAACATTGGTCGAAGACCTTGCCTCAATGGGTTTGCTCGAAGATGAACAAAAATTATCTGATGCTGCCTTAGGTATGTTGTCCAATGTTGGTGGTTTTATCACGACCAGTGTTACGGTCATGTTTTTCCTTATTTTCATAATCTTTGAGGCAAGTTTGCTACCTGGTCGAATTGAAAGAGCTTGGCCCGATGGTGGAAGTCAAAAAGTGCAAATCATGCGTACGAAAATAGAAGCAAGCGTGAACACTTACATCGTCGTCAAAACAGGTGTTGGAGCAGGAACTGCCCTCTGTGCCGGTTTGGTAATGCTTGTATTTGGAATTGATTTGTGGTTTACATGGGCTCTCATTACCTTTTTACTCAATTATGTACCCTATATTGGTTCGCTCATTGCAACCGTGCCACCAATCATCATCGGACTTATTCTATTGGAGCCAAATATGCTGATTATGTTGGCACTTTTACTTCTCATGAATCAACAAGTTTGGGGTCAAATTATCGAGACAAAGTGGGCAGGACGGGCCCTCGACCTTTCACCAGTTCTCTTGTTGCTCGTTACTGCTATCTCCTTTGCAGGCTGGGGAATTCTCGGGATGATTCTGGCAGTACCGTTTGCAGTAATTGTCAAGATTATATTGGAAAACATCGAGGCGACACAACCCTTTGCAATTCTGATGTCCGAACGTGCTCCATCGATTGATGAAGCCTGGGATGATGCGATTCGAGATGGGAAAATTTCCAATTTTGAAAGTCAATCTCTTGCCCAATTGCAGGTACTTCTTGGCTATTCAGATCGACACATCAAACTCATTGCTGGTAGAATCGCTGCACAGCGAGTTCTTCGGAAAAATAAAATTTCAGATGACCAAATTGAAATTTTGTTCTCTGCAGCTGACGTCATAGGTTCGAAGTATGAAGTTGCAAATGAGATAACCACACTTCTTTGTGAAGGTAAATTGGATAAAGACATGCGGCCTTTGTTGACAAATTTCATTGCCGTATTGGAAGAAGAGTAACTCAGAGAACTTCAACGAGGATTTTTTCTAATTCAGTGTTAATCATCAAAATGAGTGTACCAAATTCCGGAGGAATATTTGGGTCTTCATAGAGTTCTTCCAATTTTGATTGGGACATAGCAATACGAACATCTAATTTCTTTGCTTTGTTTAACAACCACTGCTCACAGGTTTCTTTGGCCTGTCGACGTATATTTCGAGGCACTTTTGGGTCATCGATTTGGTTGATGACAGAAGCAACTTGGAGTAGGCGTGATTCGATATCCATAATTACAGCCCCATTGGTAGTATAGTGTCCTGTGTGGAGGCCGTCTTTAAGTTCATTGCCCTCATCCGCAGGTCATGAGCCTCACAGAAATTGAAATCTTGGGCTGGACACGAATCTTTACGCTTCTCCTCGGGATGGGTTGGGCTGCTTGGATGGACCATAAGGAACGTCGTGTACAAAATGAGCATTGGCTTGTTTGGGTGAAACCTGCATTGTTTCTTAGGGCTTTGGAATTGATGTATCATGGTGCCGATTGGACCATCTATCTCACAGCATCAGCAGCAGTTGCCTATGCGAGTGGTGCGGTTCTAGGACGCCCAACCCTCTCGGATATCAAAGCAGGTTCACGAATGGACCAGAGTGTTGCGCTTTGGTATCTGATCAGTTTCATTGGTCTGATTTTTGGAGCAGTAAACTATCAATCAGTGAATCCAATTGATGTCATACTCGGAAATGAAACTGGTTTAGGTGCACTCTGGTGGTCGACATTTGCCGTTCTTCCATTCATACTTCTCATCGATGTAGCCTGGCGCCTCCGAATGCTTCACGGCGGTGCGGATGCGAAGGCATTGATGTGGGTGGCTTTGCTTATTCCAAATTGGTCGTCAATGCCACTCTCGTTTTCCTCTGCTACATCAGAAGCATTGTTTTCCTTACCGCCGGTCTTTTCCCTCTTAATGTGGGGTGGGCTTTCGTTCTTGGCGATTCCATTCATCCTTCTTACACTCAATATTATCCGGGGGCATGTCCGGAACTTTGGAGACCTTTTACTCGCATGGCATGCAAGTAAAATGCCACGAGAAGACGTTCTCAACCGTCATGTTTGGTTATTGAGCACACTTATCGAAAAACCTGATGGCTCCGTAGAAGTCTATCACAAGACACGGGCTCCGCGAAAAACTCCTTCCGATTCGGAACTTAGAGCAGCCCTTTCCGAACTCAAAGAGGCAGGAGTCGAACAAGTTTGGGTAAGTCAGAAACTTCCACTCTTGGTGTTCCTTTTCCCAGCAATCCTTCCAATGGTGTTTTTGGGAGACCCAATGGCATTAATCATGCCATGGCTCGGTTTAGAGTGAGGTAAGAGCAGGGCAAAAAGAGGTGCGAATCATGCACCTTTGCGCTCAATATTCTTTGGTCGCAGGCCCTTGTAACTGCATTTTCGGCAGCGTAGAGCACGGACAGCATTGCGTGCATTACAGCGCATGCAAATTTTGCGATGAAGCAAACGTGCTTCTGCTTCTGGGAATCGTGCCATGGCTTTGCGACTCACTCCCCCTATTTAATCGCAACCAATGAGACAGTGGATGACATTTCCATTCATTCGAAGAGTTCTGCTTTCAAACAGAGAGTATGGTTCAAGGGGTGCAAGCCTTAGGCATGGATATGCGTGTAGTACGCTTGCCTGCCATTCATCATGATGCCAATTTGGTCATCATCGATGGTTCAGTTGGTAATCTCCTCATCGATGCAGGTACTTCGTGGTATCAAGGCCTTCAAGTTGAGAGAGTCAAAGGCCTTCTCAAAGATGGGGCGCCACTTGACCGAATCTTGCTTACCAGTAAGCGCTACCCTTGTGCTGGAGGTGCAAAACATCTGTCGGAATCTTACGAAAATTGTCCAATCCACATTCATCCAGATGGTCAAGCTGCATTGGAGACTGGCGATTTCTTCACAACATGGGCGAACAGATTTGATTCAGACATGCCTTCAACCGTTACCCAAGCAGTCGAAGATGGAGATGTCTTTGCTCTAGGGGACGGTCAAGTTGAAGCTGTTGCCCTTCCAGGACATTCACTTGATGGGATGAGTTATTGGATTCCCGACCAAAAGATGATGATTCTCGGCACCTTACTTCCTCGCGCTGACCGCCCAACACGGTGGGATTTGCCTGGTGGATGCTTACCAGATGTTTTGGCAAGCCTCAAGCGTGTTGTATCATACAACGCGCATTCACTTATTCCCTTACAAGGACCTGCAATTAAAGGTACAAAACATGTCAAAAAAGTTCTTAACCAACATATCAAATTCTTTGAGACATGTCTTGCCAACGACGGCCAAGTATCAACTTCAGTTCCAAAACCTGCTCAAACTGCATTGTGGTATACTCCACATCCGCCTTGGCCTTTGGAAGAGCACGAAAGCGTCTAACCCAGAACTGGTAAATCGAGCATAAGAGGTTGACTTTGTTCGACCCGTCGTTGTTCTGATTCAAGAATACGTGCTCTTCGGTTCGCACGTTTCTTGGCTTTGACACGGTAATCTTTTGTTCCATCGTAATCATTTGTTGTTGCACCAGTCCAGTCATAGGTACGTCGATTCCAACCACTCTGGATAATGATTGAATCTTCTAGAAGACGTAGGCTAGTGATTGGGCCTGAATGAGTGAATAAATGGAGGGCTCGACCAGGGACTTCAGTTCCAATAACCCATACGCTTCCATCTTGAGTGGCGGCAAGATACTTGCCTACAGAATTCGATACTGCGGTAATGGAACGAACGATGCCTCCATCGATGGTAAATTTCTCGATCGTTTCAAGCCGAGGTAAAGAGAGTAAGGTCACTCCACCTGTCGAATCTCCGATAGCTACGACATCATAGGTTTCAGTCGGCCCTTTGATGGCAAGTAGAACCGTCGCAATTGCGTCTAATTTTATTTGACTTCGATGCCCATGCGTGGGCCTCCATACAATTGCGCCATCATCCATGGCCACCAAGCAACCTTCGGGCGTTACCAAACTTCGAATCACTACTCTATTGTTCATACATACGAAAGCAGAGCCGTCGGTATACCTTCTTTTCTCACACCCTTCAGTAAAACTGAAAGTGAAGTGAATCAATAGGTGTCTTCAGACTTGTTATCTTTCTTCCATTTCCGGTAGCAACTTTTACAGACTCGAACACGACCTTTTCGCTCGCTGTAGCCCCCATCGCCCCAAACATCGATGGCGTTATCGATTGATAATGAACGTCCACCGAAACTCTTGTCAGCGTAGCCATCGCAACTTTTGATGCCGCAAGAAATTTCACCTTCTTTTGCAGCAGTTTTCTTTTCAACATCAGACTCATTTCCAGAGTCGGCCTTATGCTTACGAGCCTTCGCTTTGAATCCCATGTAACTACGGCAGTGAAGACAATTCTTCAAGGTTCGCCCTAATACATGCGAAAATCATTGCTTTGAAACTTCACCCAGTTGACTGAGTAAGCCTTCAACCAAGCGCAACAAGCCACGGAGAGTTACTTCAGAAACATTGGCAACTTTGCAAACCTCGGACTGGGTTCGAGGCGAACTTGTTTCATTGCTCACCTTATAGATAAGTGCAGCAGCGACTCCCATTGGCTTCTTCCCTTGCCAAAGTTCATCATGCGGTTTGATAACTGTCCAAAGATGCTCAATTTGAGTGTAGATATTTGGCGGTAGTTGCAAATCTGAAATGAATTTGTCAAAGTATTGGTCCGGTGAAGAAATCTTGTGCAGATTGAGTTTGCGAGAGACTTGACGTATCAATCGAGACAGTTCCTTTTCTTTGACATCAAAGGCTTCAGAAACTTCAACAATCTGTCTTGGCAAACTCTCTTGACGGGCAACTAAATAGCTGCACGCAGCTGTAACGCCTGCAATAGAACGACCAGTTACGAATCCTTCACTTGAAAGGCGGCGATAAAGCCGAGCAGTTTCTTCTTGCAATGGCTTAGGTAAGCCGGAATAGTCTCGAATGAATTGATTGGCTCGAACCAAGTTACGTTCGCGGCTCTTACGTGTTTTTGAGCGTTCATCAACGACTCGACGACGACGCCAATCGCGACGTGATTGGGATGAGATACCATGCCGACCAGCACTGCCAGAATTCAAGTCTCGAACATCAATGGTTGTGTTCAATCCCTTGTCAGCGAGCGTATATGTCAATGGTTGACCGACTCTTGAACGGTCTTGACTTCGATCACGATTGGTCCATTCAGCTCCAGGGTCGATAACATTCTCTTCAACAACGAGCCCACAACTGTTACAGGTAATTTCGCCACGTGTGGCGTCCATTTGCCAATCGGTAACCCCGCAATCAGTGCACGGTCGAGTGTGTCCTTCGAGTGTTCGGCGTATTACGTCGTTTCCACTACGATTTGAATCAGCTTTCTGTTTGCGGTTTGGCTCTTCGCCAGCATTTCCTTCCGGATACATCTTCATCTTGTTAACCTCTCGTTAAGTAGTTGGCAACCAAGGTATATAAATCCCGTGAGGGAGTGCTCACTGCGAATGAAACTGCGTAAGGCGGTTTTCCACTGTGGTGTCCATGGTTGGCTACATTCAGGGAAACTGAACGAGTGGCTATAAAGGGTTGTTTCCACAGAGAGTATTTTCAATGAGATGAGGGCGATTCTGTTATGAAAATCCATATTGAAGAAACACATAGTTCAAAGACGGTACGCAAAGACAGCGCGATGAGGAGAGGAGAATGCCAGCCACAGTCGTTCTAGGAGCCCAATGGGGAGATGAAGGAAAAGGGAAACTTGTTGACCGCATTGCGGAGCAAGCCACATGGGTTGCTCGTTTCCAAGGTGGAAATAATGCAGGGCACACAGTTGTCTTGGGAGACCAAGTCTTGAAGTTCCATCTGTTGCCTTCTGGCATTACACGAAAAGAATGCCATTTAGTCCTTGGAGATGGAATGGTCATCGACCCTTGGGTGTTGAACACTGAATTGACCGGTTGGCAAGAAACAACGGGTGAAGACCCTCGTGGAGAGCGTCTTTACATCAGTGAGCGTGCACACATCATACTCCCTTTCCACCGATATCTTGACAGTTTAGATAAGAAAATTGGCACCACTGGTCGTGGA
Organism: Methanobacteriota archaeon; assembly: GCA_009937025.1. GTDB lineage: Archaea > Thermoplasmatota > Poseidoniia > Poseidoniales > Poseidoniaceae > MGIIa-L1. Next base: position 14,991 of record JAACDG010000058.1, read on the forward strand.
ATTGGGCCAACATACGCCGATAAAATAAACCGCATAGGATTGCGTTTTGGTGATGTTGCTGAAGTAATGAATGATGACAAGTGGGCAGAATCAACAACAGAGCGAATGAATGCGACACTAGCAGCTGCAGGTTCGAGCGAGAGAATCACAGTATCCGGATTACAATCTGATGTAGAATGGATATGGAATGCTTACAGTACTTCAATTCGAAACACTGGCCTCATGCTCGATAACGCTCTGAAACTTGGAGAGCATGTCATTCTTGAAGGTGCTCAAGGCTGTCTTTTGGATATCGACCAAGGAACATTCCCCTATGTTACTTCGTCCATAACTTCACGTGGGAATGCTTCGCACGGAGCAGGTATTCATCCCGGTCATGTTGAGGAAGTCATTGGAATTACCAAAGCCTACATCACTCGAGTTGGACACGGTGCAATGCCGACAGAACTCGAAGATGAAGTTGGAGAACATCTTGGTACAGTGGGGCATGAATTCGGAACAACAACTGGTCGAAAGCGACGCTGTGGTTGGTTTGACGCTGTTGTCATGCGTCATGCGAATCGAATCAACGGATTTACAGGATTGGCCTTGACAAAACTCGATGTCCTTGGTGGCCTTGAAGAAATAAAAATCTGCGTTGCTTACGAGTTGGACGGAAAAGAAATATTGGAAATGCCATCAAGTGCTACTGCATTAGAACGATGCAAACCAATTTATGTCTCCATGCCAGGTTTCCCTTCGCATTCATTAGAAGAATGGCTTGGCATTGCTAAGAAAGCCAATTCCGAAGGTCTCGGTTACTCTGCTCTGCCCGCTGCTGCACAATCCTACATCAAGAAAGTTGAAGCGATTGTTGGCGTTCAATGCACCAGTATTGGTGTGGGTCCCGACCGTGATGCAACGATTGATGGCGTTTGATTTGAGTTCCTTCGGGGTGAAGACTCAAAAAGGATTGACTCGACGCCGTGAATACAGGGGCGTTTAGCTCAGTTGGAAGAGTGCTTGGTTTGCAACCAAGATGTCGGGGGTTCAAATCCCACAACGTCCACCACCCCTCACGGATTCAAACCCCGCGAACGCATCACTGCGTTGCATGACAATCCGAGAGTTGGAATCGAAGCAAAATCGGTTCAAATCAAAATGTGTAGGTCACCCATTCAATAGTGACCACAATTTACTGCAGCCAAAAAAGCCATTTTCTTCTCTTGCTTAGAAATCGTATCAAGGAACGAGATGATTGAATCAATGACTTCTTCGATCATGTCTTGTTCTAATTTAATG
>JAACDG010000059.1 GCA_009937025.1 Methanobacteriota archaeon
GCTTTTCGATACCAATGCTGCAATGCTCAAATTCCGCTTAGTTACCACAATCCGAGATGCGATTGAATGCGGTAAGGTTTCATTTGTCGAAGCCCCCGAACCTCGAGGATTCGGTGTTGAAGATGAAGATGACCATGGCGAAGACCTCTCCTCTCTTTCCGTTGCTGAACTCAAGGAACGTTGCAAGGCAGCTGGCTTGAAAGTTGGCGGTAAGAAAGCAGATTTGATTGCTCGTCTTTCACAAGAAGAAGAGTGAATTCATCTTGCTTGATTTGAATGATTCTCGAACATCAGCCCCCAAAGGATATTGATGAGATACCCGAGGCGAGAACAGGGATTGTTATGTCGAGTCTTGAGGAACTTGAGGAACAACTTGCTTCGAAGCACCCATCTTTGCCTTCAGAAGTCTATTCTACGGTTGAAAAAAGTGCCTTATGGCTCACACTTCTTGGTCTCGGCCTTTTTGCTGTTGGTTTCGTGGTGGCGAATGATTTTGTTTGGACAGACGGGCTCAAACCCATTGTATGGGACCCGATAATGGAAGATGCCGGCTCCGCTGGCGATGCTGATTACAACTCGATGAACACAATGCTCTACACATTCAGTATGTTGGCCAGTGTCCTTGTCCTTCAAGCGCTGTTTCGAAAAGCGAATCTACCTGCCGATGACCGTATGCTTATGGCACTCCTCACTTGGGTGTGCCTTGCTCCTGTTTTACGAGTTTTAGAGGATGCTGATTTCTTTAGTTCAGATATGGATTGGATGTTTATTTCACCTCTTATCCATTTACACTTGGCTGCTTGGCTTGTTGTCATAGCTGGACTTTCTCAGTATCTCGCTTCTCAGTGGGACGGTATTGATACCGAACGTGCAGAAGCCAAAGCACGGGTATCACTTTTGTCGATACTTTCTCTTGTTTTGTTTTTCCATTGGGCCTACTTGTATCAACCAGAATATGCGAATCATGATGGCATAGGGACATTTTGGGTCATTTTAGGTTTGGTTTCTGCTTTCGCCATTCTTTTTACAACCATTCTCAAAACCAGAGGATGGCCTGCAATCACCAGAGGGATGCTTGCTTTTGGTGCTTCAGCCAGCATGATTGGTTTTGCCCATTGGCTTCAATTCCTTTCCACTCCGTGGGCTCAAGAGAGTTCACGGATTTCTGAATCGATTGTATGGTGGCCTCTTTTGGTCGTCTTTGGAATTCCGAGTTTGGTCTGTTATGTGATGTATCGGCGAGGCAAAGATGACGCGCTTCAACTCCAACTTACGGGTTATGAAGCCGGTGTACTTCCACAAGGAATCAGTGTCAAAGCATGGGAAGACGCAGGAGATGAAATTCAAAACCATCCCGTCGAGATGCTTTCAAGAACAGCACTTCTCGCAAGTCCGATGGTATTGGCAATGGTATTTGGCCAATTATGCGATGCATTTGCAACAATGGTTGGAATCGATTATTTTGGCTATGGAGAAAAACACGTGGTCAGTAACCAAGTGATTCTCTACGGGGCTGAAGTGAACGCAATGCTTGGAATTGAGTTTGGCAAAGGTGCTTGGTTGTTCGTACTTTTGAAAGCGACATTGGTAGCGGCAATCGCTTGGATGTTCATGGAAATGAAAGTCGAAAATAGACAACGCCACATCCGTATTCTCATTGTATTGGCTGTTCTCATCGTCGGACTGGCTCCTGGATTGCGAGACATCGGTCGACTCATGCTCGGAGTGTAGGAACAATTGTTCCGATAACCCACACTGTAGTAGTGTTAAAGACGGCCTCCGCCTCCCTCGGTATGAGGGGTGAAGATGGACCGATTGCCTACCCGTGTGAATCGCAGCGACCCTGAGTTCGCAGAACACAAAGCGTTCAACCAAACTCTTCTTGAAACCTTACATGAGCGTTTAACAATCGCTTCAAATGGTGGCGGAGGCAAATATGTTGAACGTCATCGTAGCCGAAACAAACTCCTTGCACGTGAGCGAATTGAACGAATTATCGACCCTGGGACTGCTTTTTTAGAACTTTCTCCCTTGGCTGCTTTCGAACTGTATGATGGTCGTGCGCACTCTGCCGGGATCGTTACAGGCGTCGGTATGGTTCATGGCCGTGAGTGCCTTTTTGTTGCGAATGATGCAACGGTGAAAGGCGGCTCGTACTATCCAATGACAGTGAAGAAGCACATCCGTGCTCAAACTGTGGCTCATGAGAATCATTTGCCGTGCATCTATCTTGTCGATTCAGGAGGTGCATTTCTCCCAATGCAAGATGAAGTCTTCCCAGACATCGGCCATTTCGGACGAATATTCCGCAACCAAGCCCGCATGTCGGGCGATAAAATCCCTCAAATTGCAGCCGTCTTAGGCTCGTGCACTGCTGGTGGCGCTTATGTTCCAGCAATGAGTGATGAATCGATTATTGTCAAAGGAAATGGAACAATTTTCCTCGCAGGGCCTCCTTTGGTGAAGGCTGCAACCGGTGAAGAAGTCACAGCTGAAGAATTAGGTGGGGCTGATGTTCACACCTCACAATCAGGTGTAGCCGACCATTTTGCCGAAGATGAAACCGAGGCTTTACGAATGGTTCGAAACATCGTCGAGAACCTGGGTCCTCGAAGCCTCGCCCCATCTGCAAGTGCTGCCTCTGAGGCTCCGGCTCACGATGTTGATGATTTGCTCGGCTTGATCCCAAATGACAATCGAACTCCGTTTGATATCAAAGAAATCATTGCGCGAATTGTAGATGGCTCACGGTTCCATGAATTCAAATCTCGATATGGTACAACCTTGGTATGTGGTTTTGCTCACATCCATGGCCACAAGGTTGGCATTGTTGCCAATAATGGGATTCTGTTTTCTGAATCATCTTTGAAAGGAGCCCACTTTGTTGAATTGTGTGGTCAGCGAGGAATCCCTCTCGTCTTTTTACAAAATATCACTGGATTCATGGTTGGTAAAGCGTATGAGGCTGGAGGTATCGCGAAAGATGGGGCCAAACTGGTCACTGCAGTATCGTGTGTTAATGTCCCTAAATTCACAGTCATCATTGGCGGCTCGCATGGTGCAGGAAATTATGGAATGTGCGGCCGAGCGTACGATCCACGCTTTTTGTTTATGTGGCCAAACAGCCGAATTTCGGTAATGGGCGGCCCTCAAGCGGCAGATGTATTGACCACGGTCAAACAAGACCAACGTGCTCGAGAAGACCTTCCTGAAATGATGGGCGAAGAACTCGAATCCTTCCGTGCGCCAATACTCGAGAAATATGAAACTGAAGGAAGTCCCTATTATTCAACAGCCCGACTTTGGGATGATGGAATCATCGCCCCTCGCGATACTCGAGATGTTCTGGGGTTGTGTTTGGCAACAGCACGAAATGCCCCTCTTCCAGATGACCGCTTCGGCGTTTTTAGAATGTGAGATATTTTCAATTAAAAAATTAAAAATGCAATTGGAGTTTTTGAGATGACTATGATGGACACACCGCCGCCAACAGAATTGGTTACAATCGAGATACAAGGCTCTGGATGCCATATCAAATTGGACCGGGAAGACAAATTCAATGCTCTCAATGTCCAGATGATTACAGAATTGTGTGCCTTGTTTGAATGGACTGCTGAACGCAGCGTAGGCACGCAAGGCGAACTTGTCGATTCAAAGGGCACCTCGTATCTTCGAACACTCGTTCTATCGGGGGCAGGGCGTCATTTCTGTGCAGGTGCAGACATCAACATGATGCGTGATGCAGGCGCTAATTCACCTGAAGAAAACCGAGTTGATTCGGAACGTCTTGACCGACTTTTCAATGGGTTGTGGTCGCATCCGTGTTTTACCATCGGAGCAATACAAGGCGTCGCTTTAGGCGGAGGTGCTGGACTTGTGGCATGTCTTGATCACGTCATCGCAACATCAAATGTCAAAATCGCTCTTTCCGAAGGCAAACTCGGAATTCTTCCTGCCGTCATTGGACCCTATGTTTACCGCCGTCTTGGTTCTGCATGTTTTCGTAGACTTGCTATGCAAGCCAGCCGAATCGATGCTACCGAAGCACTTCGAACTGGATTCATTGAAGCAGTGGTCGATACGGCTGACGACCTTTCACCAGCAGTTGACATTTTGGTCGAAGAAGTACTTGGAACTGGACCTCAAGCGGTAACATTGGCCAAAGAGTTGACACTTGAATTTGACCGATGGAATGGTAGCGATGAAGATTTGCGCGAATTCACACTTGATTTTACCAGCCGAATGCGCGGTTCAAAAGAGGGACAGGAAGGTCTTTCTTCATTCCTTGACAAACGTCCTGCAAACTGGAAAAACGAATGAGGGGACGCAATGGTAAGCAAAGTCTTGGTTGCAAATCGAGGTGAAATTGCTTGTCGAATTTTGCGCGCTTGCCGTGAAGCAGGTCTTGCCAGCGTGGCTATTTATGCTGCGAATGATGCAAAGTCCTTCTTCGTCGAACTGGCAGACGAAGCCATTGCTTTGGAGGGAGATTCAATTGCCGAGACATATCTCAACCAGCGTCAAATTTTGGAGGTCGCTGAATTGACGGGTGCCGATGCACTGCATCCTGGATTCGGTTTTCTCTCCGAACGAGCAGATTTCGCTCGTGCAGTTTCTCAAGCCGGAATACAATGGATTGGACCAAGCCCATCAGCCATTGAACGAATGGGAGACAAAATGACCGCTCGTATTACCATGAGAGATGCAGGTGTTCCTGTCATTCCGGGTGAAGAGATTGAGACCGAAGATGAAGATGAAGCACTCATAGCTATCGAACAAGCCAGTACTCGTGTCGGTTATCCTTTGTTGCTCAAAGCCTCATCAGGCGGCGGTGGCAAAGGAATGCGTGCCGTAGAACGGCCCGAAGATTTGCTTGAAGCAGCACGAAGTGCTCGTCGTGAAGCCTTAGCAGCTTTTGGTGATGGGCGAGTCTATCTCGAACGATTACTTACAGGTTCAAAGCATGTTGAAATTCAAATTCTTGCAGACCGCCATGGTCGTACCATTCATCTTGGGGAACGGGAATGCAGTGTTCAACGTCGTCATCAAAAGGTGTTCGAAGAAGCACCCTGCGCAACCATGACTGAAGAGATACGTTCTTCCATGGGAAAAGCAGCAGTTGCAGCAGCCATGGCAGTCAATTATGAAGGGGCAGGAACGGTTGAGTTTTTACTTGCTCCTTCAGGAGAATTTTTCTTCCTTGAAATGAATACACGCATACAGGTTGAACATCCTGTGACTGAATTGGTTACGGGTGTTGACATTGTTCGTGAACAGTTGCGAATCGCAGCGGGAGAGCCGATGTCATGCGGAGAATTGCATATCCGTGGACACGCTATTGAAGTCCGCCTTTATGCTGAAGATGCCACTCAAAACTTCTTGCCAGCCATCGGACCACTTACTGTTTTCCAACCACCTGAAGGGCCAGGAATACGTTTGGATACCGGTGTGCGCCAAGGCGATGAAGTCACTCCGAATTACGACCCAATGTTGGCGAAATTGATTGTATGGGCACCTTCACGTGATGAGGCCTTACAACGTATGCGACGCGCTTTGGATGAATTCGTTGTTCTCGGGACAACGACCAATCTGAGATTTTTACGAGAACTCTGTGATGTGCCTGACGTTGTTGATGGGTCAACAGACACGACGATGATTGACCGCTTATGGCCTGAAGGCTGGACGCCAACACTACCGATTGAGTTTGAGGACGGTGCGCTTATGGCAGCAGCAGTTGCTGAAAGTGCAGGCTTGCATCGAAAAGCATCGGTATCAGCCACCCCCAATGAACACTCAGGTCCAGTCAGCCCTTTCATGACATTGAACAGGAGGTATCCTTGATGCAGCACCAATTTCGAACCCCGGAAGGTCCTGTGGAAGTCACCGTTGCCAAGCAAGGTGATGTTTGGCATCTTGGTGAACACCGTGCTACGGTAGAACCTGACGGCCGATTACGCATTCAGCTGGCAAGTGGGGGTTCGGCCTTAGCAACAGTTGCCAAAGTTGACGATACATGGTGGATTCATTTCGAGGGCCATACATTTTGCTTGGAACGAATTGAACCGGGTGCTTCACAATCTGGGGAGGAAGGTGGCCTCACCGCTCCAATGCCTGGCAAAGTACTCGACGTGCTTGTTCAAGTTGGTCAAATAGTCGAAGCAGGTCAAACTTTGATGATACTGGAAGCAATGAAAATGGAGCACAGGATTCTTGCATCAACCTCAGGCCATATTACGGGAATACATTTTACAGCAGGTGAACAAGTCCAGCAAGGTTCTGTTTTACTGGAAATGACTGAAGATGAAGATTAACGGTTCCGCCAATCTCCAGATTCTATTGCTTGAGATTCAACGCCTTCTTCTTGGTTGTAGACATAGGTCCATGCCCATTCAGAACCGTTTTCGGTCATGATTTGTACAATGGTTCGGGTAAATAACGAGTGATCTGAATCATAGCCATAGAAGCCTTCTATGGAATCTAAAGTCTGCAGAGCAGGATACACTTGGTCGATGTGATAGACTTCACCTTGAACCACGCCCTCATCACCTGCAATCATTCCGGGATAGTTTCCAAGGTCGAGGATTTTCCCATGTGCTGTTGCTGAACGACCTTCACCCACACAGCATTCTTCCAACGTTGAATGACGTTGTTCTCCACGCATGAGCGTTCCATAGACGAAGAGATTCTCTATCGGATAACTTGGGCTAAAGTTTTCAATAGCACTTTTTAATTCCTCAATTGGAAGTTTTCTCTTTTTCAGCCCATTGAGGATGAGGTTAGAATACATGCTTGTTGGTTGAATAACCCTCTTCTCTTTGCGCTTTTCAGTGACACAATACGTCAAGGCATCGACAAATGTGCCATTTGGTAGGGTGACACGTACCTTTCGACGTTCATATGCTTCAGCCTTGATACCCTCTTTGCGATCCATGGCCTTCAATGTGACATCATCCATTCGAAACAGGACACCAGGAACAGCATGCCCCCGTCCAGTTTCAACCACATCTGCGGCACCGCCTTCTCTACTCCCTGAATAATAGTGAAATTTCATTGAATAGTTTGGAAGCCAGCAAGGGCTGACTTCGACCAATCCTTCAAATCGAAGATTTTTCTTTTCACACCATGACTTCCAGTCATCCCAATCAAGGTTTGAGCCGTAGCCAAAATACAGGGTGGCGTCGTCTTCCATGCAATGTCAGCGGTGCAAGGATATATCAAATCTCACCGAGTTATCCCCAACTGCATGGCTCAAGAATCTCTTGGCCACCCATCAAGGATTGCAAAACTTGAGGAATTCGAACACGCCCATCCTCCATTTGGTTTTGCTCCATAATGGCAACCAATGCACGGGAGGTTGCAACAGCGGTTGAATTGAGAGTGTGAGCAATTGGTTGCCCTGAATGACCCGGTTGACCATAACGGATTTGTAAACGGTTTGCTTGGTAATCGGTGCAGTTTGAACACGATACAATTTCTTTGTATTGATTTGCGCCAGGAATCCATGCTTCAAGGTCGTATTTCCTTGCAGCTACAGTACCCATATCACCGGTACAAATATTCACAACTTCGTAATGCATTTCAAGAGCATCCCAGAGGTCGAGACAGTTCTGTAACAATTCTTCTTGAAGTACCCAAGACTGTTCAGGACTTGCAATAATGATTTGTTCAATTTTGGTGAACTGATGAACTCGCCAAATTCCTAAATCGGATTGGCCATGAGAGCCAACTTCTCTTCGAAAACAAGGTGAGACGCCTACGATACGCAAAGGTAAGTCACTTTCAGGAATTGTTTCACCCATGAACATGGCAGTAAGGGGGTGTTCTGATGTTGCAATCATGTAGTAGTTATCGGGCTCGACACCATACATCACCGTTTCAAAATCCGAGAGGTCGGTTACGCCTTCGTAGGCTTCACGGTTCATCATGACTGGAGGCTGAACAAAAGTATAGCCACGCTCCCGAATAAAATTAACAGCAAATTGTTGCAAAGCAAAATCAAGTCTTGCTAAGTCGCCTTTGAGGAAGTAGAACCGACTTCCAACAATTTTCGCAGCACGTTTGAGGTCGACCCATTTATTCATTTCAATGAGCTCATTATGAGTTCGAGGTTCAAATTCAAAAATGGGCTTTTGCCCATGTACGCTGTGTTGAGTATTTCCAGATTCATCGGCACCGACCGGCACATCCGGATGAAGTATATTTGGGATACTCATTCGCAGGCGGTCTCTTTCTGCCATCGCCAAGTCTGTTTTCTGTTCCATTTGTGAAATCTGTTCACCTAAATCAGCAACTTCGGCAAGGATGCGTTGAGCCGCTTGTTCATCACCGGACTTCTTTGCTGCACCAATACCGCGAGCTGCTGTATTTTTTTGTGCACGAAGTTGATTTGTGTCGTGTTGAAGATTGATCCACTGTTGGTCGAAAGCAATGACTTGGTCGATTTTATCATGCGGTATACCACGTTTATCATGATCTTTACGGATGACATCTGGTTCATTTCGGAACATGTTCATATCGAGCACAAGTATCACCTCACAATGTTATTCCAAATTGGAAGATAGCCGGTCCTATCAAGAGTAATCCACCGATGATATAACCCAGTATGGCACCTCCATTCAGCAGAGGAAGTCCTGCTTGGGCACGTCCTCGTGCAACATAAGTCATCAAAGCAAAGTAGCCAACCAAGCCACCGAGCAAGGTTGTCATAGCAACGAGGAAACCATCAGGCCCTTCGAGGTATTGGGCTGCAGACAGCACCAACATTCCAGGGAAGATAACATCACCAAGACCCATGAACATAGCATCCTTGCTCTTCTTTTTAGGTGCGTTAGGAGTACTTTGGAGTTGAGGAGATTCGACATTTATATTTGTATTAATATCTCCGGCAACAGCACGAGCTTGGATGGTGGAGGTGATGTGCTGGGTGGGGGTCTGAGTGA
>JAACDG010000060.1 GCA_009937025.1 Methanobacteriota archaeon
GTCAAGCGTTTGCTCGATGATGATTTGGATTTCATCACTTGCGACCGACTTTCTTTGGCTGAAGATGGTTCAATGTCGGGAATCCATGGATTTGGAAACTGGGCACTTTCCTTTACTGCTCGACTTTTGTTCGGCTATGGCGTAAAAGATTCTCAATCTGGGATGTGGGTGTTCCGTAAATCGATTTTCAATGACGATGCAATGCGCCCAACCAATGATGGAATGCCTCTTTCTGAAGAAATGAAAATTCTTGCTCGTAGAGTTCTCGGAAAGGACAAGGCTGTAGAAATCTCTGTTCCTTATCGCCCTCGGGTGGGAGAGGCTGAAATTCACACTTGGGGCGATGGATGGAAGAACTTCAAGTTCCTCTTCGCCCGCCGTATAGGGTTGCATCGAACTCTTACGCCTTGGGGCGGACGTGATTCGAACCCGGATTCACTGAACAACGATTTACCAGAGCAAAAGAAGTAATTGATATCATTCGATTACAATATCTTCAAGTCCTTCAGCAGGCTTTGGCCATTCCATATTGAAACTCTCCATTGTTTCAACGATAATCGAAGAAATAACTTCATTACGGTACTTTTTATTGTTGGCCGGAATGACATACCAAGGAGTATCTTTCGTTGAAGTTCGTTGAATCATCGTCTCAAATGCGTCTTGGTATTGATTCCAATAACCACGTTCTTTGAGGTCGCTCATCTCAAATTTCCAATTCTTTTCAGGTTGATTCAAGCGGTCTTCAAGGCGCCTCTTTTGCTCATCTTTCGTAATATGAAGAAAGATTTTGATGATGGTTGTACCTTCATCGACAAGCATTTGCTCAAAGTTTCGGATATGAGCATAGCGTTTCTCAACCAATTCTGCTGGTGCATAATCGTGTATTTTGACAACCAGAACATCTTCGTAATGGCTTCGATTAAAGATGACAATCTCTCCATTTGCGGGGACATGTGGATGAACTCGCCACAAATAATCATGAGCCAATTCAATTTCTGTTGGGCGTTTGAAAGATTGTACTTTGAATCCCTGTGGATTTGCTCGCCCAAACACTGCACGAATGGTTCCGTCTTTTCCAGCTGTATCAATTGCTTGTAAAACTACAAGCAGGCGTTGTTTTTGTTCCGCCCACATCAATTCTTGTAAAGTTCGAATTTGTTTTGTAAGTTCTTTAACTATTTTTTTTGACTCATGTTTGTCAAAATTATCAGGAGCGTCGGTTTGAATATCTGCCAAAACGAACTCTTTTGCTTGAGTTATTCGAAACGAGGATGTGTCCATGGTTTCGTGCCACAATTCTTAGATTAAAGAAGTTGTGAAGTGTGCTTATTCACACATCGTCCCAATCTAAATCAATGCCTGCAACTGGTTTTTGTTCAGAAGAGGGTTCTTCAGCCGGAGGAGACTCTTCGAGTTCAAGCATCTCATCCTCAGCCAGAACCTCTTCGGCACCATCCATAGCACCACCTTCAAGGTTAACCAGTGTTTTTCCGGCAGGCGGCTTGGAAGTGGATGAGAAGTCCCCAAAGGAATCCCAAGTATCAATCATGGCCATATCTGCCTTCTTTTGACGTCGTAGTGCGATAACTGCGATGACCACAAGAATACCGAAAGATCCTCCACTTGCAGCAATAAACATGGCTACTCGGCTGTCACCTTCCGATTCTTCAACATACAAGGTGATACTGAGAATATCCACCATTGGGTCATCTACAGTTCCATCGGTAGCGATGACCTTGAGGTTTGGTCGCCCAGCTGCTTCCGGATTCATTTCAACCGAACCTTCCCAATAGCCATCACCATCTTCATCGGTGAGATTGAAAGCCCAATTTTGGACATTGAAAACAACCGTAGCACGAACACTTTGCGTTGTTCCATCAGGGTCGATCATCATGACTCGAACGGATAACGTGTTTTTCTGTTGAGCAAGCAGTGTATCTGGCAAGAAGGTGAGGTTGGAGAGTTTCGGAAGACTCGATTGAACGGTGACATTCGTATGAACTTCGCTAAATGTGCCGCGACTGTCTTCAACATACAAGGAGAGATGATGCTGTCCTGGCGGAAGTTGTATTGCATCGGTACTCAGTGTTGAAACAATCTCGTAATTCCCCGTAATGAGCCAACGTCGCCATTCACGCGTTTCCATATCACCATCAGCATCGAATGATTCTTCTTCCAAAATGATAGATTCACCAGGAGCGATAGATAACAGATTTTGTGGTTGAAGAAGAACAGCCACAGGGTCTGATTGACCAATAGAGATACTGATGAATGTAATTTGTTCCATTCCCGTATCATCAGTTAAGGTGATTTTGATGCTATGTTCTCCAGCAGGGAGCGAGGATGTATGAACTTGTGAAGTCGAAACATCGGTCAACAATGGCTCATCGAGTACATCACTGCGAATGGTCATGGTAAAGTTATCATCATCGTAATCAATCGACTGACGTGCATCCCATTGAATCAGAGAACTGGACGAATACGCATCTCCGTCCACCGGCGTCAGAAGGTTCAATTGTGGGGCCGAAGTGAGAACTTCAACTGTTCGAGATACGAGAACAGGTTCGTGTATTCCATCATCAAGACTCAACGTAATGGTGTGTGTTCCAGCACTCAAACGCCCCTCGAACACAAGCCAATCTTCGCTTTCGGGAGTCAGGCGTCCATCTAAATCACTGCTCCAATCCACAACAAGATATTCTGAACCGCTGTTTGGTTCTGCTTGCGCACAATGCCAATCCCCTTCGACAGGGAACGTTGAGCAAGCAGCATCGTAATCCCCTGAACCGTTTGCAGAGAACCAAATGAGTTCCGCAGAAGTATATGTTTGGCTCGAAACTGGGGTATCGATTACTGAACGTGGAAGGGAGTTTTCAACATCGACAAGCATCGAAGTCACTCGTGTAGCATTGATGTGCTCAGGCCGGTCATCGACAACTCTCATTTCTATAGAGTGAACGCCTCGGGAAAGATAACCCGTCCAAACTTTACCTGCCTCGGTATTATTCCAAGACAACTGACCGTCAAGGCTCGACCAATATTCGATTTCCAGCGTGTCGCCTTCGGGGTCGATGGTAGCAGTACCGTCGAGTGTAACTTCATCTTCACTGGCATTTCCAAGTCGAGTTAATGTGAACTCAGGTTCTGGAACTTCATTGTACAATTCTACTGGAATTATGTATACAGATGCTGGGTGGTTAATGCCATCAGAGGCGTAGATTTCTAAGTCAAAAGTAGAAGGTACTGTTTCAGCCATTGAAAGGTTCATCCAAATCTCCGTAGGACATTCCGCTGATAGCCAAGGTTGCCCCTGCCCCTGTTGATACGAGCGTTTAATCCAACACGATAGCGTATCGCCTTCTGGATCAAAAGTTCCAGTGAGGTTGAAGAGAACATTTTGGGTTCGAGGAATGACAAGTTCAGACCACGGCGTCATTGCAGGTGTAACATCAAAGACAATTGTAGGTGGCTGATTCACCAATTCAATGGTTCGGCTTTCAGAAACACAGTGTCCAGCGTCATCGCAGACTTCCAGAGTGATGACATGTATACCATCGGACAATTGGCATCCCATATTCAGATAATTTGTATTTACCGTGAATGGAACCCCATTGGTCATATCTTGCTGAGTAATTCCCTGCCCGTTACCCACTCCCTGTCCGTTACATGATGCCACAATATCACCATCGAGGTCACTTGTCCATGAGAAAGTAAGTTCATCATCATCAAGGTCCCAGGAATCAGAGGCGTTGAATTCCACAGGTCCTTGCGAAATGAACACTCCCAAATCAACTGGAGTAGACCACACTACGAATGGTGGTTGGTTGGCAAGTGGCAAAATACAATTGACAAAACGGTCTTGGTCAAGAGTGATATTGGTTGAATTTGAAACACTGTCATAGCCACAGGAAATGGTCGTTGTCGTGAAACTTGAAGCCCCAGTATTGGTCCAACGTTGTCCGATGAAATTCGGTAGAGAAAGATATCCAAGATAATCGGTGGAATCTTGAACTACGGATTCAAACTGCGAAAAAGTTGCATCGACATTTGCACCGGGAATTCCGTTGCTGTTGTTGTTGACAACCCAGACATTGATGTCGTAAGCAACGTCGATCGTTGCGCCTGAAGCGATGGTTGGATAGGATTGATTCAAATCGAAGTTCACTGGTTGGTGGAGATGCAAGTCCGAATTGGAATCGAGTTGAAGAATGGTAGAAGTTAATCCAGAATCGGTGAAACTCGACCAATTAACTTGACTGTTTACCAATTGAACAGTTCCAGAACATGTTGCTGTAATTGTGTTTCCACTTCCCGAAAGATCATTATGATTTGATAATTGAACACAACCCGTTCCACTAAAGTTACTGTTGCTGAGTTGCGATGGGTAATTGTTATGGTTTTGTCCATCCCATTCAATTCCTGAATGATTGCCATGGATTTCCATACCGTTGATTGACGCTGCCGCTTGATTGATGTTCACGGCAGGGGTCCCGATTGCACCGCTTCGTTCAGTATGAATCTCAAGACCGTCGATATTGATGACCCCCCCTTGCTGGCCAAGCGTTAAGCCGGTGTTGTCTGCATCAAGCGGCGCATGATTTACATCGTTTTCAGCAAGGTAAATTTCATTCAACCAAAGGTCGACCGAATCTCGAATAAGAATACCTGAGCCCGCTGAATTTGTCACATCACAGTTAGAACACATAACGTCGAGTTGAGGGTGCGATACCGTCTTTGAACGGTCGAAGAATATGCCTGCTTTCTCTTCATCAGTCGCACCTGCAAAACCGTTGTATTGAACGGTAAGGTTCTCCAAATGGGTGTCGAGGCTATCAAGCAAGTGAACGCCAGATAGACTGTTGTTTTCGATGACTGCACCATCGATATCAACCGATGAATAATCCAAATAAATCCCATCTTCAGAATTGTTATGGAGATACAAATCACTCGCATCCCATTCGGCTTTGTATGAATGTATACCGGGGCCGACTGAACCTGAGATTTCAAGCCCATCGAAAACTGGAGCAGAAGTGAATATCCAAGTAATTGCGAGTCCAGCTTTGTGCGGACCCTGCCCGGGGTCTCCTGAATCGCGAATTGTCAAATTGCGGAAAGTTGTCGAAGAGTCAGCATAATACAGGCGTACGCCTGTTGAAGTTGAATTTTCTATGAGCGTATTTTCGAACCATGCACCTGTTGAATTCACATCGATTGCAGCATAAGCAATATTGGCTGTTGTTGCTCCTGGACCTCCGGTCCCACTTACGGTCAAATTGGTGAAATCAGCAGTTTCATAATTGGTATAATTTGAATGGTTTTCTTTGTCGACATAGACGCCCCTATACATCGAATTTGTCACCGTTGTGTCTTTGAAAACCGCACGGGTATAGCCGCCATCATCGATGTGCCGTACAACAATACCGTGGTCAGCACGGTCAACGCTCAAATTCATCAGTAATGGTTGACTGTCTTCAATCCAAACACCAGCAGAAATCGCCCAACTCGAACCGCTGATGTTACTCATCACAAGGTTTCGAAGAACCCCTCCTGAGCCACCCCAGATGTTGATTGCTCGAGTAAGGTGGTCAGTAAATGTCGCCCGATCAACAATTGGAGTCGAACCTGAACCGATCGACAACCCCAATCCATAACGCCAATCGCCTTGGAATGGAAGAACACGCCCTGCTTGATTGATGACAAGGTCGTAAATGAGTGGAGCAGAGTTGCTAAACATATCAATACCTACTCGGTCAGGATTGAGAATTGTAAGGTTATGAATCACTGGATTTGTACCATACATCGTAATACCGTAGATTGAATCTTCAATCGATAAATTATTCAGAACTGAGCCGCGGTTGTTTGAACTGCTGTTAAATTGGATGCCTTCGTGGTCGGAACCTGTCATCGAACTGAGAGTTACGGGGCAAGCAACCGTTCCTTCGACCGTAAGTCGGCCTTCGACATAAATTCGGGCTCCTGAACCCATTTCCACTTGCGTACAAGGCGAGATGATGAGTTCGTCAAACACCGAAATAGTGTAGGTTGTCGTGACGGATACTGTCCCCGTCCATGTGGTTTGAGCGCGCGCATTTACGGATTCTGCAGAATGGTCGGCTGCCAAATCATCACTTGACTGACCTTCTTCGAGCAATGAGGAGGAGAATCCCGCAAAAGGAGTACATATCATCAAAAACAGAACAATCCCTACCTCAAAAGGAGAGCGTGAATCCGAGCCCATATCTTCTGCTGAAAGAAAAAGCACTTGAAGGGTTCTATTGGATGTTAGATTTGGTCTCTCAAAACCAAGATTTTCATTCGCAAACAATAAGACCGTTCTACATTACGACTGTTTATGCCCGAAGCGTTTGTGCTGTTCAAAACTCAGCCTGCGCATGAGCGTGAAGTCTATCTTTCTTTGATGGAACATTCTGCCGTTGCCGAAGTTCATGCACTCTATGGGGAATTTGACTTAGTTGTCCGTTTGTCCGTAGATAATTCTCAAAATCTAACGAAGATGTTGATGACTGATTTTCGCCAAATCAAAGGTGTAAAGGACACACAGACCCTGATTGCTGTGGAATACTGAGGTGGGAATATGGCGATTGGATTTGTCCTAATTACAACTCAACCTGGTTCAGAAAGTATGGTTCGCAAGGCATTGGATGAAATTGAATACGTCACCGACAGATGGATGTTGTTTGGCGAATACGACCTCATTGCTCGAGTTCAAGCTGATGATGAGTTTGCACTCACGCGTTGCATCGTTGAAGAGATTCGAATCTTGGATGGAATCTCAGATACCAAAACTCTAATTGGCGCTGAACTTTGATTACAACAAAGAATGAAGCCGTGCTTCAAGTTCATTTGCAGCGCGTGGGCACCCACCTGCCCGATGTTGGGTAATCGCTTCTTTCAAAGCGATTTGACGCAATGAA
>JAACDG010000061.1 GCA_009937025.1 Methanobacteriota archaeon
AGGATACTGTGCTTCTTTAGGTGTTGATTTCCTGTCATGGGGTGGTGGTCGGATTCCGATGGGTGGTCCAGTGAAAACGATGGTCGACGGCACGACGTTAGCCATCGGTGATGCTGCTGGTCTGGTTATGCCAAGCAACGGTGGGGGTATATCTCAAGCGATTATTTCGGGATGTTTTGCAGCTGAGGCAATTCTCGACCATCTCCGGGATGGAACGCCACTAACAACGTATGAAACTCGAGTACGGGCATCAATGGGTCGAGCGTTGAAGAATTCTCTTCGTTCTAAGAATATGGGCTATGCTTTCTTCAAAGGCGACTTGGTAACCGAAGCATTGCTGAGAATTCTTGGCCCAATTGGTGGAATTAAACGGGCCATGGAGTGCGATAAGCCGATGTGGCTGTTCTGAACCATTGGAAAAGATGCCTTCGAACCTTGTTTTGAAACGGTTGGTTCAAGTCCTATCGATACTACAGTGGTTCCATGCGCAACGTGCGGAGGGTAACAAACAACGAGGCAGTTAGCCCCGTTATTGCTACCGTATTGCTACTTGCAATCACTGTAATGCTCTCCAGTATGGTGTTTGTTTTGATGCAAGGAGCATTGACTACCGCTGAAAAACCCGCTGCTGAAGCAACTGTTAGCGTTCGTGGATTATCCAATGGATTTCATGTGATTCGCCTAACGACTCTCGACCAAACGATTGACCCAGCAAAGATTCAATTTGATTTGTACCCAGAAAACTCGAATGACGGCACTTCAATAAATGGATTGGTCAGTGAGCCAGGTGTCTATGGGTTGATTGGAGCGAATGTATCCTTCCATGATCGTGATGCGGGATACTCGGTGAGTCAAGGTGATTATTTTGTCATTGATTCAGCAACCGTCGGTTCCGATTCGGGAACTTGGCGATTTAAACTCGTTGATTTATCCTCAAATTCGATGTTGGCGAATGTCGTCTTGCCGCCAATCGAGTCTTAGTCAGCCGCCTATAAATGACATTTCAACAGGTTGACGTGAGTCTTTGAGTTGATGGCGTAGTTCGGAATAGCGGTCGTCGCGGTGTGTCCAAATATCTCGAATAATTTCAGCAATCTGCTGTTCATTTGCACCAAATCGAAGAACTCCACGCAGGTCAAAGCCTTGTTCGGAAAACAAGCATGTGTAGATAGAACCGTGTGCTGAAAGCCGAGCACGAGAGCAATTTCCACAGGATGGTTTTGTCACCGATTCAATAAAACCGACAGTAGAGCCGTTCACCAGACGCCATAATCGTGCCACATCGGATGGATGTTCTGCGGGAATAGGTTCCAGTGGGCCGAAATGATTCCTCAGTAGTGTTCTCATGTCCTTCCCACTGACTACCGATTCAAGGTTCCAATTATTCGTCGTTCCAACATCCATGAATTCGATGAACCGTACGGCAATATTCCGTTCCACACATGCCTTTGTGAGCGGCACAATTTGAGATTCATTGACGCCCTTTTTTATGACACAATTTACTTTCACCGGCAAACCAATGCTTTGAGCAAAATCAATTCCCTTGAATATTTCATGAGGGGTATTTTTACTATCGGTAATCGATTGAAACAACTCTGAATCAAGTGCATCAAGACTCACTGTAATTCTGTTGAGGCCGTTCTTGAACAGTGTTTCTGCATGACGTTCAAGAAGAACTCCATTGGTAGTTAAGGCAATGTCAAGATTTTCATCAAGGTCTCGAAGCAAGCCGATAAAGATGTGAATATCTCTTCGGAGTAGAGGTTCACCACCGGTAATTCTAACTTTTGAAAGACCTAAAGGAAGCAAGGAGGCTACCACACTTGCCATTTCTTCATAACTCAAGATTTCTTCCTTTGCCAAGAAAACATGGTCGGGCCCAAAATTTTCTCTTGGCATGCAATATGTGCACCGAAAATTGCATCGGTCGGTGACCGAGATTCGCAGGTCCCTTAACGGGCGCCCAAGTGAATCCTGCAACGACATCGTACAGGCTATGCGGCTTCGGCTTTTTATTCTGTGTTGCAAGGGTTGATGGGTGCTTGGAGTCTGGAACGCCCATGGCGAGGGGTTGGGTGAAGCGCTGGACCTCATCTGGCAAGGACCATCGACGGAATGATCTCCGTATTCTCAAAATAACGCCAAGGTCATCCCGAGAACCAATTGTATGGCATTTACCACCTTCGAAGAGCCATCTTATTCGGGCCTTAGCTTTGTTTTCCCAGACCAAGCAACAAATCACCATCGAGAATGTTTCCGGTGCCGGTGATGATGTTAGAGCAATGCGTAGCAGCCTTTCACAAATGGGGGTTCATTTCGATGATTACGATGCTGAAGGCAAGATACTTCAGCAAATCAACCCAATGGATTTGGGCCCACACCCCGATTCAGTGAAATGGGTTCTTACAGGTGTTGGTCCGCATGGGTTCAAACGCCCTGCTAGCGTTCTTAATGCTGCAAATTCAGGCACAGCGCTGCGTTTTTTAGCAGGTATTGCAGCACGAATGGAAGGACCAATCATGTTGGATGGAGACCATTCATTGCGGCAAAGAGACTCAGAATCTCTGTGGGATTCAATCAAGCAGGCAGGAGTAGAAGTATCGATTGGCCAGGGCAAGGAACGCTTGCCGGTTATTTTGAGTGGCCCCTGGAAAAAGAAACATCTTGAACAAGGTATCGATCTGGATATCAGCCGTTCAAGTCAGCCACTTTCATCGTGGATGTTGGCATCTGCAGCATTACCGGTTGATCTACAACTGAATCTTCAAGGAAAAGGCGTCTCCAACCGGCATTCGAAATTAACAGCAGAAATGATTCAACTTGCAGGTGGAAAGGTTGAACTCAAGAATGGTCAATGCAATCTTTCGGCTTGGGTACCAACATTCAACGAACCGTACAGTGTTCCGAGCGACGCTTCAATGGCTTCTTTTGCTCTTTTGGCAACACGTGGGCTCAATTCAGAAGTTCATCTTGAAGGCTGGCCTAAGGCTGAACAAGCAATTGGGCATGAAATCCTCAAAAAATCTGCTATAGAGTGTGGCATAAGGTGGGAGAAAGGAATATTAAATACATATGAAGCATCAACTCCAATCACGCTTGATGTCACCGATTCCAATGATATTTTACCTCCACTTGCCGCATTGTTATCACTTGGCCCAGGGGGCCGCGTTGTTGGTGCAGCACACGCCGTTCACAAGG
>JAACDG010000062.1 GCA_009937025.1 Methanobacteriota archaeon
CCTCTCATACATCGCTACGCCTATATCTTGGCCATTCTAGATATAATCAAAGGAGTAGATGAAAGTGATTCTATCAAGAATATTCATGACTCAACAGTCAAAGAACAGATACGCCTGTTCATACATTCAAATCGACATGAAATTATACAATCAAAAGTAGAATACTCACATCGCGTTTTCCAAATCACATGAAAAAATTAGAGCGTGATGTTGAAGTGGCGGGTGCGATAGCATCGTAGCATGGTGAACAATGTTCCTCGCCCACCGACCCCCATTAACGAACCTGTATTCGGCTATCTTCCAGGCAGTCCGGAGCGTGCTGAACTCAAAGCAGAAATCGCACGCCAAGAAAGTGAAATCCTTGAAATCCCGTGCATCATTAACGGTCAAGAAGTCTTCACTGGTGATGTTGTTGAGCAAGTAATGCCGCACGACCACAGCCACGTGATTGCTCGTGTTCACATGGCAACCAAAGCCAACGTCGTAGAAGCCATTCAAGCCTCTCTTGATGCGCATGAAATGTGGTCGACCATGCCATGGGAAGCCCGTTCTGCCATTTTCCTCAAAGCCAGCGAATTGTTGCGAGGCGAATATCGAGCTCAAATCAACGCCAGCACTATGCTCAACCAATCCAAAACCTGCCACCAAGCAGAAATTGATTCAGCATGTGAATTGATTGACTTCTGGCGATTCAACCCTCACTATGCTCGTCAAATTTACGAAGACCTCCAACCACCGGTCTCCCCTTCAAGCATGTGGAACTCAAGTGAAGTTCGACCACTGGAAGGATTTGTCTTTTCTGTTACGCCGTTTAACTTCTCAAGCATCGCTGCAAACCTTCCATCAAGTATGGCAATTATGGGCAACACTGGCGTTTGGAAACCAAGTCGGAATTCCTATGTATCCAACTACTTACTTATGCGACTGATGATGGATGCCGGCCTTCCAGCAGGTGTTATCAACTTCATTCCAGGTAAGGCAAGTATGGTTGGAGACACTGTTATTTCACACCCAATGCTCGCAGGAATTCATTTCACAGGTTCAACTTCGGTATTCCGAAAGATGTGGCGAGATGTCGCCAATAACCTTGAGAATTACCGCTCTTATCCACGTGTGGTTGGTGAAACAGGTGGCAAAGATTTCATCGTTGCACATCCTGATTGTGATGAGGCTGCATTGATTGTTGCTTTATTGCGGGGTTCTTTCGAATTCCAAGGGCAAAAGTGCAGTGCTGCAAGTCGCGCCTATATTCCATCCTCAGTTTGGGCCAACATCAAAGATGAATATTGTGCAGAAGTTGGAAAGATTACCATTGGTGACCCTCGAGACTTTACCAACTTCATGTCTGCTGTCATCGATAAGAAATCCTTTGACAACATCACGAGTTACATCGACCGAGCAAAAGCAGATGCTGGTTGTGAAATCGTTACCGGTGGCGGCTATGATGGCTCCAAGGGGTACTTCATTGAACCGACAACCATCGTGTGTTCTGATCCTCATTACGAATCGATGGCAGAGGAAATTTTCGGCCCCGTTCTTTCAATACACATCTATCCTGATGATGAATTTGAAGCGATACTCAAGACCTGTGATGAAACTTCTGAATACGCACTTACTGGCTCTATTTTTGCTACCAAGCGCGAAGACGTCGTTACGGCAATGAAGGCGCTGCGCTACTCATCTGGAAACTTCTATATCAACGACAAACCAACTGGTGCCGTTGTTGGACAACAACCGTTTGGTGGTGCCCGTGGAAGTGGAACAAACGACAAGGCAGGCTCACCGCTTAATTTGTTGCGCTGGGTCTCTCCTCGTTCGATAAAGGAAACGTTTGCGCCTCCACATTCGTGGGATTACGGTTTCCTTGCCGACAAGTGAATCGACTGTTTTTTAGAACGGTCAATACGGTGAAGAGAATCAACCAAGGCCTGAGGTTCGGTATGCTGGCTCACCAGTGAAATCAACCACCATCCGAAAGTGAGTAACGGGGTAGAGACGAAGAAAAGAAGTCCAACCCATAGCGTGAAGCTACCGTTGGTTTTCGGCCATGACCACAACCCAACAATGAGGAGAAGCAGTAGAAAATACAGTCGTGCTGCTTCACTTGGAGTTGACCAGCCACGGTGGTCTTTGCGAGGGGCGAAGAGGTATTGTATCATTCCCATGACTTGAAGAAATGCCGTTGAGGTTATGAAGGCGTGTTTTTCTTTCACTGCCTCCGGTGCATTGATGTGGGAGGAGTTTGAGCACCAATCCCGCAATGATGACTGTTTGAGCCGACTGCTGTTTATCAGTGACGAGTGATGGGCGAACTGAGCGGGACCTCTTCGTAAGTGTGATAGGCTATTCGCTCGCTGTTCACATCATGCAGGGTCTGCCGACAACACCATTGTCCCAAGCCCCCCCTGGGCTTATTTTGGCCCATCCATCCTCAAAATGGAAAGTAGTTCGCTCAATGCTGGGGTTTGTGTTTCTTGTCCTCATCATTGTCCAAGTCTCCGCAGTAACAATTTTTGCAGGAATTCTTGACAGTGATTTCGACGGAGACCTCGGACCTTCAGATCCACTTTTGACGATTTTTGGCTCTCTCTGTCTCATTCCTTGTGTCCTCGGTTTTACTTTTCTACGCCGACCGAAATTGACACATGTCATACGAGGTACTGAATCGTCGTTTGGCCTTACATTCAACATGATTGCTCCTCAAACAGCAATTCAATCAACCCACCCAATTCTGGTTGAACACCACCTTGTTCGAGATTCTTCTCCTTTAGAGATGCCACCTGGCAAACATTTGTGGTGGCTGTTTTTTGGTGGAGTGTTCATCAGTAGCATGTGTATGTTTCCGATGCTGCTCTTCGGGCTCAATGTATTCTCAGTCTTGCTTTTTGTTTTGATTGCAATTCCAGCGTTTATCATCGGCTTTTCAACACCAGTTTTCGCTTGGTGGTCAACATTGAGCGCTTACTTTGGGTTACCAACAACACGAAGGCTCGCAGAATGGATGTTGATTGCTGGTATGGTTTCTGCTCTTCCAGCAATATTGATTAATTCGTTCTTTTCTCCGATTCTACTCAATGGAATTGGACTTGATACAAGCGATCCGATGAGTCTAGGTTATGGAATGATTCTATTTCTCTCCGCCCCTATTGGTGAAGAAATCTGTAAGGCTGCAGCGATTTTAGCATTGGCTCGTTTCATCGACAGTCCACGTCGTGGATTCCAAATTGGATTTACTGTAGGATTGGGATTTGCTCTGCTTGAGAATTTTACCTATGTCTTGACTGCGTTTGGGGCTGGAGAGTACTCTGCTCTTTCATTTCTATTCATAAGTATACTTCGAGGAATTAGCTCCATTCCTGCCCATGGTCTTTGGACGGGTATTTCGGGGTATGCCATTGGTTGGTACCTCACGACCAGAATGCCCAAAGTAACTCAGGAGGGATACATTGCCGCCCCGAAAAGCGCAATACCAATCAATAACCAGCCATGGGTTTTGATGAATAATGCAGGGCAAATCGTGAAACAATCAGCAACTGAATTCTCACAACCGATTCGAGTTCCTCGTTGGATGTGCTCATCGAGAGAAGAAGCATTCACCCTTCCCAAAAATCCATTCTATGCCATTGGCCTTGCCATTCTTCTTCATTCCTTTTGGAACGGTTCTTCTTGGTTATTAGGCGTTCTTTTCAATGATGTTCATTGGTACATCCAAATCGTCTATATCTTAGGTTGGCCAATCTTGTTGATTCTCGCCCTTTGGCAAATCACTCGCCGTATATTACCCACTGCCCTTTCCTGAAGAATCGCGAAGAAACGCTGTCCCTCGGATTTGATAGGCAGAGCACCTTTCAAGGAGAAGTGTCCCCCGAGAGTTTGAGGAATGTCGATGGATGTGCTTTCAGGCGGTCTCAATCAAGGTAACTTGATAGTCACTACTGTTCTTCTTATTGGCCTCGTTCTTACTTCTCGTCAAGCGAAAATGCTTGATAATCCTGGTATTCTCGCTGCCACAGCACTTGGATTTGTCGTCGGTGGATTGGGACATTGGACTTGGCTCTTGATTCTTCTCGGTTTCCTCTTAGCCTCTCACAAGGCAACAAAATGGCGATTTGATGAGAAAAAGACTCGGGGAATGTCTGAATCAGAAGACGGTCATCGAAGTTATGGCAACGTCATTGCCAATGGCGGGCTTCCCGGAATTGTTGCTGTCTTAGCCTTCATTACTGGAGACTGGTACAATGGCATTTGGATGTTCGGTGCGGCTGTTGCAGTGGCATCATCTGATACATTTGCCAGTGAAATAGGTTGTCTCGATGACAATGTTCGCATGATTACGACTATGAAACCTTGTGAACCTGGAATCAATGGAGGATTTTCACCCTCAGGGCAAAAAGCTGCTTTTATTGGTTCAGCCATGATTGCTGTCTTGACTTTAATTGCATGGATTGTTACCAATGCCGATGTCGATAGTATGACAATCGGTGTACAAAAAACTGTCTTTGTCGCCATAATTGGTTGGCTTGGATGTCAAATGGATAGCGTTTTAGGTGCAGTTTTCGAAAATCGGGGCTACCTTACAAAAGGTGGCGTAAATGGAATTTCAATTACCTGTGGAATGCTCGCTATGTGGATGATTTTATCTTCTGGAATCTTTGCTTGATTCGATAAAACCGTTATCATCCGCCCATCGCCTTCATGAACCAAAACCATTTGGTGGTGTCAATGCGCCAGCGTAGCCTTGCCTTTGTCTTGCTTGCCCTCCTCGTTGGAGTGATGGCAACAGGCGCTGTTAAGGCGATTGAAGATGAGACCTATGAACCAGGTTTTGTTGAATGGGACATCAATCCAATGGAGCGATTATTCGTCGAAGGATTGAATGTTGAAGAAGCCGTCTTACAACGTGGGCGTACCGATAATGCGGTTGGTAGCCATCCGGTTACAAACGGACAGGGCACAGTCCCCGTCTTTACGATCAGCAGTGAACCGTTACAACAGCCAATCAATGCAACGGTCAACATGACGGTGTTTATGTCGGCCTACATCGATGGCTTGGGTGGGCCACAATTCTGTGAACGACAATGGGGGGTTGACAAAAGTTTCACTATGATTTACTCTGTTGATGCAGGTGGTGTTCCGGTCTATGATTCGGTTGTCACTCAAGTAGTTGATACGGCAACTTCAAATTCTGCGATGAATTTCTCAGGAGACCGAATCGAAGTCTTCCTTTCACTGGGCGTAGGAGATGTGTTCACACTCTCTGTTTCTGCCGAAAACGATTGTGCAGGTAGTACGATTCAAGTTCAGTGGGGTGCATTTGAACAAAACAGTGGCGGCATCATCATGGAAGGCCAAATCTATGAGCCTAAAGCTCGGGTTTTTGTCGATGCTGAACGACGCGCACACATTGAGTTTGAACCACTGTTCCCATGGGGTGTTGACGATGTCAAAACTACAAAATGGGAACTTTGGGGGCCACTTGCAGACGATGAGAAATTCGTAAAAGATGAAGATTTAATCATGGAAACTTCGACCAGTCGATTACGAATCGACCGTTCTGGTATGAATAATCAAACCGTTTGGGCTTGGTCTGGAATTGCTGTTTTAACGCCCGGTGATGCGAATTTGGAGATGTGCATTCAAACGATTTCAGGAGACCTCAACAGCGATTGCCACGCCTTTGGAATCATTCGATTTGAAGTTGAAAAAACCGATAAAGGAATTGCAAGTTCAACTCTCTTTTTATCGCTGACAACTATTGGTTCATTGCTTGGATTTTTATTCACACAAGTGAGAAGTAATGATCTACCCCCACTTCCAATTCTCATTGCAATTCTCGTGATGACGATTCTCTTCATTCCAACGGCGATTAGTCAGCCAAATCTTGGTTCAAACGAACTTATCGATGACCATGCACGTGTGTATGATACAGAGGTTTTCGGTGAAAATATGCAATCCATGATGATTTCAGACCTCTTCGATGGAAAAGATGCCCTGGTCGTTGCTATTGCCTTGCCAGGTACTCAAAATGTGGCCCAACAAGCCATTGAATTGAACAAGACACTGGACCTGCTTGGAGAGGATATTACAGTCGTCCACATACTTGCAGGCATGGATGCTTCGACGACCGATGTATCGGCGATGAAAACAAGTTACAATCTCACTTGGACGACGTATGTGGATTTGGATGAATCATTCACAGGAAGTTCACCGAACGGCACTGCAGATTCGATTCTTGTGCTCGACAAAACAATGCGAGTAGTGTATTCCAATGCCCCATCTTCTTCTTCAGAAGAAATAGTCAGTGCTGTTGAAAGCATCAATAACGGAGGAAGCACAAGTTCATTCTCATATTTCTCCCTCTTCTTTGGACCTGGATTGTTTTTATTCTTCCTTGCATTGCCTCGTGAAGAATATGAAGAGTTAGAAGAGCCTCTACCAATCGGTATGCATTGGGGTGCAATCGTTGCAGCGAGTGCTGCTGGAATCATCTTGGTCAATCTACCTGTTCTTCTTGCCTCTGTCGCTCCTATCCCTTCGAACTCTTTGTTCTGGGTTGACCTTGCTATGGTTCTTTGGATGGTCGAGATGAGTGTTGTAACAGCACGACGTGGAACGCCCTATGAG